>CAYRVS010000041.1:15423-25889 GCA_964427725.1 uncultured Planctomycetaceae bacterium | reverse complement strand
CCGATGCCGTGCGGGAGCACGACCGAGCCGCGAACCTTCTGGTCCGCCTGCTTCGGATCGACCCCGAGCCGGATCGCGAGCGTGACCGTTTGGTCGAACTTGCACTTCTTGATGGTCGCGGGGAGTCCCGGTTCGAGGGACTGCAAGAGCTTGACCGCGCCGGCCAAATCCTGGGCCGTGACGGTTTCGACCTGCTTGAGCAGGTGCTTGAACCGCTTTGAGACATGCGCCATGGAACGAGATACCTTCAGAGCGACGGTGCGGGCGATTCCGGGAAAGCGAAACGAACTACGCGAGCACCTCGATCCCCATGCTGCGGGCCGTCCCCGCGATCATGCGGGCCGCCGCCTCGATGTCGATGGCGTTGAGGTCTTCATACTTCGCCTTCGCGATCTCCAAGAGTTGCGCCTTGGTGACCGTGCCGACCTTTTCGGTCTTGGGATTGTTGGCTCCCTTGGCCAGTTTCGCCGCCTGCTTCAACAGGACCGAAGCGGGCGGGCTTTTGAGCACGAACGAAAACGAGCGATCTTCAAAAATCGAGATGATGACCGGCACGATCATCCCGTTGAGATCGCGCGTCTTCTCATTGAACTGCGAGACGAACTGCCCCAGGTTGATCCCGTGGGGGCCCAGCGCCGTCCCGACCGGGGGCGCGGGAGTCGCTTTCCCGCCCGCGATCTGGACCTTCACCTGCGCCTTGAGCTTCGCCGCCTTCTTCGCCATGTCAGTTCACCACGATTCACGCTGGGAGTCGAACGTCGAGTCGTCGCCATCCGCGACGCCTGTCGGTCGATCGATTCGCCGCCGCGCACCTAGACCCGCTCGACCTGCCAATACTCAAGATCGACGGGGGTCGGACGACCGAAAATCTGAATCAGGACCGTAATCTTGCCGTTGGCCTCGTCGATCGCCTCGATATTCCCCTCGAAGCTCTCGAAGGCCCCATCCTTGATCTTCACGTGATCCCCGGTGGCGAAGTCCATCTTCACCTTCAGCGGGGCCTCTTCCTTCTTGCCCTCCTCGCGGCCGAGCATCTTCGAGATTTCATGCTCCTGCATCGGCAAGGGCTTCCCCGCCGACCCGGTGAAATCTCCCACTCCGCTGGTGCTGCGCACCAGGTACCAAGTGTCGTCGTTCAGCACCATCTGCACCATCAGATAGCCCGGAAACAACTTCTGCTCGGTGACCCGCTTCTTCCCCCCCTTGGTCTCCACCAGCTTCTCGGTCGGGATCACGATCTCGCCGAAAAACTCCTCGAGCCCTTCCTGCCGCATCCGCCGAATCAGGTTGTCGCGGATCGTCCGTTCCCGATTGCTCTGCACCTTCAAGACGTACCACTGCAGGCCTTCGGAGTCCGAGGCGTTTTCGGCAGCGGGTGTCTGCGGGGCGACCATACCGGGCTTTCACGACGGACGGGACGGACCGTCAACCAGCTCGACGAACCGGTTTCGCCCGGGCGAGGAATCGCCGCAGGCGCGAAGAATCGAGAATCATGACACACCGGCCTCAAGTTTGCAAGTCAACCCGAAACCGGCGCTGGGCTTCAGAATTTCAGAACGCCAATCGCCCGCAAAATCTGCTGCCAAAGCAGATCGTAGGCGAGGAGCACGGCGCTCAGCAGGACCATCGTCACCAAAACGACGACCGTGGCCCGCCGCAACTCGTCTTTCGACGGCCACGACACCTTCCCCAGCTCCGCCTCCACATCCACCAGAAAGTCGGCGAAGGGGGGGTAGTTCACCACGCGATAGGCGAACCACAACCCGAGGCCCAGAATCGCCCCCGCGATCCCGTATTGCACGGCTTGCGGCTTGACGTCCGCCAGGAATGTCAGAAACAGGGACCAGACCCCCAGCGCGACGACCACGATGATCGCCGCCGCCGTGAGCTGTCGGGTGAGCCGTCCTTGGTTCTTCTTGTAGAGCCCGGCGGCCAGCATGCTGGACCAGAAGCCGTCGGCTTTATCCGCTTTCGCCATGATCTTCCTCCAGCCGAAGGGACATCACCCGAGGACGGACTCCCCGGATCGACGGGCCTTCAAGCTGGTACAACGTCAAGCTGGTGGAACGTCTCGATTGTGGAACACGGGCGGAGGGACTTGAACCCCCAACCTATGGATTTGGAATCCATCGCTCTGCCAATTGAGCTACGCCCGTAGAAATGGTGGACGGCATCCCGTGGACTGTGGGCAGGAAAGGCCGGACGGCCAAGTCGAGGGCTTGGTGCCCACCGTCCACTCGTCCCTGTCCACTATTTCTTCCGTGATTCCTTGTGGACCGTGTGCTTGCGGAGCTTCTTGCAGTACTTCTTCAGTTCGAGGCGTTCGGTGCCGCGCGTCTCTTTGCTGACGCGGTAATTGCGCAGACCCGTCTCGGTGCATTCCAGCCAAACGTATTCGCGGGCCATGGCCCCGATCTCCCAGGATGCGCCAACGACCCCGCCTCGGGAAAGGCGGGGCCGCTGGTTAGGTGCCGACATGATCCCACCCCGCAGCGGTCACGATGGAGCCGCCCGCGGAGCCGGAACGTTGGAAAACTACTCGAGGATCTTGGTCACGACGCCGGAGCCGACCGTCTTGCCCCCTTCGCGGATGGCGAAGCGGACGTTGTCGACCATGGCGATCGGCTTGCCGAGCTGGACTTCGAGTTGGACGTTGTCGCCGGGCATGCACATTTCCGCGCCGCCGAGGAGCTTCGCCGAACCGGTGACGTCGGTCGTCCGGAAGTAGAACTGGGGCTTGTAGCCGTTGAAGAACGGCGTGTGGCGGCCCCCTTCCTCCTTGCTCAGGACGTAGACCTTGGCCTCGAACTTGGTGTGGGGCTTGATGCTGCCGGGCTTCGCGAGAACTTGGCCGCGACCGACGGCGTCCTTGTCGATCCCGCGGAGGAGCAGACCGACATTGTCGCCGGCCTGACCTTCATCCAGCAGTTTGTTGAACATTTCGATGCCGGTGACCACGGTTTCCTGAGTATCGCCCAGGCCGATGATCTGCACCTTTTCGTTGACTTTGACCACGCCCGACTCGATTCGGCCGGTGACCACGGTGCCGCGGCCGGAGATCGAGAACACGTCTTCGATCGGCATCAGGAACGGCTTGTCGCGTTCGCGGGCCGGTTCCGGAATGTTGGCGTCGAGCGCTTCCATCAGCTTCGTGATGCAGGCGCTGTACTTCTCGTCGGCCGGGTTGTCCAAAGCCCCCTTGGCGTTGCCGCGAACGATGGGAATGTCGTCGCCGGGGAACTCGTACTTGTTGAGCAGGTCGCGGATTTCCATCTCGACGAGTTCGAGGAGCTCTTCGTCGTCGACGAGGTCGCACTTATTAAGGAAGACGACCAGCGCGGGGACGTTCACCTGGCGAGCCAGGAGGATGTGCTCGCGAGTTTGGGGCATCGGGCCGTCGGCGGCCGAAACCACAAGGATGGCGCCGTCCATCTGGGCGGCCCCGGTGATCATGTTCTTGATGTAATCGGCGTGCCCGGGGCAGTCGATGTGGGCGTAGTGGCGGTTCGGGGTTTCGTATTCGACGTGGCTGACCGCGATGGTCACGGTCTTGGTTTCATCGCGGACGGTCCCCCCCTTGGCGATATCCGCATAGCTCTTGAACTTCGCCAAACCCTTCGCCGTCTGCACGGCCAGGATGGCCGCCGTGGTGGTGGTCTTTCCATGGTCGATGTGACCGATGGTTCCCACGTTCACGTGCGGCTTGGTCCGTTGAAAGGTCTCCTTCGCCATTGCTGCTCCTACGCTTTCTCGCTCACCAGAGGAAACTGCGGATTGTGAAAATCGCCCCCGGGTGGGAGACCGCCTGCTCCCGCTCCCTGGTCGCCGGATGTTGCCAGCCGTCGAATGTCGCCGACGTCGGATGACGCCGGCCGTCGGATAACCTTACGAACGTCCGCCGGGTCGAGCCCGCCGCAACCGCGGGGTCCCGCGATTCCACTCGGACATCAACCAGGCGATTCCAGTCGTGACGAGAACTCTCGGGCGATCCGCCTTGGTGAGGGTTCGACGTCGTCGACTGCACCGCCTCGAAAGCTACTGGTGGGATTCGAACCCACGACCTCGTCCTTACCAAGGACGCACTCTACCAGCTGAGCTACAGCAGCAGTGTTGCGGGCGTTCCGCGATCCGTCCGGACGGCCAACCCCCGAAAGGGTCACCCGGCAAGGGGGTACACGATGTCCGATGGTTGACCAATTGTCAACCCACCTCGCACATCGAACACCGTCCCCGACCGAGGAATCGAACCGCGGGAAGCTCAAGTCACCGGGCGACTTGCCTTCCCGCCGACACCATTCCTCGTCGAGCCTCGCACCGACCGGAGAGCGGGTGATGGGAATCGAACCCACACGACCAGCTTGGAAGGCTGGGACTCTACCATTGAGCTACATCCGCGGGCGGAGTTCGCAGCCTGCGTCACGAGCCCATGTCTGGGATGCTTTCACCCCCTGGACGCGTCTCACCACACCGTGCCGCATGACTCCGAAATTGGCCAGAGCAGGATTCGAACCTGCGAAGGCATAAGCCAACAGATTTACAGTCTGTCCCCTTTGACCGCTCGGGAATCTGGCCGTGATCTCAGGATCGCCCTGGTCAAAGACGATCGAATTGTTGGGATGGGAACCTGACTGACGACGGGTGGGCGAGAACTTCGCGCCTTGGTCCAACCGTGAGTCCACAACTTCGCCGACGACCTCGGCCGGTTCCCTGAAGGACCCCGAAGTTCGGCTCGGGGTTCAGAGAGCTAGCGGAGGGATTCGAACCCACAACCCCCTGTTTACAAAACAGGAGCTCTGCCGTTGAGCTACGCTAGCTTTTGCCGAGCTACGCAAGCCCATCGGGAGGTTCGCCTCGCCCGCGAATCGGGGAGTATAGCGAGGCCCCCCGGCGATGCAAGCGCGAACGCCGCGAGAACTTGCGGAGTCCGCCCCGCGCGGCCGTCACGGCGTCTATCGCGCGGAGCGAAGCCCACTCATCGACGTCCCGGCATGCGATCACAGGCCGTCGATCCGTGAAGCTCGATCCCCTGCGATCCATGGGGCCGTCTGATCGACACGGCCTTGTCGCCACACCGGCTATTCTCCGTATGTCCATGACTTCATGACAGTTACGACGGATGGCGTGGTCTGGAGAGGGACGGATCTGATCAGACACATCACGATGCCCCCTCACCTCCGTGGCTGCACCGACGGAAGGCGAGCACCACGCCCCGGGCGACACTATGTCCCTCGCCCGTGACGGCCCCCGGCCAGACTCGATATGATGAGCGACAAGTTCTCATCCCGCCGCGCTCGACCAGGACATGACGCCTGGACCGCGGCGGTTCCTCGCTTGGGAATCGTATGCGTAAAGTGGCAGTCGTCGGGCTCGGCCGGTTCGGCATGGCGCTCGCCCGACAATTGGCGGCGACCAACGCGCAGGTCATCGCCATCGACACCGACCCCGAGCTCATCGACGACGTCAAGGATGTCGTCAGCGCGGCGGTGATCCTCGATTCGACCGATGAATCCGCGCTGCGCAGCCAGGAGATTCACAAGGTCGATGTCTTGGTGGTGGCGATCGGCGAGAACTTCGAAGCCGCGCTCCTGACCACGGTCCTCGGCAAAAAGTTCGGCATCCCCGAAATCATCTGCCGGGCCAGCACCAGCACCCACGCGGAAATCTTCCGGCGGATCGGGGCTGACGAGGTCATTCAGCCGGAGACCGAAACGGGACAACAACTCGCCCGGCGGCTGGCGAATCCGCTGCTCGATGATTTCATCGATCTCGGCGAAGGCTACACCTTGATCGAGTTGCGGGCCCCCGCGGCGTTTCGTGGAAAGTCGCTGCGCGATCTCAACCTGCGCGTGAAGTACAACGTCAATCTGGTCGCGATTCGGCGGTCGATGTCGATGGTCGGTCCCGACGGTACGGAACTCACCAAACAAAGCCTGATCGTCCCTGGGGCCGATGAAATCATTCAAACCGAGGACACGCTGGTGGTGATCGGCGGCAACGAACATCTCGGCCGGCTGCCGAAGGAATGACGCGGGTGATTCCCGGAAGAAGCTCGTGGAAGGACGGTGCATCGTCTCGGTGAGCCCCGGGCGATTGTGCATTTGATCGAGGTCGTCGGGGACTTCCCGGACCACGGTCCCCTCCCGTTTCGCGGTGAGCCTGTGGAAGCGGAGCCGGGTGAAGGCGCAACGGTAGACGGCCGGTCCCCCATGCCTCCCTATGATCAACTCACAGATTGGTCTTGGCCTGAGGTTGAGCTCGATCGCGAATTCACCTTGCTGATCGAGCAGCTTCCACGCGGCAAAGTCGTCTCGTACGGCGCGGTGGCGCGGGCGTTGGGGGATGTCGTCGCGGCGAGTTGGGTCGCGCGACGATGCGCGGCGTGGCGCGCCATTGATGATCCCCGTCCCTGGCAACGGGTCGTCCGCCAAGATGGTTCGATCAGTGGGACACGGGGCCGCGCTCGGCAAGTCGGGCGACTTCAGGCGGAAGGCCACGCGTTTGATGACGAGGGACGGCTGATCGCTCCCGTCCGGCGGCTCGACTTGATCAGCGACGTTCCGCTGCAGCACCTCGCGAGGTGGCAACTCGAGCAGAGTCGGCTCGAGGACCAGACTCCGCCGCCCCGACCGCCCCGGACATTGGCGGGACTCGATGTCTCTTACCCGACGCCGGATGAGGGGGTCGCCGCGTATGTCGAGTACGACGTCGCCACGCGACAACAGCTCCATGCCGAGACGCTGCGCGGTCCGGCGACCTTCCCGTACATATCGGGCTATCTGATGTTTCGGGAGTTGCCGCTGCTGGCGAAGTTGTTGGAGCAGGTGGCCATGAGACGGCCGTGGGCCGATGGGTTGTTGGTGGACGGCTCGGGCCGACTCCATCCGCGTGGGTTCGGCATCGCCTGTGGGGTGGCGCGGTTGACGGGCAGGCCCTGCGTCGGCGTGGCGAAGTCCCGACCGCGATCACCATCCCGAACCGACGAAGTCTCGGCACCACTCGGGGTGCTGTTCCCCGCCGAGGGGGCGGAGTTCCAAGTCCATCTGTCCGTGGGAGGCGGGCTCGATTTGGCGACCGCCGCGTCATGGGTCGGGCGGGTGTGGGATCCGCGACACGGCGTGCTGCCGATCACCGCCGCCGATCGTCTCAGTCGGGCCGCGGGAAAACGGTGATCGGCGCTGAGGCTGTCGTATCAGGCGGCCTCTTGACGGGCCTGTTGCAGCAAGGGGGTCACCAGGCCGATGACCCGGGTCATGTCGGCGATGATGCCGCGCTCGAGTTCTTCGGTCGACAGCCCCGCGCAGGCGTTGATGCAGGCTTGGATGCGGCGGGCCAGTTCGCGCGATTCGGGGGTGTCGGACCCGTGGATTTCCCCGGCGGGGGTGACGATGACCTGACCTTGGGCCAATTGCGGCGCGTCTGCGAAATTCACGACAGGCTCTCCCGAAAGTCCCATGCGGGGGACTTCTCGTTTCTCCCCATCGAACGACTTGGCGTACGAGGCGAGGGAATCCGGATGCTTGGTGGGGAATGAGCGAATCTGCCGGAGATTCCGGCCTTAGAGTTTCGCGAGACACCCCAGCTTAACCGGCGGACTCCGCCAGCAGCCGGGCCACGGCCCAAGCGCAAGCGGCCGTTGCGATGTCGGCCCCGAAGACGCGCGCCAAGGTTGTGCGCGGCAGGGAAGCCAGTTCCGGCAGCCGATCAATCACTCGTTCGGCAAGGAACGTCCCCGAACCCGACAGGACGAGGGACTCGAGCGGTGCGGTTTGCGCCGAGAGGACTTGTCGCAGGGCGGTGGTGATCTGCTCGGCCTGCGCTGCCGCCCAGAACTCGACCAACGTGTCGATCGTGGATTCCGGGATCTCGACATGATCGCCGCAGAGCATGTGGGCGAGTCGGGTGTGGGCCGCCGCGCGCGTGGCGGGTCGACCGTCGGCGGTGTCGTGGTCGGCGGAGTCTTCGGGGAGGTCACCCCGCCATAGGTAAAGATCCAGCGAGGTCGCGAACCATTCGGCGGCGACGGGGACCAGACGGCCGCCCATGGGAACAACCCGCGCGATTTGACAGAGAGGGGTCCGCCGGACACCGGTGTAGAGGAGCTCGCCCGCCAGCATGCGGGTGAGGTCGGTGCGACCGGTCGCCGTCGGTTCGCCGTGGGCGAAGGGGATGAGGTCGGTGGTGGTCGAACCGATATCGATGAGGAGGCCGGTGGTGTTGAGGGTCCGACGCGCGACGCATGTCGCCAGGGCATGCCAGTTCGCCGCCGCGACCTGTTCCCAATGCGCATCGACATCGTACGGGGCGAGGAATCGGCCGTCGGTCGTCCAGACTCGCACGCGCTGTGGTCCCGCGGCGCGCATGACCGCTTCGGTGATCCGTGCGACCCCTTCCCGTTTGGTGGCGTAACAATCGGCCAGCTCGCCGGTCATCGTCACCGCGACTTGCTCGGACTGCGGCCAGGCGTCGAGGAACTCGGCGATCTCGGCCTCGAGCCGATCGGGGTGTTTCCACAAAGCGAACGGCCGCGACAGGGATTCCCCGGTGGAGAGGGCCCCCTTCAGGTTCGCGCCGCCGATATCGAGCCCTAATGTGATGATCGTGTTCGTTCCCTGGGTTGGGCGGTCTTTCGCAGGACCGCAGTAGGGCAGGCTCCCGCCTGCCGCGTGCCGGCGTTGACTCCATGGTCGTCATGTCGACATGCCCGGCATGCGGGAGCCTGCCCTACGATTACGACTACGATTACGACGAAATCGCACCGTCCGCCGTGAAGTGGATGGTGCCGCCGCCGCTCAGCTTGGGCGTCGTCATCGCGCCGTGCAACCATGCGGGCCAAGGGGAGGTCGTCCACCAGGCCCGGTAACCGACATAGCTGGTCGTCAGCCGCGGGTTGACCTCGACGACGACCACCGGAGCCTCGCGCACCGTCGTGAGTAGCAGATCGAAGCCGATGTAGCCCCGCAACCCGGGAAGCGTCGCGAGTTGTCGCCTCAAAGTCTCGAGCGCCGGCGCTTGATCACTCGTCAACGAATGAGGAACTTCGCCGCCGAGATACTCATGGCGACCGTCGGTCGACAGGTGCTGCGTCGCGATGGGGAGCCAATCGACGCCGGCGGGGCCGAACCAACCGGCGAGTGAGGCGGGGGTGCCCCGCACCCAGGGTTGTCGCAACGCGGCGGGTGATCCGGCGACTTGGTATTCCTGCCGCACGGCCTCCCACTGCGCGACAGCCGCGACCCGACGGACCAGCCACGATCCGCAGCCATCACGCGGCTTGATGACCACCGGGCCGGCCGCGAACGCGGGGGGCTCGATCCAGGGTTCGAGTTGCGTGGGGATGGTCGGAATGCCGCGTTCCGCGAGGGCCGCGGCGGTTCGCAGCTTGTCGGACCAGATGGTGATCGCCGCGGGGGTCGCGTTGGCGAAGCGCTGGGCTTCGGGCAACGCCGCGACCCAGTCGGCAAACAGGCCCTCGGTTTCCGGGGCGATGATTAGCGCGCGATCGGCCGAATCAACGAGTCCCCGCCAGACGTCGGGAATCGCCGCGACATCGGTGATCGGGATCACTCGGCAACGCGGATCGTTCGCCGGAGAACCCTCGCCGGGGAACGCGGAGAGGGTCGAAACCGCGACCCCGGGAACATCGAGCAGGTCTTGAATGAGACCGCGCCACATGGCGGCCCCTTCGCGGCGCAATGCCGGATCGGGCGTCAGTCCGCAGAGCCCCGCCGTGATCCCTTCCAAGACCGCCACGCGCATGTTCGGTTCTCGGATGGCGGGATCGCTCAGCCCCATAGTTGACCGCGTCCCGGGGGTTCGAACGCGTGGGGGTAATGGGTCAGCCGCGGCGCGTCGTCGGCCCAGACGATCGCGATGACGTCGAAGCGACAACGGCGGTCGAGCCAGCCGTGCCGCTTCAAAAACGCCAGCGCTGCGCGCCCGAGACGACGCTGCTTGTCGGGCGTGACCGCGTCCACAGGTGTCCCATGCTCGGTCGACCGCCGGGTCTTCACTTCGACGAAGACGACCGTATCACCCTCAACGGCAATGACATCGAGCTCCCCTTGGGAGTTGCGATGGTCGACCGCGACGATACGGCAGCCGCGGGCGCGCAAGTGCTCGACGGCCAGGGCCTCGCCCCGCGCGCCCAATCCCGACGTGGTTCGGCCGGACCACCAGCGCCGCAACCAAGCCCACATCGTCCCACGCTCCCGTACGGCCGCTGTTTCGCCGCGACCCCCAGGGGAGCGCGTGGTTTGATCCGATGAACCGCTCCCCTGCGGGTCGCGGCGAAACCGGGGCGCGATCGTCCGCAGGTTAGTCTTTGGCGACCTTGTCGGTCCGTTCGACGAGGCGGGTCGCCTTGCCGGTCCGGCCGCGGAGGTAGAAGAGCTTGGCGCGGCGGACCTTGCCGTGCCGCTTCACCCCCACCTTCGCCAGCTTCGGCGAGTGGATCGGGAACTTCCGCT
>CAYRVS010000041.1:6221-15413 GCA_964427725.1 uncultured Planctomycetaceae bacterium | reverse complement strand
CCCTTCGCCGGCGACGATGCGCCGGACGGTGTAGATCTCGGTGGCCGCCGTATCACTACAAGCGATGACCGTCCCGTTGAAGATCTGAATCCGCTCTTTGTCCCCTTCGAGAATCCGCTGATGGACGTCGACGGTGTCGCCGATGTCGAACTCGATGGAGTCTTGCCGCAGGCTGGCTTGTTCCGCCGCGACGATCAGTTTGTTCCGCATGACTTCGTCTTTCTCGATCCAAGGGCGGGATGATGAACGTGGTGCATCATCCCGGCGTAACCTGCAGGTCAGCCGACGGGCCGGGGGGCGCTAGTCGGTGGGCCAATCATTCTGCCAGGGGACGTGAGGCTCACCTTCGGTCGCCCGCGGCGGGGTCAACAAATCCAACCGGCGTTCGCGGGTCCGTTTGAGACTTTCCGCGGCGCGCCATTTCGCGATCTCCTGATGATTCCCGTTGAGGAGCACCTCGGGAACCGTCATCCCGCGATACTCCCGCGGCCGGGTGTATTGCGGATACTCCAACATCGCCGACTCGGCGAACGAGTCGTATTTGTGACTCGTCTCGTCCCCCAGCACGCCGGGGATGAGCCGCATCACCGCATCGATCACCAGCATCGCCGGCACCTCGCCGCCGTTGCAGACGAAATCTCCCACGGAGACTTCGAGCGGTTTCAGCCCCTGCGAAATGCGTTCATCGAACCCTTCGTAACGCCCGCACAGCAGCAGCAGTCGCGGCGACCCGGCGAGTTCCCGGATCAACGACTGGTCGAGCCGCCGACCGGCGGGGGTCAACATCACGAGTCGGCCGGGAGCCGTACCTTGCGCCTGCACATGTTCGACGCATTCGAACACCGGCGGGCACATGATCAGCATCCCCGGTCCGCCGCCATACGGCGGCGCGTCGACCGATTTGTGCCGATCGGTGGTCCAGTCCCGGAAGTTCCACAATTGAATCTCGAGCAACCCCTTGTGGAGGGCCTGTTTGAGCAGGCTCTGTTGGAGGTAGCTCTGAAACAGATCGGGGAACAAGGTCAGAACGTCGAACCGCATGCGTCAGGTCGTTTCATCCCGAGGCCACCGTACGAGCGCTCCGAACTCTTCACCGAACCCGTGATCAACCTTCGGTCGCTTCGGCCGGGGCTTCCGCCGCTTCGCCACCTTCCGGGGCGGGCGGGGGGGGATCCTTCGGCGCGAGCATCGGCGGAGGGGCCGCAGCGACGCCGAACCGATTCGTCTTCACCTTCTTCACCAGCGTGGCGACCCGATCCGACAGGCTCGCGCCGACGCCGACCCAATACTCGACGCGGTCGAGCTGGATGCTCACCCGCTTCGACTTGTCGTGGACCGACGTGTCGTACCAGCCGATTTCCTCGATCGCCTTCCCTTCGCGATGGACCCGCGAGTCCATCACGCAGATGCGATAGAACGGCCGATGCTTGCGGCCGATTTTCTTCATGCGAATCCGAACGGACACTCACTAACTCCTGGGGACCAGGCAAGGCCAGCGGGCCAGCAACTTCCGGGTGGTCCCGGGGGGCCGGAAGTCGTGTACGGGGGGAAAGAGAGTTGGGAGTCTAGAGTTCAGAGTCCAGTGTCCGAGCCGATCATCGGGACTGTGTGACTCGCAACTCCTCACTCTCAACTCTCAACTTTTCACGCTCAACGATTTTTCTTCTTTTGTTTCCGGGCGTCCTTGCGGGCTTTCTTTTTCTTGTCGGCCTCCGCCTTGGCGTCGCGAGGGGCCATCCGGGTTGAACCTTTCGCGGCCCGCATCCCCCCCATCGGGTCCATGAAACCGCCGCGGGTCAACTGCTGCATGGCCCGCATGCGGTCCATCATCCCCATGCCGGCCATCTGCTTCATCATGCTCGACATCCCCTCGAAGTCCTTCAGCAGCTTGTTGACTTCGGACGGGTCGACCCCGCTCCCCCGCGCGATGCGGTGCCGGCGGCTGCGGTCGATCACGTCGGGATTCGTGCGCTCCTGCTTGGTCATCGAGCCGATGATCGCCTCGATGCGGCCCATGTCCCCTTCGGCGTCGATCTCGGGGTTGGAATCGAACAGGCCCCCCAACCCGGGGATCATTTTGATGATTTCGCGCAAGGGGCCCATCTTGCGGATCTGCTGCATCTGGCTGCGGAAGTCCTCGAGGGTGAACTTCCCCTGCAGCATCTTCTCCTGCTGCTTCTGCACCTCTTCCTGATCGAAGGCCTCTTGGGCTTTCTCGAACAGGGTGACGACGTCTCCCATGCCGAGGATGCGACCGGCCATCCGGTCGGGATGGAAGGGTTCGAGCTTTTCAAGCTGCTCGCCGACGCCGACGTACTTGATCGGGACGCCGGTGATCTCCTTGATGCTGAGAGCCGCCCCGCCGCGGGTGTCGCCGTCGAGCTTGGTGAGGATCACGCCGTCGAGTTCGAGGGCGTCGTTGAAGGCCTTCGCGCTGTTGACGGCGTCCTGCCCCGTCATCGCGTCGCACACGAGCAAAATCTGATCGGGTTGCAGCTTCCGATCGATCGACTCGAGCTCGGTCATCAACTGCTGGTCAACGTGCAACCGGCCGGCGGTGTCTAGGATCAGCACCTTGACTTGCGGATTCGCCTTCGCCGCCTTCAGTCCGTTCTGGCAGACGATCAGCGGCGAGCTTTTCCCCGGCTCTTCACTGTAAACCGGGACCTTGAGCTGCTGACCGATGACCTTCAGCTGCTCGATGGCGGCGGGACGCTGCAAGTCGGCGGCGACGAGCATCGGCTCGAAGCCGGCTTCGCGGACCATCCGGGCGAGCTTGCCGCAGGTGGTCGTCTTCCCGGCCCCTTGCAGGCCGCACATCATGATGATGTTCAGACCATCCCGTCGTAGATGAAGGGAATGGTCCGTCGGGCCCATCAGGTTGACGAGCTCCTGATGGACGATCCCGACGAATTGCTGGTCGGGACGAAGCGACTTAAAGACTTTTTCGCCAAGGGCTTGCGACGTCACCCGCTTGATGAAATTCGTGGCGACGTCGTAATGGACGTCGGCCTCGAGGAGTGACTGCTTGACCTGCGCCAGCCCGTCGCGGATGTTGGCCTCGGTGAGTTTCCCCCCGCGACCCAACAACGACACGGCGGCCTTCAGGCCGGATGTGATGCCCTCAAACATATCCACTCAGCTTGGCCTCTATCACCGGGGCGCGGATGTCATTGGGGCATCAAGGTTTACGGCGAATCGATTCAGCGACACGAACGTCGCGAATCCGGCCGAAAACCCGAAAACATGCCCGCCATCCAACGGCGTTGCCTCGACAACGTTCCAGACCGCGACCGCAGTCCAGGAACCGGGACCATATGAGAATAATCGACCACTCCGGAAAACGCAAATCACGGTCAGATGATCGCGTTCCCGGACGGCAGCAACGCCGCTCCTTGAAGACTTTGAGACCCCCAGTGCAACGGGGTCGCGTCAGGCTTGTCCGATGGCTGCCAACACCCCGTCCCAAAGTCCGATCCGCCGCTTGAGGGCTTCGCAGGCGGCCGCTTCGGCGGCGGCCCGCTTGGATGAGTCGTTCTGACAGAGCCGATCGAGCAGCCGCGCCGCCAGCGGACCATGCTGATCGCCGTCGACCTCGATGTGCCGTCGCAGATAGTGACGAAACCGATCGACGACGGTTCCCTGTGCTTGAATTGCGGTCACCAACCGGGCGAACATCTCGGGGATGATGTCCTCGCGGCCGTAGAAGAAGGCGGCGGCGACTTGTTCCGACGTACCATGAGCCGCGAGCTCCATCGAGTAGCGGACGAACTCCCGGGTCGACGGCAGGATGTCGGCCCCCTCGAGTGTCCGCTCCCACGACTGTCCCGCCCCCAGCGACGACAGGAACGTATCGATGGGCCGCGTGTCGACCGCCAGTTCGGCCATCGCTTCGCGATACAGCTCGTAGTGACTCAGATAGCCTCCCCGACCATCCTCGTCGGCTTCCTCCCCGAGGACGATTTCCAGGATAAACCGGGCCGACGCGGGGTCGGCGGCGGGTCGCCACGGCACCTCGACGCAGGTCACTTCCCGCTGCAACCGCTTGAGCAGCGACATGAAATCCCACACGGCGAAGACATGCTCGCGCATCAGGATGCGGAGCGCCGGGAGATCGCGGACCGCCCCGTAAATCCGATGGGCAAGGAGTCGGGCACGATAATCCGCGGGGGCCAAGTCGGGCATGGTGCTGGGTTCGCGATGGTGGCGCACATCGATGTTGACGGATTATGGCCGGGACGGCGGCGCTCACCCATGCCCCGCGCGGAGATTCTCGGAAACGAAAACTTCGTGAATCCCGAGTCGACACTCGACCCATGGCATGTTCGTCATGCCCCGTCGGCGAGTAAGATCAACACTTGAGCTTCATGGGGTGCGTCCTCACCCACAACGGCCGCTCGCGGCAGCCGCGCTCATCGTCTGCCGGGTGACTTGGTGTCGGTTCAACATGCCCGAAGATTCCGCATCCGCCCCGCTTCGTCCCCCGTCATCCCGCGCCCGGCGGATTTCCGCCGGGGTCCTCGCGGTGACGATCGGCGCGGTGATCGGGTTGGGGAGCTTCACCTTCGGCTACGGCAAAGGCTGGAGTTACCTCAGCAACGATCCGACGGCGTGCGCCAATTGTCATGCGATGCAGTCGTCGCTCGACAGTTGGGAGAAGTCGAGCCATCACCATGTCGCGGTCTGCAACGACTGTCATCTCCCGCACGATCCGATCGGCAAATGGGTCGTCAAGGCCGACAACGGGTTCTTCCATTCGCTGGCGTTCACTCTCGACGATTACCCCGACGCGATCCGCATCAAGCCGCGAAATCATCGGGTCGCGAACCATGCCTGTCGGCATTGCCACGCCGACTTTCTGCACGAGCAACTGGTGATCGACGATGTCGGGGATGAGCTCAACTGCATCCGTTGTCATCAGTCGGTCGGCCACGCGCTCCGCTGACGTTTTCCGCTCCTCAGACGCTCGACCAGAATTTTCCCATGACGCAGTCCCCGGAACCATCTCCGATTCCAGTCCCGCGCCGCTCCGCCCTCCGCTGGTGGGGGTTGCTGGTGCTGTCGGCCGCCGCCGGGTTCGGCATCGCGGCGGTGCTGATCAGCATTCTCGAACGGAAGCAGGAGGCGCGCGAGCCCTTCGTGCGGGTCGTCGAGGTCGATGAGTTGAGCACCGACTCCGAACCGTGGGGACGGAACTGGCCCCATCAATACGACGGTTACCGCCGCACCGTCGACGACGACGAAACCGAATACGGCGGATCGAACGCCCTTCCCGAGAGTCATCTCGCCAAGTATCCGTGGATGAAGCGGCTGTATGCGGGTTACGCCTTCAGCATCGACTACCGCGAGGCCCGCGGGCACGCCTACATGTTGCACGACCAGGAAGTCACCGAGCGGGTCACGAAGAAGCCGCAAGCCGGCGCATGCCTGCATTGCCACGCCTCGATCATTCCGACGTATCGCCGCCTCGGGTTGGAGGCGCTGGGTCAACCGGCCGACGCCGCCGCCCTGGCGGGCGATTTTCAGTGGCCGGCGGTGATGAAGGGTTTCGAGGTCTGCGGGAGCATGACCTACTTCGACGCCCATGCGGAACTGGTGAAAACGCCCGACGGCACGCCGGCGACCACCACCGGGGATCCGCACGCGGTCGGATCGGGGGGCGCGCATCCCGTGGGGTGTGTCGATTGCCACGATCCGCGGTCGATGCAGTTGCGGATCACGCGGCCGGGCTTCGTCCACGGGATCGCGGCGCTCGCGGCGAGTGACGATCCGGTGCCCCATCTGCCGAGCGTCGAACGTTGGCGGAAGGGGTCCCGCGCGCAGGCTTACGATCCGAACGCGGAGGCGAGCCGACAGGAACTGCGGACCTTCGTCTGCGCGCAATGTCACGTCGAATACTACTGCGCCACGAAAGAGACGTTGTTTTTCCCGTGGAGCGAGGGGCTGAAGGTGGAGCGGATCGAAGCCGCCTATGACCGGCACGAATTCCCCGACGGTAGCCCCTTCTTCGATTTCAAACATGCCGAGACCGACGCCCCCAGCTACAAGGCGCAGCACCCCGAGTTCGAGTTGTGGAGCCAGGGGACCCACGCCCGCAGCGGCGTCAGCTGCGCCGATTGCCACATGCCCTACGAGCGCCAAGGGGCGATGAAGGTGAGCAGCCACTGGGTCCGTAGCCCGATGCACAACATCAATCGGAGTTGTCAGGTCTGCCACCACACGTCCGAGAGCGAACTCCGCGAGAAAGTGGCGACGATCCAAGGCCGGACGACGGCGCTCATCGAACGCTCGGCGACGGCGATGACCGACATGCTCGACGCCATCGTCGCCGCGAAAACCGCCGGCGCGACCCCCGAGGACCTCGCGCCGCTCCACAAATTGCAGCGCCAGGCGACCTGGCGGCTCGACTTCGTCAGCAGCGAGAACTCGAAGGGCTTCCACGCGGGTCAGGAAGCGGCGCGGATTCTCGCCGAATCGATCGACTACAGCCGGCAGGCGGAACTCGCGGCGCGGCGATGGATGCAGGCCCAACCGCCGACGACGGCCGGGGCGCAATCGGCGGAGTGATCCCCAGCCCCGATTCGTCCATCGCCACACACCTCGCACACGGAGCCCAGACCTGACTTGGCGATGCCCGGACGTAGGTCGTTGTTGACGCGAGCGCCCCCGCGTTTCAGAATGCATCGACCGGGTTCGCGCTTGCGATCCGCGGTGTGGTCGGGTCGTCGGCAAGCGGTTGTGCTTTCCGGGAGATGCCGATCGATCCCCTACCGTCGGATGTCCCAGGTATGACAGACCCGCGCGCACGGCGTGTCGCCCGTGATGACTTACGCAGCGTGTTGCTCCTCGCCGCCTCGGCCATGCTGCTCGGGCTCGTCGCGGGTTGCGGCCAGCAGGTCTATGAACAACGCCTCGCCGAGTCGGCGCAGTATTTCGCCTACGTCGGCAAGGTCGACGCCAGCGTCGGTCCCCCGTGGAAAAATACGCCGCAGAATCCCGGCCCCGTGGAGGCGATTCGCGTTCCGTTGCAGTTCAAAGAGATCAAAAAGCCGGCGCCCACCAAAGACCCCGACACCGGCGAAATGATCGAACCCGAGGTCGACCCGCGGCAGCCCGACTATGTGGCCCTCGAGTTCCCCGGCCTCGTCGGCTCGTGGGAGGGTGTCGTCCGCTGCACCGTCGACGGCAAAACCGAAACCCGCAAAAGCTATCTTTACCTGGTGACCAACGCCTTCATGTTCTCCACGGCGGAGGAGACGAATCGCGCGCCCGAATTCATTCGTGAGCTCCTCGTCCTCATCGGCGAGAAACTCGGCATCCAGCCGCCCGATCCCACGTCCGCTCAGCGCGAACAATACCCCCGGGCCCAGCCTTTTTATGTTCCGCAGAAAACCTACGATGTCTATCGGATGCCAAGCGCCTTCCTGAAAGACGGCGTCGAGTATTCCCTGGAGTTGTACGTCCAACACAACGGGCCGATTGACTTGGGGGTGGTGGTGGCGACCCCCATGACCATCGATCCGACCGAGAAGCTCGCCGAGCGGATTCCCATCATGCTCGAAACGCTCAAGATCACCGCGAAACCGATCGGCCCCGCCGTGAAGGGGACTGCCCCCACCCCCGCCGGCAAGACGTCGTTCTAAGCGGCACGGTAGCATCAACCAAAGCGTGTGCCACCGGCGCCGCCAGTGGTCTTCCGCGATTGATGATGGATTCAGTAGGGGGCAGGCCGTGACGGCGTCGGGGGCACCATCCCTCGCCGTCATGTTCGACCCCGGTCCGGAGGACGCAGGGCACGATGTCGCTGATGCATCCGGCGCTGCTGTTCGGGCTGGGACTGGCCCTCGTGCCGGTGGTCCTTCATCTCCTGATGCGGGCTCGTCCCAAGGTGCTGGTCTTCCCCGCGCTGCGGCTATTGCAGCAGCGCCGCCGCCAGAACCAACGCCGCCTGCGGTTGCGACACTGGTGGCTGCTGCTGTTGCGGATGGCCCTCATCGCCGGGCTGGTCCTCGCAATCGCCCGTCCGTCGCTACCCCCCGCGAACTACACTCCGTCCGTCCGAGAGATTGTCGGGCTCGTCGGGCTTCTGGCGACGGCCCTTGCGGTCTACTTCGGTGTGATGTGGGCTTGGCGCAGAAGGCGAGTTCCCCCGCTCGCCCTCTCTCAACGCCGGACGTATCTGCGGGGGGGAGTCGGGCTGCTCACGCTCGTCGGTTTGTTGCTGTTGGTCGCGTGGCCTTATCAGCGTCGGGTCGCCGCCGAGATCACCACCCCGTCGGCCGCGGCGCTGCAAAACCTTCCGGTCGCGGCCATCTTCGTCTGCGACACGAGTCTCAGCCTCGGTTATCAGTACGAAGGCCGTAGCCGACTCGAGGTCGCGCGCGACATCGCGATGTCGCAGCTTTCGCGGCTCCCCGCCGGCAGCACCGCCGCCGTGCTCGACGCCGCGGGCGATCTCCCCCCCGTCCTGTCGCCCGATCTCACCGCCGTCCGCAATCGGCTGGAGGCGCTCGCGCTGTCGCCGCGCGCCGCCCCCCTCAACGAGGCGCTGCGGCAGGCGATCCGTCATCACGAGGACGAACGCCGCCGGACGTTGGGGGCCGAGGGAGGCGTCGATGAATCCCGCGCGCAGGACAAGTTCGTCCGCGAAGTCTATCTGCTGACCGACCTGGCGAAATCGGCCTGGCGCGACGACGAGACGCAAACCCTCAAGTCCGAACTCGCCGAACGTGACTGGCTCGGACTCTATCTCATCGACGTCGGCGTCGAACAACCGACCAATCAGGGCGTGGTCGAATTGCGGGCCGCGCGCGAGACGGTCGGCGCGGGCGGGACCGTGACGCTGGAAGCGACCGTTCGCGCGCAAGGGGTCGCGTCCCCGACCGCGATCGTCGAACTCTGGCAAGGGATCGACGCGGGGCCCCTCGCCAAACGCGATCAGCAGTCGGTCGGCCTGACGGAAGGAACCGCGGCGCGGGTCCGGTTTCAAGTCGACGTCGCCGCTGAAAGCCTTGTCCAAGGGAGCCTGCGACTCTTGGGGGCCGATCCGCTCAAGATCGACGACGAAGCCCATTTCACGATCAAAGTGCTGCGACCGCTGCGCGTGCTGGTCGTCGCGTCGCAACGGAAAATCGCCGACTACTGGCTGCGGGCCCTCTCCGAACTGGCGGGGGCGGGCAACCCGTGTGAGAC
>CAYRVS010000041.1:0-6211 GCA_964427725.1 uncultured Planctomycetaceae bacterium | reverse complement strand
TGAGACCACGTTCGTCGCCGCCGATCGCCTCGCGACCCAATCCTTGGAGGGGTTCGACATCGTCTGTTGGCTCAACGTGGGCCGCCCGACGGAAGTCGAATGGCGGGCGCTCGGCGAATTCACCGAACGCGGCGGGGGCGCGCTGATCGTGCTCGGGGCCCCCTCTTCGGTGGCGAGCGCGGGACGGGAGACGATCGACCCCGTCGCCTATGGGCTTCCCGCCGCGGCCGCGGTGCTGCCGGCGACCCCCAAAGCCTCGCTGAAGTTCCCCCAGCCGCGCCGGCTCAACTTCCGCGCCGGCACCCATCCCATGACCACGCGATTGGAGACGTTGGGCGTCCTCGCCGGCCTCGCCGACGTCCCGTTCCGTCGCTACTGGAGCGTCGACCCGCGCCCCGAGACGGCGATCCTCGCCCGCTGGACCGAAGAGTCCGCCCCTCCCGCGTTGTTGCTGCGCGACGTCGGCCGCGGCCGCGCGCTCCTGTTCACCTCCAGCGTCGACTCCGTCGCCTGGTCCGACTGGCCCGCCGATTGGACCTACCTGGCCCTCGCCGATCAGTGGCTGCAACTCTTGTCGCGCCAAGCCCGGATCCCGCATACCTGGCTGTTGGGGGATCCCGTCGTCATGCCGATCACCGCGCCGACGTCGCTGACGGAAGTCATGCTCCGCCAACCCGACCTGACGCAGCGCCGCGTGGAAATCACCACCGCGCAAGAGCTTGTCGTATCGGATCTCACAAGCGTCGGCCATTATCAGGTGGTGACTCCCGGAGCGGGGCCGAAGCTGGTCACCGGCTTCAGCGTCAATCTTCCGCAGCGCGAGACCGACCTGACCCGGTTGAGCAGCGCCGACCTCGACACGCTGTTCGGCCCGGGCCGCTACGGTCTCGCCCGGGATCCCGAGAGCCTCACGCGGTCGGTTCAATCGGGCCGCTTGGGTCAGGAAGTCGCGGGACTCTTCTTGGGTCTCCTCGCGATCATCTTCCTCCTCGAACAAGCCGCCGCGACGTGGTTCTATCGGCAGGACGAAGTCGCTCCGGGAGCCGCCCCCGCCTAGGGATTTCCGACCGTCACGATGTTCGAAGTCACGCTCGCGCCGATCGCGCCTTGGCCGGTGGTCCTCCTGACCGCCGTGGCCCTGATCGCGTTCGTCCTCGTGACGTATCGCCTGCAAACCGCCTCCCTCACGCCGTCGCGTCGACGCATCCTGCTCGCCTGCAAATTGTTCGCGGCGGGGCTCCTCAGCTTCGCGATGCTCCGCCCCGCCGTGCAGTTCACCGAGACCGACGAAAACACCGCGCAGCTCCTCGTCCTCACCGACACCAGCCGTAGCATGACCACGCTCGACGGCCCGACGAACGTCTCGCGGTGGCAGGCCGCCCAACAAGATTGGCAACGGCTTTCCAATCGGCGGGAAGCCCTCGGCGAGAAACTGACCATCCGCCGCTTCGAGTTCGACCGCGATCTGCGGCCCGCGACCGACACCCCCACCCCTCCCAGCGGCGACTTCACCGCCTTGGGGGTGACGTTGGAATCGGTCCTTCGCGAGTCCCGCCAGGAACGGACCATCGGCGTCCTCGTCCTGACCGATGGCGCGCAGCGCGCCGTCCCGCCGTTCGATGTCGATCCCCTCCTCGCCGCGCGCAAGCTCACCGCGGAATCGGTCCCCCTCTACCCGGTGGGCTATGGCGCGTCGGCGGTCTCGAGCGCCGCCGCCGATTTGCGGTTGGCGGATCTCGCCGTCGATCCGGTTGTCTTCGAACGGAAGAAAGTCCCGCTGAAGGTCCAACTCCGTGGACTGGGGGCCGCCCGACGAAAGACGAAGGTTCGCGTCTTGATCGAGGACCGGAGTTCGTTGCCGCCGGGGCAATCGGGCCCGCTGGTTCCCGTCTCGCGCGCGCCGGGAACGGTCGTCGAACTGGAGACCACGCTCCGCGGCGACGATGATACGCAGCCCCTCGAACTCTCGTTCATCCCGCAGCGTCCGGGGGAATTGAAACTGGCGGTCGAAGTCGACCCGTTGGAAGGGGAAGTCCTCACTCGCAACAACCGGATCGAAACCGTCGTCACGGTTCGTCAAGGGGGGTTGCGCGTCGCCTACTTCGACACCGCGCGTCCCGAGCAGAAGTATCTCCGAATGGTCAACGGGTCGGACAAAATCCAGCTCGATTGGATCGAAATCCGGCGTGGGAAGTTCCGGTCGCAAACCCGCATCGCTCCGACGCTATTCGAACGTGGCGCGTATGACGTCTACCTCTTGGGAGACGTTCCGACCGACGTCTTCACCCCCGCGCTGTTGCAACAACTCGCCGATCGCGTGCAGGAAGGGGCCGGGCTGCTGATGCTCGGCGGGCTCGAGAACTACGCCGCCGGCGGCTACGGCGCGACCCCCTTGGCCGACTTGCTCCCCGTCCAACTGGCAGCGGCCGGAGGCGGCGGGCTGGCGGCGGATCAGGTCACCGGCCCCCAACCCATGGTCCCCACCGAACGGGGGCTGCAACGTTACGTCATGCAGTTGACCACGGCCGATCAGAATCGGGCTCGGTGGCAAACCCTCGCGCCGCTCGTCGGGGCGACCAAACTCACGCCGAAGAACGACCTCGTCGAGGTCTGGGCGCAGACCACCACCGGAGTGCCGCTGTTGTTGGCGACCGAAGTCGGTCGGGCGCGCGTCGCCGCCTTCGGGGGAGACACCACCTACCAATGGGTGCTCCACAACCAAGGGACCGAACACCAACGCTTCTGGCGGCAGATGATCTTGTGGCTGGCGCGGAAGGAGGCCGACACCAATCAAATCGTCTGGGCGAAGGTCGAGCCGCGCAACTTCGTCCCGGGAGCCCGCGTCCCGTTGGAGTTCGGCGCGCGGAACGACGCCGGTCAGCCCGTCACCGATGTCGAATTCACCGTCACCGTCACCCGGCCCGACGGTCAGGTCGTCACCGTCGCGCCGCGGCAGGAAGCCGATCGGTTCTCCGCCGATTTCACCGAGTCGACACTCGCCGGCGACTACTGGGTTAGGGTGTCGGCACGACGAGCAGGGAATCAGATCGGGATCGACGCCACCACGCGGTTCATCGTCGATCCCCGCGACCTTGAACTCGATCAGCCCAACGCCGACTACGAAACCTTGGGCAAACTCGCCGAGATCACCGGGGGCCAACTCCTGAAGCCCGAAGACCTGGATGAATTCCTGGAACGGCTCGCGACCTTGAAGCTCGATGACCTGACCCGCGTGACCATCTGGCCGTTATGGGACAACGTCTGGTTGCTGCTGGTGTTCGTGACGGTTCTGACGATCGAATGGGCCCTGCGGAAGAAATGGGGACTGGCGTGAGCGCCGTCTGGCCACACGTCCAAGGACTCGCCCAACCGCGATCCCCTACACGAATTCGGCACGAATTGGGATCGGGCCCATGGCGAGGGATGGGGGCCCCTCGCCATGGGTGTTGGCTCGCATGAGGCGAACGCCCACCCATTTCGCATAGGCCGGGGCGGGTGCCCCGGCCGCGTGTGCGACCATTTCTCGAAGTCCGGTCCAAACGTTCGATCGACATCCAAGTGGCAACGCCCATCAGGGACGACCGGATTTTCGACGCGGCGGACTTGGACATCGTCGAATTGCGACCGCCATCTTCCCATGAGCACGCGGCACGCCAGGAACAATCCGCGTCACCGGATCGCGGAATTTCGGGAACTCCGGGAGCACGCCCCTCGTCCCATCAGGAAAGGCGCTCGAATCGGCCGCCCGACCGGCTCGCACGGCCGAACCGGACGGAAATGTGAGTGGGAACTCATCGACGCAAACCGAATTCCTGCTTGACGTTTCCGGAAAGTCCCGAGTAGGCTGGTTCGACTCGCCCCGAGGACGGTTCGCGCTCGCGTTGCGGGGGCGACCTTTGGCCCCGCCCGGATTCGGGATCACCTTTCGACCGCATGATTCGTCAACTTCCAGACACCTTTCGTCGACGGACTAACCGCCCCACGGGTCGGACACGCGCTCGCGCCGTGTCCGATCTTGGGCCCTTGATCATGTGGCGACGGCATCGGGACGCCACCACGGCCACGTTGGAACACGCCCGACCCCGACAGATTCGCAGCGTCACGATCGACCACCCGTAAGACACCAATATTCCGGCCGGTCATTGACGACCGGCCGCAGCCTATCAGGGAGCAGCACCATGGCGGAAAACCAAGCCGTCTGGGGGATTGAAATCGGGCAAGCCGGCCTCAAGGCGATCCGCCTCCAATATGCGGAGGCCGCCGGCCAAGCCATCGCCATGGCGTTCGACTATGTCCCCCACCCCAAGCTCCTCAGCCAGCCCGACGCCTCGCCCGATGAATTGATCCGTCAGGCCCTCGAGACCTTCCTCTCGCGGAATAAGCTCGGGTCGGACCTCGTCGCGATTTCGGTCCCCGGCCAAACCGCCCTCGCCAAGTTCATCCAACTGCCCCCGGTCGAGGCGAGCCGCGTCGCCGAGATCATCAAGTACGAAGCCCGTCAGCAGATCCCCTTCGCCCTCGAAGACGTCGAGTGGGATTTCCAAACCCTCGGCGGCGGGGCCGAGGAAAGCGGCTTCCTGATCGACGCCGAAGTCGGCCTCTTCGCGATGAAGAAGGAGCAGGTCCGGCATCACTTGAAGCCGTTCCTTGATCGCAAGGTCGAAGTCGAGCTCGTCCAGATCGCCCCGCTGGGGCTCTACAACTTCCTCTGCTACGACCGCCTCGGCCTGCGCGTCGGCGCGCCGGTCGAACAGGAAGACTACACCATCGTCCTCGACATGGGGGCCGATGCGACCACCCTCCTCGTCACCAACGGGAAGAAGATCTGGATCCGCAACGTCCCGATCGGCGGGAACCACTTCACCCGCGCCCTGACGAAGGAGATGAAGCTCACCTTCGCCAAGGCCGAGCATCTCAAGTGCAACGCCACCAAGGCCCCCGATCCCCGCGCCGTCTTCCAGGCGCTGCGCCCCGTCTTCAACGACTACGTCTCCGAAATCCAACGGTCGATCGGCTTCTTCTCCAGCGTCAACCGCGCGGCGAAGGTCGGGCGGCTGGTCGGCGTCGGCAACGGCTTCAAGCTCGCCGGTCTGCAGAAGTTCCTGCAGCAGAACCTGCAATACGAGGTCGATCGAGTCGACAACTTCCATGGGCTCGTGGGGGATCATGTCCTCACCGCGCCGCTGTTCCAGGACAACCTGCTGACGTTCGCGGTCCCCTACGGCCTCGCGCTGCAGACGTTGAAGCTGACCGACATCCGCACGTCGCTGCTGCCGCGCGAAATCACCGTGGCCCGCACGATCCGTCGCAAGAAGCCCTGGGCGGTGGCGACGGCGGCGACCCTGCTCTGCGGCATGGCCGCCTCGACCGCCGGCTACGGCAACGTCTGGCATTCCGTCAGCACCGACCGCTTCGGCGAGGCCGAAAAGGCCGCCAAGGCGATCACCGACGAAGTCGGCTCCAAAAAGGGCGCCTACACTTCCGAAGAGGGCCGCAACACCGCCGCCAAGGCCAACGGCGAAAAACTCGTCGCGATGCTCCCCACCCGCGACCTGTGGTTGGAAGTCTACAAGGCGATCAATGAATGCCAGCCGCGTGACGAGGGAGAGCAACTCGACTCAAACGATATCGAAAAACTGAATCGCATCTCGATCGAAAGCATCACCACCAAGAAGCACTCCGATCTTTCCGAGTGGTTCAACGCCCTCACCGAGAATCAAAAGGCCTCGTTGACGGCCGAAGAGGCCGCCGCCGGCCCCTCCGGTCCCGGCTATGTCTTCACCCTCACCGGTCGGCATTATCACAACGAGCCGACGCGTCCCCGCGACGGCCAAGGCCATCCCTACGTCAAAGCGCAGCTCATCGAGAACCTGCGGAAGGATGTGATCGTCCGCAAAGACCCGCTGGGCAGCGGCGCCGAGACCCAGACCGACGTCCGGCGGCTCGGCATCTCGCATGTCGTGCAGACTTATTCCCCGCCGACCACCGATGTCCAGTTCTGGCCCAACGGCAAGCCCGGCGCCCGGAGCAACAATCTCCCCGGCCCACGCGGGTTCAATCGGGGTGGTCCAGGAGGCTTCATTCCCGGCGGCCCGCCGATGCCTATGCCGGGCGCGTCGCCGATGCCGTTCGGCGGCCCCCCCATGCCCGGGGTCGGCCCGCGTCCCCCCGGTGCCGCGGGGACCACCGCGACCACCGCCGAGGGCGCCGT
>CAYRVS010000040.1:19179-31110 GCA_964427725.1 uncultured Planctomycetaceae bacterium | reverse complement strand
GCTGCGGCTGATCGAACTGGCGATCTTCGGCGTCGCCGGGGTCCAGCTCCTCAGCACGCATCTCGACTGGCTCTCGACCGCGACCACCGCCCGTTTGCCGGGGGAGCTGATGTGGGCCGCCGGCGCGGGAACCTGGGGCTTCGGCATCCTCACCATGTCGTACGGGATGCTGATGCCCAACGGCTGGCGCCGCACGGCGGCCATGCTGATTCCCCCCACGCTCGCCCCCGTCGCGGCGGTCGTCTTCGTCCGTCTGTGGGACGACTACGCCCACCAGGTCATCGCCCCCTTGCGCATTTGGGAAATGTCGGTCGCCATGCTCGGGTCGTGGAGCATCGCCGTCTTCGGTACCTGGACGATCGCGAACCTGCGATCCGAATATCGCCGCGCGATGCGCTTCGGCCAATACCGGCTCAAACGGCGGATCGGACGCGGCGGGATGGGCGAGGTCTATCTCGCCGAACATCGGCTCCTCAAACGGCCCTGCGCGCTGAAGCTGATCCGCGCCAACCAGGTCGACGACGCCCTTTCGCTCGCCCGGTTCGAGAAGGAGGTCCGCGCCACCGCCGGCCTCTCCCATTGGAACACCGTCGAAATCTTCGACTACGGCCACACCGAGGACGGCACGTTCTATTACGTGATGGAGTACCTCCCGGGGCTGAACCTCTCGGAACTGGTCCATCGCTTCGGGCCGATGTCCCCCGAGCGGGTCGTCCATTTCCTCACCCAGACCTGCGACGCCTTGATGGAGGCCCACGCGGCGGGACTGATCCATCGCGACCTCAAGCCCGCGAACATCTTCTCCGCCCATCGCGGCGGATTGTACGACGTCACCAAACTCCTTGACTTCGGGCTGGTCGTCGACGACGTCCGGCCCGAGATGCTCGTCACCAACGACACCACCCGCGTCGGCCCCTTCGCCGGGTCGCCGCTGTATATGTCCCCCGAACAGGCCAGTGGCGATCTCCCCCCCGATCCGCGCAGCGACCTCTATTCGCTGGGGGCCACCGGCTATTGTCTCCTGACCGGGCATCCCCCGTTCGAGGGGAAGTCGCCGCTGCGGCTGATGATCGCCCATGCCCGCGATCCGGTCACCCCGCCGACGCGGTGGGAGCCCGGCATCCCGCGCGACGTCGAACAGATCATCCTGCGGTGTCTCGAAAAGCACCCCGGCAGGCGGTTCGCGAACGTCCGCGAATTGCGCGACGCGCTCGCCCGCTGCTCGGTCGCCGGCAAGTGGACTCAGGACCGCGCCGCCCAATGGTGGCGGCTTCGCGCGCCGGCCCTGCTCGCCACCGGCCACGAAGACGACCAGATCACCGCCCTCAACGAGGTCTTGCCGCGCTAATCGCGCCGGGCGGCGATCATGCATCGCGCGAACGACGCGGGATCACCCCGCCGCTCGCCGGGCAGAGATTGATGGTCGTAGGCCCGCAAATCGCGGTGGGGATGTCGGTCGGCGGTCAGCCCTGAGTTCACACCCCGTATCCCCGAAGGATCAAACCCTCTTCCTTGATTCTCCGGTCGCGCTTGTTACGCTTGGCTAGTTTCGCGCGCCCCCCGTTCCGCCGCATGAAGTGTTCGTAAGCTCCTGTTCAGTCGGGAGTTAACGCGGACTCGGAGCGCGCCGCCCCCGCCTCGAAGGCTGCCAGCGTGCCCAAGCGTACCGACCTGAAGAAGATCCTCATCATCGGCTCCGGCCCCATCGTCATCGGCCAGGCCTGCGAGTTCGACTATTCCGGCACCCAGGCCTGCAAGGCGCTCCGCGAAGAGGGGTACGAGGTCGTCCTCGTCAACTCCAACCCCGCCACCATCATGACCGACCCGCAAATGGCGGATCGGACCTACATCGAACCGATCACCGTCGATTACGTCGCCAAGATCATCGAGCAGGAACGCCCCGACGCCGTCCTGCCGACGCTCGGCGGGCAGACGGGGCTGAATCTGGCGATGGCGCTCCATCGCGAGGGGATTCTCGATAAGTACGGCTGCGAACTGATCGCCGCGAAGGCCGACGTCATCGCCAAGGCCGAGGAACGCGACCTGTTCAAGCAGGCGATGGTCAAGATCGGTCTCGACGTCTGCAAAAGCGTCGCCGTCCGCAACATGGACGACGCCTACAAGGCGCTCGAGGAAATCGGCCTGCCGATGATCATCCGCGCCAGCTTCACCCTCGGCGGGACCGGCGGCGGCGTCGCCTACAACCGCGAAGAGTTCGACGAAAAGGTCCGCAAAGGCCTGATGCTCTCCCCCGTCAGCGAAGTGCTCCTCGAAGAGTCGATCATCGGCTGGAAGGAGTACGAGATGGAGGTGATGCGCGACTGCGCCGACAACTGCGTCATCATCTGCTCGATCGAGAACTTCGACCCGATGGGGGTCCACACCGGCGACTCGATCACCGTCGCTCCGGCGCAGACGTTGACCGACAAGGAATACCAACGGATGCGCGACGCCACGATCGCCTGCATCCGCGAGATCGGCGTCGAGACCGGGGGCTCGAACGTTCAGTTCGCGATCCATCCCAAGACGGGCCGGATGGTGGTCGTCGAGATGAACCCCCGCGTCAGCCGCAGCAGCGCGCTCGCCTCGAAAGCGACCGGCTTTCCGATCGCGAAGATCGCCGCCAAGCTCGCCGTGGGTTACCGACTCGACGAAATCCCCAACGACATCACCCGCGAAACCCTCGCCTGTTTCGAGCCGACGATCGATTACGTCGTCACCAAGATTCCCCGCTGGACCTTCGAGAAATTCCCCGAAGCCGATCCGCAACTCACCGTGCAAATGAAGTCGGTGGGGGAGACGATGGCGATCGGCCGGACGTTCAAGGAGTCGTTCCAGAAGGCGGTCCGCGGGCTGGAAATCGGGCATTTCGGACTCGGCGGCGGCAAGAAGGATCTGTGGGGGACCCCGCGGCAACCGACGATCGACGAGATCGAAAACAAACTCGCCACGCCCAATGATCAGCGGATCTTCCACATCCGCTATGCGTTCAAGGCGGGGCTGTCGGTGGAGGCGGTGCAGGAACTGACCCACATCGACCCCTGGTTCCTGCGGCATCTGCGGGAACTGGTGCAGATTGAAGAGGAGTTGCGGCAGGTCGCCCGGCTCGAACAGGCCCCCGCCGAGCTGCTCCGCAAGGCCAAGCGGGCCGGGTACTCGGATCAGCAACTCGCCTTCTGGTGGGAATCGTCCGAAATGGACGTCCGCCGGCGGCGGAAGGAGTTGGGGATTGTCGCGACCTTCAAACAGGTCGACACCTGTGCGGCCGAGTTCGAGGCCTACACGCCGTATTACTACTCGACCTACGAAGACGAATGCGAAGCCCCGCCGCCGCGGACCGACAAACGTCGCGTGATGATCCTCGGCGGCGGGCCGAATCGGATCGGTCAGGGGATCGAGTTCGATTACTGCTGCTGCCAGGCCTCGTTCGCGCTCCGCGATCTGGGGATCGAAAGCGTCATGGTCAACTCGAATCCGGAAACGGTCTCGACCGACTATGACACTTCCGATCTCCTCTTCTTCGAACCCCTGACGACCGAAGACGTCCTGAACATCTACGACCGATTGCGACCCGACGGCGTGATCGTGCAGTTCGGCGGGCAGACGCCCCTCAACCTCGCGAAGGGACTCGAAGCCGCCGGCGTGAAGATCATCGGGACCAGTCCCGACATGATCGACGCGGCGGAGGACCGCGATCGCTTCCAGAAGATTCTGGCGGAACTGAATCTGCGGCAGCCCCCGAACGGAATCGCGATCGACGCCGAAGGCGCCTGCCGCATCGCCGAAGGGATCGGCTTCCCGGTGCTGGTCCGTCCCAGCTATGTCCTGGGAGGGCGGGCGATGGTGATCTGTTACGACACCGAATCGGTCCGCCGTTATATGACCGAAGCGGTCAACGCCTCGCCCGATCGACCGGTCCTCATCGACAAATTCCTGGAGGACGCGATCGAAGTCGACGTCGATGCGATTTCCGACGGCGTGACGACCGTCGTCGGCGGAGTGATGGAGCACATCGAAGAGGCCGGGGTCCACTCGGGCGACTCGGCGTGCGTGCTGCCGCCGTATTCACTCCCCGCGAACGTGGTCGCCGAGATCAAGCAGGCGACGCATGCCCTTGCGAAGGCGCTGCAGGTCTGCGGGTTGATGAACATTCAGTTCGCCGTGAAGCACGACGGCGGGAACTACGAAGTCTACATCCTGGAAGTCAATCCGCGGGCCAGTCGGACCTCGCCCTTCGTCTCGAAAGCGACGAACGTGTCGCTCGCGAAGCTTGCCGCCAAGGTGATGGTCGGCAAGACCCTGCGGGAGCTGGGGCTGACGGAGGAAGTCATGCCCAAGCATATCAGCGTCAAAGAGAGCGTCTTCCCGTTCAATCGCTTCGCGGGGGTCGACATCATCCTCGGACCGGAAATGAAATCGACCGGAGAGGTGATGGGGCTCGATGCGGAACTCCCGATCGCGTTCGCAAAGAGCCAGATCGCCGCCGGCGCGAGGCTGCCGACGAAGGGGACGGTCTTCATCAGTCTCGCCGGTCGCGACAAAGAGAACCTCGTTCCCGCCGCGCAGAAGCTGAAGGCGCTCGGGTTCGGAATTGTCTGCACGTCCGGGACGGCGCGGGTCTTCCGCGAGGCGGGGATCGAGGTCGAAGTCGTGCGCAAGTTGCAGGAAGGCCGCCCGAATCTCCTCGACAAAATGGCGAACAAAGAGATTCAGTTCGTCTTCAACACCCCCAGCGGCAAGGGGGCCCGCACCGACGAAGGAAAGATTCGCGCCGCCGCGGTCCTGAATGGGATTTCGTGCGTCACCACGTTGCCGGGTTGTCTGGCGGTGGTGCAGGCGCTCGAGGCGATCCAGAAGAATCCCGCGCCGCGCGTCAAAGCGCTGCAGGATTGGGCCCCGGTTTCGACGTTGATTCAGTGATCTGTGCATGATGCCCAGGGAAGGCCTTCCCTGGGCATCTTTAACCCTCAACTTGGATTGCTCGCATGCTCCGTCCCGTTTGGTGTCTCCTCCTCTATGGACTCTGGGGCTGGGCCGGAGTCGCCAACGCGGCCGATCCTCTCGCTTGGTTGCCGCGCGAAGCCAACGCCGTCGCATGGGTCAACGTCGCGCGAGTTTACGAGTCGCGGCTCGCCATCGAGCAGGAATGGTCCCAGAAATCGCGCGAGGCGTTCCTCAACCAGCAGGCGATCATCCCCCCGGGGGTGAAGACCTTTCTCGCGACGGCGGAACTCGATTACGGACAAGGGCTCCATTCGCTCCGCGAGTCGGTGATCGTGGAGCCGGCGGCGGGGATGACCCTGACCGCGATGGCCGCCTTGGCCGATGTCGAACTGGCGCCGCTGGGCGACAAGCCGGGGCTGCTGACGTCGCGCGGCGTCTACGTCGTCGAGGCGGCCCCCACGTTATGGCTCGCCGCCGCGCAAGGGGGCCGGCAGGCGGTCGGCCGCTGGTTAAAGACCGGATCTTCGGTCGACGCCACGCCGCTCATCGGCCCACTGCGTCGTCTTTCCGCCGACCATGACATGGTGATGGTCTTCGATGTCGCCGACAGCGTCACGCCCGCCGTCGCCGCACAAGTGGTCGCCGAACTGGACCCGGTCCCCGGAGCGGGGACCGCGGCGACTTATGCGAAAATCCTCTCGACCATCGCGCGGGGCACACTCGCGGTGAAGATCGATACGGCGATTCGTGGTCGCGTCGAAGTCGAATTCGGCGAATCGGTCGAACCGCTGAAGAATGTCGTCGCCTCGCTGGTCCCCGCGATCTTGAACGGCTTGGGGGTCTCCGGCGCGGCGGGGGAAGGTTGGACTTGGGCGCCGCGCGGGAATGTCCTCATCGGCGAGGGCGACTTGTCCGCCACGCAGCTCCGCCGGCTGCTTAGTCTGGTCTACAACCCCGCGATCGATCTCGCGTCTGGCTCCGGCGACGCGGCAGGATCCGGCACGCCGACCTCCCCCGCGGCCGAGTCGCCGACCATCGTCGCCTCCCGCAAGTACCTGCGCTCGATCCGGTCGATTCTGGACGACCTGCAAGACACGCTCAAACGGACGCGGGACAACCACGCCGTGTGGTACGAACGGTCGGGCCGGCGTATCGATGATCTGCCGATGGTCAACGTCGACCCCGACCTGCTGACCTACGGCGGTCGCGTGAGCAATTCGCTGCGGTATCAAGGCCAGGCCCAGCGGGTGATGAATGTCCGCGCCGGCGGAGAACGCGCGCGAACGGGGGCCGGCAACAGTTACGCGACCGGAGTCGTCGGCCCGTACGGCGGGTGGGTCGTCGGCCGCACGACGCCGGTCACCACGGCGGCGATCGATGCCACCGCGAACGAACAGGCGATGGAGGTCCGGTTCTCGGAGTGGAAGCAGATCGAAGACGGTTACAACGAGATCCGGCGGCTGTTGACGATGAAACTCAACGCCGAGTTTTGATCCATGACGCTCAGGGAAAGCCTTCCCTGGGCTTCTATTGAGCTCCTACAACCGTCACCACCGGCCCAATCACGTCTTCGGAAATGTTTCTACAGATTATCGGCGCTTCGCAATCTTTACAGTCTGACAATCCGAGCTAGCGGCGGTCATAATCCCTCTGAACGGACCGGATCCCCTCTGCCCGCGGCGATGGATCGCCCGCTCCACGGTTCCATAGCTCGGGAAACAGCCGCATGATCACGACCGACGCGCCTCATGATGTCCGCCCGCCGACCGACCGGCGGATTCACAACCGCCGCATCGTCCCCGAACGCCGCAAGAACCCGGACGGCTCGCCGTTCGTGGGGGAGGAACGCCGCAAGTCGCCCCGCCGGAAGGTCGAGCGTCGGCGGATGATCGATCCGACCACCTGCGAACGCGACTACTCGGCCGATGAAGTCGAGTTCATGCGTGCGATGGACGAGTACAAGCGGAAAAGCGGTCGGATGTTCCCGACCTGGAGCGAAGTCCTCGAAGTGGTCCGCGGCCTCGGCTACACCAAGCCCGAGCACCGGCTCGACTCCGGAGTCGACGCCTCGACGAATTGACGATCGCCGTGGATGCCCAGGGAAGCCCTTCCCTGGGCATCTTCCATCAGATTCCTCACAACTCCTCGAACACCCGCGGCTCCAATTCCCGTAAACTGACATCGAGCGCCACCACGATCGTCCGCTCGCCCGCTCCATCTTCGCCCGTCGCGACGATCGGGATGACGTGCCGTCCCCCGACGAGAGGCAGCACCTGACGGAATCCGCCATGCCTGTCAAGCGGCATCGGCTTCGCCATCAGCGTGACGTCGGCGTGCGGGTCGGACGCCCCATGCACGACCAGATCCAGCTCGACATTGAGCGGCGGCGCACTCGGTTCGGCGGCAAGCTTCCCGGCCGCGCCGCTTCCGGAGCCGACCAACCTGAGCCGCAGTCCGCCGAAATGATCGGCGGTGGAATTCCGCCGCGGGGTGGCCCCGGGCGGGGCCTGTTCCGGGGCGGTTGGTCGCGGGCGCAGGCGAGACGGGATGACCGGGCGCGAGCGGATCACCATATGATTCCGACCGCCGCGCGCCCGATACCCGAGCGATACGCGATAGACCCGGTCGGGATCGGGGACCCGCAGGAACCAGACCGGTTGGCCCGGCTGGAGCACCGCCTCGATGGGGGGCTTGGGTGGAGCGTCGCCCGACCCGTCCGGGGTGACGTCGATCAGTTGCAGGACTGGGACCGCGGCGTGCCATTCGCGACCGAGGGCCGCCATCGCGCGGTCGAGCGACCAGCGCGAAACCTGCCACGAGACCCGCAGCCATTCGCGGTCTTGCAATTCGACGTGGAGCTCGTCGTGCCCGGGAAGCGCGCCGGTGGGGTCGATCGCGGCCCGGGTGGTGACCGCTCCCGAGCGACGGGGGGACGGATGTCCGGCGGATCGGCGGGCGACCGTCTTGACGGGAGTGGTCAACGCGGCGATGAGATCGGGCTTCGCCAATTGACGGACGCCCGCGACGCCGCGACGTCGGGCCAGGGCTTCCAGTTCTTTGCGCGTGCGGGCCTGCAATCGTTCGGGGCTCATGGTCAAGGACTCCGTGAAACGAACTGAAGTCACGTCGACTGCGACGAGGCTTCCGATCTTCCTTGACCGGAGAACGAACCGGCGATGGCCCGGCGGCGCTCGCGGGAGCCCGCACGGGAGATGGGTTCACGCGCGAAGGAATCACGCGGAACTAGCAGCGACCAATCGAGACGTCCCTGCCCCTATGCGACGGAAGTCCGCCTGACTTCCCTGACTTGTAGGTGATGTGGGTCCGGCCCGCGGTCACCAATTTCCGACGACCTCTTCTCGTAACTGACCCGGGAAAAACCGTCAAGATCAATTTCCGTGCGGCATGCATCGTGTGTGCGCACAACCTGCCCAGACTGCGCGAACTCTCGTTGCAGGTCACACAGGACGGAATTTCTGACGCATTTTGGACCGCTTTTCTTCACGGTCGATGGAAGGCTCAGTCCCACGCGGGATGTGCCGTGCCGTCGGCGGCGACGATCCACGGGGTCCACGCCAAGGCCAGCCGCGTCACCGCGATGTCGGTTTTCTTGGGGCGGACCAACACTTCGTCGAACACCAATCCTTCGGCCCCCTGCCCCGCCTGGATTTTGGCGATTTCGGCTTGGTATTCGGCGTCCAGGTCGGCCGCTTGTTGTCGCAGCGTTGCGAGGTTCTCCTCGGCCTGGGCGACATCTTGCCGTTGTTCCGACATGCGGCTCGCCGACCGGACCGTGCTCGCCGCCTTCGAGAGATTGGAGCTGCTGGCGAGTTTACGGCCGAACATCGCCCCCAGAATCGACGTCCCGGCCTGCAGCACCGTCTGCAATGTCTGCGACGAGGCCTGCGCCGCCTCCTTCTCTTTGCGTTGCTCCGCCTTGCGTTGTTTCTCCTGAAGTGCCGCAAACTTCGGGGCGTACTTGGCCTGCAGCTTCGCCACTTGCAGGTCGCGTTGTTCCTTCAGGAGTTGACTCAAGCGGACACGGAAGGTTCCTTCGTCCTCGTTCGCGGCGGAAGTCTGTTTCAGTTCCTTGCATTTGAGGAGCCGCAACCGCTCCGTCCGATAGAGATGCTCCTTGAAGGCGGTCGTCAATTCGGCGTAGCTCTTTGGCTTCGAGAGGTTCGGCGGCAGCGAGGCGTAGACCGCCGACTCGATGGGGCGTTCGTCGAACTCCGGTGGTTCCTCGGTCGTTTCGCCCGAGTCCCAAACCGTGGCGGTCACCTCGGTCACTTCGGGGACCAGTTGCATCAGGTCGCGCGATTCATCGACCCCCGCCGTCCGATTCTCGAAGTGGACCCGCGCCGCGCCATACAGCCCCGGGCGATAGACGAGTTGCGCCCCAGCCGGAACCGCCTGACGCAACGGCACGAACAACTCCTTGATGTCGGGGGGCAAGACGGGTCGCCCCCCCGTCCCGCCAACTTCCTTCACCTCGGTCGGCGACGTCGGGCTTGCGATCGCCGCGCCGGGGGCTGCCGTTTTTCGGGCCGCCATCAAGGTTTCGATGTGTTCGCGGGTCAGGGGGCCGCGCAGATACGACAGCGCCCACCGCGTCTGAAAGACGACCGGGGCGTCTTCGTGGACGTTGTTGAGCAGGAAGACGCGATTGCCGAGCGCCGACATGATCTTTTCCATCGCCGCGCGGTCGAACCGCGACCCCGTGGTCGCCGAAGCCCCTTCGAGGCCGTCGAGCAGCCGCAGCTTGTCGCGCTCGGTCTGCAACCGGCCGATGAACCACGTCCCGCAGTTCGAGAGCCCTTTGTAGTCCAGGTCGACGGGGTTTTGTGTGGCGAGGACGACCCCCAATCCGAAAGCCCGCGCCTGCTTGAGGAGCGTCAACATCGGCACCTTGCTGGGAGGGTTCGCCGTCGGCGGGAAGAAGCCGAAGACTTCGTCCATATACAGAATCGCGCGCAGGCTCGACGTCCCCGACTGTCGCCGCATCCAGGCCAGCACCTCGTTGAGGAGGATCGTGACGAAGAACATCCGCTCGGGGTCGGAGAGATGGGAGATCGACAGGATCGTGATCCGCGGCTTCCCCGTCGGCGTGTAGAGGAGCCGCTGGATGTCGAGGGGTTCCCCTTCGCGCCAGGCGGCGAACCCGGGGGACGCCAACAGATTGTTGAGCTGCATCGCGAACTGGAACCGTTCAGTCGCCGGGAAGAAGCTTTCGAGATCGAGTACGCCGAGTTGATCGAACGGCGGCGACTGCACGCCGCGGATCAGCGTCCCGAGATCGAGATCCTTCCCCGCGCGCCAACTGGCGTCGAACAGGTTTGACAGCAGGATGTGTTCGCGGCTCATCAACGGATCGGCGTTGATCCCCAACAGCGCCAGCAGCCCCGAGACCGCCGCCGCGATCCGTTCACGCAAGGCGATCGCATCATTCCGCAGGCCCGCATCGGGGGCGGTGAACGACCGCAGGACCGTCAGCGGCAAGCCCGTCTGACTGCCGGGCGTGTAGATCGCGATGTCGACGGCGTCGCGGTACCGCTGAATCCGCGCGGCGTCCTGCCCCCATTCGGCGAGCCCGTTCCGCCACGTCTCGGCGGTCTGGGCCGCAAACTCCGGCACCGTGAGGCCGCGTCGATTCGCTTCCGCCGGATCGACCCATGGCTGGAAGGACTCAGGCGCGAGATCGGGAAACGCGAGGAGCAGGTTCCCGAGATCCCCTTTGGGATCGATGCAGATCGCCGGAATCCCGTCGATCGCGGCCTCTTCGAGCAGGCTCAGGCAGAGGCCCGTCTTGCCGCTGCCGGTCATCCCGACACAGACGGCGTGCGTGCACAAATCCTTCGATTCATACAGCAGCGGCGTGTCGCGCGGGGCGCGCGAATCAAGCTCGTAGTCACGTCCCAGATAGAAGACGCCGAGTTTTTCAAAGTCGTGCATCGCGGACGGGCTTTCGCGGGAAGTGACGTGAGGACGCATCGCGTGCAGATGATGCCGTGCCCGAGCCGCCGGGTGAAGTCCACCGCCACGGCGTGACTCGCGCAAGCTTTCGGAGAACCGAACCCTCGGGCCACTGGTCGTATGACGTCCGGCGACTATGATGTCAAGCCCGTCGCTCAGCCTTCGCCAGGAAAGTTTTGTTCGGTGTCGACCGCTCCCTACGGCATCCATTGGTTTCGCCGCGATTTGCGTGTCGCCGGCAATCCCGCGCTCCAGGAGAATTGGCGACGGCATCAGGGCCGCGTGTTGGGGCTGTTCGCGTTCGATCATACATTTCTCGGCCGGCCCGATTTTTCCCACAACCGCTTCGGCTTCTTCCTGCGGACGATGCAGGCGCTCCGCGAGGAGCTCCGCTCGATCGGCGGTGATCTGCTGGTGCTGGATGTCGGCCCGCAAACCGCTTATGAGCAGGTCTTCGCGGCGCTCGATTCGGCCGGACTTCCTCGTCCCGAGCTCGTGACGTTCAATCGCGATTACGAGCCGTTCGCCCGTGAGCGGGATGAACGGATCCGCCGTTGGCTGGAACGTGAGCAGGGGGTCGCCGTCCGGACGGAACGCGATCACCTCCTGATCGAGCCCGACGAAATCACCCGCGATCATCTCCCCGGGGCGATGTTTCAGGTCTATTCCCCGTTCGCCAAACGGTGGTTCGAGCGGCTTGCCACGCCCGAGGTCCAAACCCGCATCGGTTCCCAGCAAGCGGCGCTCAACTATCTCGACGACCATCGCGCGGGACGTCTGACCACGCGGCTGTTTCAGCTCACCTGGCGGGAGCTGTTCGGCGAGTCGAACACGCCCGTCGATCATCTCGACCGTTATCTCGCCGAGAACGCCCCGCGCCTCACGGTGCCGCTGCCGCCGGCGGGGAGTCAGGCGGCCCTCGCCCGGTTGCGCGAATTTCAGCAGACGCGGCTGCTCGCCTACAAAGATCGTCGCGATTTTCCCGCCGAGGACGGCACGTCGCGATTATCGCTC
>CAYRVS010000040.1:6253-19169 GCA_964427725.1 uncultured Planctomycetaceae bacterium | reverse complement strand
TTATCGCTCTATCTCAAGAACGGGTCGATCACCCCCGCGATGGTCCTCGCCGAAGCGAAGCTGCACCAAAGTCGCTTCAAGGAGACCGACGGGCCGACGCACTTCGTCAAAGAGATCGCCTGGCGCGAGTTCTATTATCATGTCCTGTACCATCGACCCGAGGTCGAACAGACGGCGTTTCTGGAGCGTTACCGCGATTTGCGTTGGGAGAATCGGCTCGACTGGTTCGAGGCGTGGAAAGCCGGCACGACGGGCTATCCCATCGTCGACGCGGGCATGCGGCAACTCCTCACCACCGGGTGGATGCACAACCGCGTCCGGATGATCGTCGCGTCGTTTCTCACCAAGGATCTCCACATCGACTGGCGCTGGGGCGAACGCTGGTTCATGGAACGCCTGCTCGACGGCGACCTCGCCCCGAACAACGGCGGCTGGCAATGGGCCGCCTCGACCGGCTGCGACCCCCAGCCCTACTTCCGCATCTTCAACCCGCAACTCCAAAGCGAGAAGTTCGACCCGGCGGGCGAGTACCTCCGCCGCTACGTGCCGGAACTGACGGACTTCGACCGGTCCGCGATTCACGCGCCGCATCGCCAAGGGACCAGCGGCCGCTACCCTCCCCCGCTGGTCGATCATGCCGTCCAGCGCGACAAGGCGCTGGCGCTCTATCGCCTCGCGGAGTGATCGCTCCGCCGGGTGTTGTTCGCCGCGCGGCTCAAACTCGCGCTCCCTATTCGCCCTGACCCAGCGAATAGGTCTTCACCCCATCCAGACTGCAGAGATGTTCGGTTTTGATGAAATCGAGCCCGGCGGCATGGATCCCTTGCAGTAGCCGGATGACTTCGGCATGCGTCATCGGTTGGCCGTTCGTCTTTAAAATGCGGCATCGCCAGTGATCGGTGCAGAAGGTTTCGGCGAAGCCTTCCGGATAAACTTTCACGCCGCGGTTGCTGATCATCTTCAGTTGGGTGTCGGGCACCCCGCCGATGGCCTGTTCGACCAGCCCCCCCAGCACGTTCGGGTTCCGCTCGCCGGCATCCCAATGCAGGAAAATGTCGACCCCCAGCAGCGCCTTGACCCCCTTGGGCTTCACCGTCGCCGCTCGCGCCAACGAAGCCGCCGCGTTGTATTTCACGGGTTTGAGCGACTGCGGCTGCCGGCCCACCCGGGCGATCACGGCGTCGGCGAATTCCCGCGTCCCCAATTGTTCGCGGCTGACCCCGGCCTGGAAGATGTCATACGTGTGCAGCCCGTCCTCGATGGTCCGCAGCCAGGCGTTATGGACCCGCTCGGCGATGTCGGCCTGACCGATGTGAACCAGCATCATCACGCCGCCCAGCAGCAGTCCCGACGGATTCGCGACGTTCTGACCCGCGCGGCGCGGGGCCGAGCCGTGAATCGCCTCGAACATCGCGCAGTGGCTGCCGATGTTTGCCGAACCGGCCAACCCGACGCTCCCCGCGATCTGGGCCGCGACGTCCGACAAGATGTCTCCGTACAGATTCGGCATCACGATGACGTCGAACGCCTCGGGAGTGTCGGCGAGCTTGGCCGCGCCGATGTCGACGATCCAGTGTTCCTTCTCAATCTGCGGGTACTCGGCTCCGATTTCGTCAAAGACCTTGTGAAACAGACCGTCGGTCAGCTTCATAATGTTGTCTTTGGTGAAGCAGGTGACCTTCTTGCGGTTGTTTTGGACGGCGTAATCGAACGCGTAGCGGACGATCTTCTCGCACCCGGGACGGGAAATGACCTTCAAACACTGCACCACTTCATCGGTCTGCTGATGCTCGATCCCCGCGTAGAGGTCCTCCTCGTTTTCGCGGACGATCACCACGTCCATCTTCGGATGTTTGGTTTCGACCCACGGGGCATAGCTGACGCAGGGCCGGATGTTGGCGTACAGCCCCAAGGCCTTCCGGGTGGTGACGTTCAGGGACTTCACGCCCCCCCCTTGCGGCGTGGTGATCGGCGCTTTCAGGAAGACCTTTGTCCGCCGCAGACTCTCCCAGGAACTCGGTTCAATCCCCGCCGAGTTGCCGCGACCGTAGACCTTCTCGCCGATTTCGATCTCCTCGATCGCCAGCCGCGCCCCGGCGGCTTGCAGAATCCGCAGCGTGGCGTCCATGATCTCGGGACCGATTCCATCTCCCCGGGCCACGGTGATGGGCACCAAGGTGGTGCTTGCGGGGGGCGTGGATGGCGGAGACACGGCACCGGTGTTCGACATGGGAGAGAACCTTCGATTCAGCATGGGCGAGACGGGATTCACGAATGGGAATTCACATTGGACTGGTATTTTAGCCCTCGCGCGGCGGAATCCAACCCCCTCACCGTTTGGGGGAAACCGGGGGCAGGCAAAGCGTCTGTCCGGGGGCCGCGGCCACATACGACCGCCAAGCAAGTGGTCGAGCACGATCCATTCGCGGCCGATCATCTCGCAACACGACCGCCGTGTGTGATGAAGCCCATGGAAAGCGTACCCTGGACCTTCGCGCTCGCATGGCGCCCGGTTTCTCACCGCGCGACGAACGCCATGTAGTAGAACCAGAGCCCCGTGACCGATGTCAAGGTGATGTCGAGCGTCGAGAGCCACCCGAGGAGCTGATGCGTCCCGCTGTGCGCGCCCGGGGCGAGGGGTTTCGGAAAGTTTCGCAGGGCGAGGAGGATCGTCGTCAGCCACAGGAACGGCGTCGTCGCGGCGAACAGCAGGTGGATCCGCAATACGGACTGCACCCCCGCGAGCTGCGCCTCCGACAGGGGCGGCGTCTGCTTCGCCATCACCGCGCGCCACCCCCCCTGCACCAGATGGAGGTCGACCTCGAAGGCTCCTACGGCGATCAGCAGGACGATGCCCAAGAGGAGTTGCAGCTTGCGATGCAGGGCGTAATGTCGCCTCACCTTGACCCCCCACAGACTGTAGAGCAGGATGGGGACGATCAGCAGGAGCGCGACCACCACGAAATCGAGCATGAACGAGGCTTGGTAGCCGAGGAATCCATCCCGCAACATCGGGTGCAGCTCCTGTTTGGGCGAGTCAAACGGTCGGAAAACCTAGCACATTCCCCCCAGGACTCCAAGATGCGTCGGGCCAGGTTTCTTTTACTGCACGGCTTCCGCCTCCGGATCGTGTGGCCGCTGGTTGTGTCCACATGGGGACTGGCGGCGATGCTGACGGGGGGCCTGTGCGCGGCGGATGAGCCGCGACCGAACGCCGACCGCATCGCCAAAGAACTGACGCAGGCCGAGCGAACCGTCGCCGAGACGTCTCAGGCGATCATCGAGAATCCGAAGCGGGAAAACCTCTATTCGCGCCGCGCGGATGCGTTGTTTTTTCTGGGACGCTTCGCCGAAGCCCTGCGGGATTATGACCGGTTGGTCGAACTCGACCCCGGGGTCGATGCGAGTCATTGGCGGCGGGGGATCTGCTACTTTTACGTGAAGGACTATGATCGCGCCGCCAAACAATTCGAGCGATACCACTCGTTCGACAACATCGACCGCGAGAACGGCATCTGGCGGTATCTCTCGCAGGTTCGGGCGTATGGTCGCGAACGGGCCCGACAGGATCTGCTGAAGTACGAAAAGGACGACCGCGAACCCTTTCCGGCGGTCTATCGCCTCTTCGCGGGGGAAATAACGCCGGCCGCGATCGAGCAAGGAATTCGCGACGCGAACCTCTCGGAGGAACAACGGGAGCAGCGCGCGTTTTATGCCGATCTCTACATCGGCTTGAACGCCGCCATCGAGGACGACCCGGCCGCCGCGCTGACTCATCTGCGGCGCGCGGTCGACAATCGCTGGGCCCCCGTCGCGGGGTATGGGCCCCATTACATGTGGCATGTCGCGCGGCTGCAATACGATGTGCTCGCGCCTCCGCATCCCGACGCAAAATGATATCCGGCGGGCGCGCTCCCCCGCGGGTCGCGGCCAAACGGTGTGGGTTTCGTTACGATGGCGGCCTCCAGATGGACCACGTCGAACCGGAAAGCGCCCGCATGAGCTCCACCCCCGAGGATCACGATACGCTCCCCCCCGATCAGGATCCCGAACCGCGGGCCGGCATTCAGGAGCCGCCGCGATCGCTGGTCGGCACGCTGATGAACCTCGGGCCGGGGTTGATCATCGCGGGGAGCATCGTCGGCTCGGGGGAATTGATCAGCACGACGAAGACCGGCGCGCAAGCCGGCATCTCGCTGCTGTGGCTGATCATCATCGGCTGCGTCATCAAGGTTTTCGTCCAGATCGAACTCGGCCGCTACACCATCAGTCATGGGGAATCGACCCTGTCGGCCCTCGACCAAATCCCGGGGCCGCGGCTCGGCGTCAGTTGGATCATCTGGTACTGGGCGCTGATGATGCTCGCCTCGATGGGCCAATTGGGGGGGATCGTCGGCGGGGTCGGCCAATCGATGGCGATCGCCTTCCCGCTCACGGGGGATTACGCCGCCGCCGTGCAGGTTCCCGCCGAAGCCGAGTTCCGCCGCTATCTGCAATGGGAGGCCGATTTCGCGTCGGGCCATGGGAAATTCGACGAATTGCCTGCGGCGGAACAAACCCGCGTGCGGTTGGGGCAGGAGGCGTTCCGGCGGGCGCTCGAACGGCTCGGCGAGCGCGGTCCCGAATTGGTCGCCGCCGCGAAAGCGGGCGAGTTTCCCAAAGACCCCCGCACGACCGACGACAAGCTCTGGGCGACCCTGTTCGGAATCGCGACGGCCTGCATGCTCGCGGTCGGACGGTACAACCTGATCCAGAACGTCACCACGGTGATGGTCGTCACGTTCACGTTCGTGACGGTGGGGAACGTCTTCGCGCTGCAATCAATCCCCAAATGGGCGATCACCGCGGACGAGCTGTGGTCGGGGTTATCGTTCTCGTTGCCGCAATCTTCCGGGGGCCGGAATCCGCTCCATACGGCGCTGGCGACGTTCGGCATCATCGGCGTCGGCGCGACCGAACTGATCGCCTACCCCTACTGGTGTCTGGAAAAGGGCTACGCCAAGTACGCCGGCGAACGGACCAGCGAAGCCGCGTGGGCCGAGCGGGCGCGGGGTTGGGTCCGCGTGATGCGGTGGGACGCCTTCGCGTCGATGGTGGTCTACACCACGGCGACGCTGGCGTTTTATGTGATGGGGGTCGCGGTCCTCTCGCGGGAAGGCCGCGATCCGGTCGGCATGCGGATGGTCCCGACGTTGTCGGAAGCCTACGCCCCCGTCTTCGGCGATTACGCCCGGTGGCTGTTCTTGATCGGCGCGATCGCGGTCCTCTATTCGACCTATCTCGTGGCGAGCGCCGGCCATGCCCGCACGTGGATCGACGCCTTCAAGCTCTTCGGCGTGATCCCCCGTCACCATCAACGGGCCCACGACCGCGCGCTAACGATCGTCTCGTTCCTCTTTCCGCTGTTGTGCCTGTTGGTCTATCTGGCGAATTATGACCCGGTGCAGTTGATTCTGCTGTCGGGCATTCTGCAGGCGGTGATGCTGCCGATGCTCGCGGGGGCGGCCTTGTACTTCCGCTACACCCAAACCGACGTCCGGTTGCGGCCGAACCCCCTGTGGGACGCCTGCCTGATCGTTTCCTCGGTGGGAATGCTGATCGCGGGGGCCTGGGGGGCGTACAGCCAGCTGACGAAGTGAGCGCGCGGCGGCAGATCGGCTGGTCGCCAGTGTGCGAAAAGCTGACGGTCAATCCTTATTCCGCCGGGCGGAACTCCGCGAGGATCGCCGCGAGTTGGGCGCGGGCGTCGGGGGTGTCCGGGTAGAGGAGCGGCTGCAGGAGCGCCGGCTGGATCGGACGGGGTTGGTCGTTCGCGTTCGGCAGCCCGAGGTTTGGGAACTCGCCTTGTGTGATCTGATAGCTCGGCGAACCGGACTCACCGCGTCGCGAGAGTGGCGCGATCACCGTCCCCTGCGGCAACATCGTGGGAAGCGGACCATCCAGGGAAACGGTCGGGGTTGGCGCCAAGTCGGGGAAGGTCCCCTTCAGGATCTCCATGACCTGGAGCTTCAACGACGTACCGTCCCGTTCGAGTCGGCCCGTCACCACGACATCGGCGGCATAAACCTGCGCGCGATTCAGCACCACCGGATTCGCATCGACCAACACCACCGTGGCAAGGGCCCCGACCCAAGCGACGGCGATTCCGAGCATGATGACGATGGGCCACCGCGAGGGGACTCGTTCCGTCACGACGGGACCGGTACTCGTCGAACCCGCGGCCGTCACTCGGGGAAGGCCTTCGAGAGATCGATGCGGTACTCGTCGTGGAAGACGGTGTCGAACGAGTAGACGTCCTGGAAGTCGCTCAATTGATCGCGGTCGGTTTTGCGGAGTTCCCCCCGTTCGACCAACTCGAAGACGATGTGGCCGAAGTCTTCGGTCGCCTGGATGCCCCACGCCTTGAAGACGCTGGGGGCGAGCATCCCGAACTGCCGAAGCCCCATCAGGCGGACGCCATCGAGCAGCTCGCGGCCGGTGATGTGGGCCGACTGATCGTCGTGTTCCTCCCCCGGTTCGCGGCCGAGCACCTCTTGCGTCAGACGAAGCGCTTCGGTCACAAACAGGTAGGCTTGCGGATGGTACCGCAGGCGAAATGGTCGTCGAGTGGTCGCTAGCGACATGGCCAATGTCACGCCTCGGCTCGAACACACCGGCTCGGGAGGATCGCGTCCCGAGATTCTTTCCCACGAAAGACGAGCAAAATCGTCGTCCTTCATGCAATATACATCGGTTTGCCGACTCCCCGGAAGTGAAGGGACTCCCTCCGCCTTTTTTCCAGCAGGGATTCCCACGTTGTTCAGGGGGGCGAATCGGCGGGAAAGCCTCGTGGCGGCTGAGTGTTTCGAGTTCACGGGGTTGACCGTCCGGCCAATGACTGCGATGAACATCGACTGATGGAAGACGCCGCCGCTCCCCGCCGCGATTTTCTGACGGGCCGCGCGCTCCAGGCCCAGCTGGCGCGCACCAGAGCGAGCCTGGCCGATCGTTTGCGGGAGGAAACCCTCCCGACGCGGGGGCCGACCCTTCTGCTCCGCGCGGCGGCGATGGGGACCGAATTCGACGTTCTGCTCAATCCCGATGGGCCGACGGGTCAGATCGAGGCCGCCTCTCAGGCGCTGGACGAAGTCGCGCGACTGGAAAACCAGTATACGATCTATCGCCCGGAGAGTGAGCTTTCGCGACTCAACCACCAGGCGGCGGAGGGCTGGGTCACGGTCGAGCCGGAACTGTTCCACCTGCTGGAACGGAGTCTCGAGATCGCGGCGGCGACGGATGGCGCCTTCAATCCGATCTCGGGACGCCTCATCGAGTTGTGGCGCGACGCGCGGCGACTTGGAACGCTGCCGGAGGAACCCGATTTGGCATGTGCCGTCGCGGCGGCTCGGCTCGATACGGTCGAGTTCGACGTGACGACTCACCGACTTCGATTCCGGCAGCCGGGGCCACGATTCAACCTAGCGGCGATCGGGAAGGGATACGCGGTCGATCGAGCGGGAGCGATCCTCGATTCGGCGGGGGTGTCCGATTGGCTGGTTCACGGCGGGAAAAGCAGCGCGCTGGTCCGGGGGGGACATGCGGGCTGGGATGGGTGGCCGGTGGGGCTGCAGAATCCGCTGCTCCCCGATCGGCGGTTCATGACCCTGCTGCTCAAAGACGTGGCGCTCTCGACAAGTGGGACGGCAGTACAGTGGTTTCGCCATCAGGGGAAACGCTATGGTCACATCATTGATCCTCGGAGCGGGTGGCCGGTCGATCGCATGCTGTCGGTCAGCGTGATCGCACCGGACGCAGCCCTCGCCGACGCCCTTTCCACCGCTTTTTTCGTTCTCGGAGTCGAAAAGGCCCTGGCCTGTTGCGATAATTTCCCTTTGGTGGGAGCGATTCTGTTTCCGTACCCGGAAGACGGCCGCACGGTCGAACCCATCCTCCATAACGTCCCTGCCGATCGCGTCTTCCGACACGATACAGGGGCGGAAGATTGATGGCCTGAGACCTCGGTTCGGTTTACCCTTCCCTTCTGCAAGAGGGTCCGGTCTTCATCGGTTTCTCACCATCGACCTTCGACCATCCACCTTCGACCCACCAGGAACGTCTCGCGTGCTCGGCGAAGACCGTCAAGTGTCCCGGCTGGCCTGCTTTCTGCTCGTCACGCTGCGGTTGTTCATCGGCTGGCATCTCCTTTACGAAGGACTGTGGAAGCTCCACACCCAATCGACTTCGCAGCCGTGGTCGGCGGAGGGCTACCTCAAGAACGCCTCCGGTCCGTTGCGCCAAACCTTTCGTGACATGACCGGCGATCCGGATGATCTCGGCTGGCTCGACTACGACCGGATGGTCGCGAAGTGGGATGACTGGGTCGCGCGATACAGCGCTCATTACCCGGGGGTCACCGAGGCGCCGGCGGGTGGTGGCCGGTCGATCGCCGAGCAACTCGCCGCGCTGGTCAACGGCGAGGCCCAGTACGCCGCCGAGTTGGCCGCGCTTCCGGAAGGGCTCGATCTGTCGAAGTGGAAGCGGGCGATCACATTCGATGCCGCCCAGCAACGGCTGATCGTCGACGGGACGTATCATCTGCTGCCGGCGGAACGGGACGCGATCCTGGCGGCGATTCCCGCGACCGACGATGCCGCGCAGCAGGCCGTGATCAAGAAGTTCACCGAGGCGCTCGCGCGGGTCTACACGCTCCAAAGCCGGTTGTCGTTCAAAGATCGGCTCGCGGCGCTCCTGAAGGGAGATCCCGAGCGGGTCGGCGTGTTGCAGAAAGAGAAGGATGTCATCATCGAGCAGCGGATGGGGCAGGTCGAGCAGTACAAGACGTTGCTCGCCCGTTACGAAGCCAACTACGCCGCCGCCAAGACCGATTATCAATGGAAGCATCTGTCGCAGCAGTGGGTGGAACTGCAACAGCTGCGGCGGCAACTGGTCGGGCCGGTGCAGGCGCTCGAGAACGAGCTCAAGACGACGGCGATCGAACTCTTGTCGCCGGCGCAGCTCGCGGCGGGCCCGGTCCCGGAACCGATGACGCCGATCCGGTCGGTCAACCTGCAAACGATGTGGGGCCTGACGATCTGCGGCGGACTCTTGTTGATGGGGCTCTTCACCCGGCTGGCCGCGTTGGGCGGGGCGGGCCTCTTGACGATGTTCTATCTGGCGATTCCGCCGTGGCCGGGGACGCCGCCGGAGCCGGGACCGGAGCACAACTACATCGTCAACAAGGTGCTGGTGGAGATGACGGCGTGTTTGGCGCTGGCGGCGCTGCCGACCGGCCGCTGGTTCGGCGTCGACGCGCTGCTGGGGCTGCTGTTTTTTCGGAAACGTGCGAGGAAAGGTGGCTGAGGACACGTGATGCCCGGCGTGTGCCACTGGCTTCGCCAGTGGGATCCGAGATGAGCGATCGAGGCGAAAGACCACTGGCGGAACCATTAGCACACGCGGCAGTAGAGTACTTGATCCGTGTCGCGGCATTGATGGCCGGTTACGCGACGGACAGCATCACCGATCGGAAACCATGCGATGACACTGGCGACGCTCGACATCGACGCGCTGTTCGACGAACTCTCGCGGGTGGAGGGGAAGGCGGAGCTTGTCGACGGGGAGATCGTTCTGATGTCGCCCACCGGGCCCTGGCCTAACCATTCCGCCGCGATGATCTATATGTCGTTGTATCGCCATACCCGCGTCACCAAGATCGGAAAGGCGTTCAGCGACGGCAACACGTTCCGAGTCGATCTGCCGCGACGCCAATCGTTCAGTCCCGACGCCGCGTACTTCATCGGACCAATCGTTCCCATGAAGTACTGCGACGGGCCGCCCACCTTCGCCGTCGAAGTCCGTAGCGCGGGGGACTACGGCCCTCAAGCCGAGCGCGATCTCGCCGCGAAACGGGCGGAGTACTTCGCCGCCGGGACGCTGGTGGTGTGGGATGTCGATCTGCTGTCGAACGAAGTGGTGCGAGTCTACCGCGCCTCGTCGCCGGACCGCCCGACGATCTATCATCCCGGAGAGACCGCCGAGGCGGAACCCGCCGTGCCGGGCTGGACGATGCCCGTCCACGACCTGCTGCCCGACGATTGGACGCTGACCACCGATCTGGGACGCGGCTCGACCAACCACTGAGACACGGCTTCTGACTACGGACTTCTGACTACGGACCAACCACATGCAACTCACCCCCGAACAGCAACGGCTCGGCAAGGACAACTTTCATGAGGCCGTCAGCTTCACGCGGCGGTCGTTTCTCGTCGGGGCGGCGGCCGCCGTTCCCGGGCTCGGGGCCGCCTACTTCGGCTACGAGCAGCTTCAGGGGAACCCGGTGAAGGTCGGGTTCATCGGCTCGGGGGACGAGGGAAGCGTCCTGCTGACGCAGCATCCTCCCGCGTATATGGACATCGTCGCGGTCGCCGATCTGCGCGAAAAGAACCGCGTGCGGGCGCTGCATGGGGACGGCGACGACGTCCGCACCGGGCTGATCCGCAAGCTCGGTCGCGACACCGCGCTGAAGGTGAAACTGTACCGCGATCATCGGGAGCTGCTGAAGGCCCATCCGGAGATCGAGGCGGTCGTGATCGCGGTCCCGCTCAATCAGCACGCCCGCGTCGCGATCGACTGTCTGAAGGCGGGCAAGCACGTTCTCACCGAAAAGCTGATGGCCCATTCGGTGACCGAGTGCAAGGAGATGATCCGCGTCGCCCAGGCCGAGCAAAAACTCCTCGCGGTCGGGCATCAGCGGCACTACAACGTCCTCTACGACAACGCCAACACGCTGATCAAGAACGGCTTGCTCGGGGACATCAAGTTCATCCGGGCGCAGTGGCACCGCAACAACAGCTTCCCGGGGCGCGACAGTTGGCGGCCGAAGATCGACAAGACCGACCGCGCCGGGCTCGACGCGATGGCCAAGGAACTGGGCTTCGCGAACGCCGACGATCTGCTCGCGAAGGATTTGGGCTACCCGTCGCTCGAGAAGATGGTCTGGTGGCGGCTCTACAACAACACCGGCGGGGGCCTGATGGCCGAGCTCGGCAGTCATCAGCTCGACGCCTGCAGCATCTTCCTCGGCAAGGTGCAGCCGATCGCCTGCTACGGTTACGGCGGCAAGAACTTCTACGGCGTAAAGGGGCTCGGCTCGCCCGATCAACAGGCCGACGATCGGGAGATCGACGACCACGTCTACATGACGTTCGAGTTCCCCGGGCCGCGCTTCGCCGAGGACAAGAACGACGTCGTGATCGTCACCTATTCGTCGATCAGCACGAACCGGATGGAGCCGTACGGCGAGACGGTGTTCGGCAGCCGGGCCACGCTGATCATGAAGCAGGAGCTCGAGGCGATGCTGTATAAGGAGGCGAGCCCGGTCACCGGAGGCGGGGGGGCCGATCAGCGGTTGTATGTCCTTAATGGGAACGATGGTCAGCCGGCCCTCAACGCCAGCGACAGCACCGGCCCCTCGAAGGCGGCGGCGGTCGCCGACGTCGGCCAGGTCAGCCGGGGTTACACGGAAGAGATGGAGCACTTCGCGTATTGCATCCGGACGAACAACTTCGGCGGGATCGCCGAGGGAGGCTTGCGTTGCCCGGGCGCGCAGGGGATGAAGGACGCGATCATGGCGCTCACCTCGAACCTCGCGATGAAGCACAAGAAGCGGATCGTCTTCAAGGACGAGTGGTTCGATCCGGCGAGCGACGCCGTCCCCGAGACCGATCCGGAAATCGTGGGGTGATGGAGGCGCGGATGCCCAGGGATGGCCTCCCTGGGCATCGTGGGGATGGACCGTCATGGCACGTTGGCCCGACAACACCCGCGCGAACTGGCTCGCCTTGGGGCTGATCTTCGGCCTGACCCCCGCGCTCTGCTGGTTGGCCTGGTGGTGGTTGCGGGGTTGATGTCCCGGTGGGCGGCGTCGCGTCGAGATGGAGTCGGCAGTTTCAGGGAGCCCGCAGGATGTTTCCCGCCCCCACATCGACCCCGGCGATCCGGCTCACGTTCCACGATTACGACCCCGATGACTTTTACGACGAGCTCTTTCAAGGCCGCGGCGAACCGCGGCCGACCGCCGTCGAACTCGTGCAGCGAATCGAAAGCCTCGACGCCGGCGAACTGCTCCGTCGTCAGGCCGCCGCGGAACGGCTCCTCTTCCGGTTGGGGATCACCTTCAATGTCTATGGCGAAGGTCAGGGGACCGAGCGGATTTTTCCGTTCGACCTGTTGCCCCGGATCGTCGCCGCGGCCGAGTGGGACCATATCGAACGGGGACTGAAGCAGCGGATCACCGCGCTGAACCGGTTCATCGACGACATCTACCACGAACAGCGGATTCTGCATGACGGCGTGATCCCGCGCGAGTTGGTCGACGATGCCCGCAGCTATCGCCGCGCCTGTCAGGGGCTGAAGCCCCCGCACGGCGTCTGGTGCCATGTGACGGGGACCGATCTGGTTCGTGATCGCGACGGCACGCTGTACGTCCTCGAAGACAACCTGCGGTGCCCTTCGGGAGTCTCGTACGTCCTGCAGAACCGCGAGGTGATGCGCCGGACGTTTCCTCGGCTGTTCAACGCGAACAAGGTCCGACCGGTCGCCGAGTACCCCAGTCGCCTGCTGCGGATGCTCGAATCGCTGTCGCCGGCGGGGGTGTCGCAGCCGCGGGTGGTGGTCCTGACGCCGGGGGTCTACAACTCGGCGTACTACGAGCATTCGTTCCTCGCGCAGCAGATGGGGGTGGAACTGGTCGAGGGGCCTGATCTGGTGGTCCGCGACGGTCTGGTCTACATGCGGACGACCTCGGGGTTTGAGCGGGTCGACGTGATTTATCGGCGGATCGACGACGACTTTCTGGATCCCCGCGTCTTTCGCCCCGATTCGTTGCTCGGAGTGGCGGGGCTGATGGACGTGTATCGCGCGGGGCGGGTCGGTCTCG
>CAYRVS010000040.1:0-6243 GCA_964427725.1 uncultured Planctomycetaceae bacterium | reverse complement strand
AACGCCCCGGGGACGGGAATCGCCGATGATAAGGTGATCTACGCCTTCGTCCCGAAAATGATCCGCTACTACTTGGGGGAAGAGGCCATCCTGCCGAACGTGCCGACCTACGTCTGCGCGTTGGATGAGGACCGCGAGTATGTCCTCGCCCATCTGCCCGAGTTGGTGGTGAAGGCGGCGAATGAATCGGGGGGGTATGGGATGCTGATCGGCCCGCACAGCACGGCCGATCAACAGGCCGAGTTCGCGCGGCTGATCCGCGAGCATCCTCGGAACTACATCGCGCAGCCGACGCTGTCGCTGTCGCGGGTCCCGACGATCGTGGGGGAACGGTTCGAAGGCCGGCACGTCGATCTGCGACCCTATATTCTCTACGGCGAAGAGCTTTACGTCCTTCCCGGGGGCTTGACCCGGGTCGCGTTGCGGCGGGGCTCGCTGGTGGTCAATTCGTCGCAAGGTGGCGGCAGCAAGGACACTTGGGTGTTGGCTCGTGATCCGTGAGGGGAGAGCAGAAATCCGAAATTCGAAGCACGAAATCCGAAGGAAATCCTAAATCCCGAGAGGGAAAACGGAGAGGAACCATCCCGCTTAGAATTTCGTGCTTGGGCTTTCCTTCGGATTTCGGATTTTGGGTTCCGGATTTTCCCCATTGTTCCAGGCCTGCTCGCGGATCGCCTCGTTCACGGCGGGACGCGGTCCGACCCACCATTGGACCGTGGCATAACTGAGCACGCCGCCGAGCAGGCCGTACCAGGCTTCGGGGACGATCAGCAGCCACTCGACGATCCGGCTGAGCCAGGGGGAGCCGATCCGTCCCGCGACGAAGACCGCATAGTCCCCCGTGAAGGCTTCCGGCGCGGGGAGCAGCAGGCTTTCGGGGAGCCAGCGGGCCATGAAGAGTCCCCCCCCCACCGCGACGGGGAGGATGCCGCACCAGGCGGAGCGCGGGCGGCCGTACAGCCCCATGTGCAACGGGACATACAGGGCGAGTTGCAGCGAGATCGCCAGTTCGAGCAGTTCCATCTTCGATTGACCGCTGAAGGCGAGCCCCAACGAGGCGAGCGAAATCAGCAGCACGCAGAGTCGATCGAGCGCCAGCCCCCAACCTTGGAACGGCTTCCACCGACGCAGCAGATTGTGACTGAGGACCGTCGCCGGCGAGAGGACCGCGCTGGTCGAGGTCGAGATCACGATCGAGACGAACGACAGGACGAAGATCAGCGCGAGCGCGGGACTGAGGAACCGGGCGGCGAGGACCTGCAGGATGTCGGTCTCGGCGTCGGGGGCGACCAGTCGCGTCAACAAGCCCAGGCTGACGGGAATCATCCCGAACATCAGGTAGAGGACGCCGGTGAGGAGACAGGCGGTCGCGGCGGTCCGCGCGCTGTTCGCGGCGAAGATCCGCTGCTGCAGATCCTGGCTGGGAATGTTGCCGAAGACGCCGGCGATCCACGTGCCGGAGTAAGCGAGGACCGCGGCGGACGCGGCGGGAGGGAGCAGCCGCAGCAGTTCGGGGTCGGTCTCGGTGAGGAGCTTGCCGACGCCGCCGAGGAGCGAGCCGCCGCCGAATTCGGTGAAGACGGTCGCCGCCAGGACGACGATGCCGCCGAGCGCGAGGAGGATTTGCAGCGTGTCGGTCCAGGTGACCGACCACATGCCGCCGGACATGGTGTAGAGCAGCGTCACGCCGCACGCGAGGCAGACTCCCACCTCGGTCGACCAGCCGAAGTAGACGTTGAGGACCCCCGCGAGGGCGAGGTACTGCACGCCGATCCAGCCGAAATAGGCGGGGACCTGAATGCACGCCGCGAGGACTTCCGCCGTCGGGCCGTAGACGCGTCGGAAGAAATCGCTGGTGGTGAGGAGCTTCAATCGCCACATCGGCTGGGCGAAGCAGAGCCCCATGTAGATCAAGGTGCCCGCGCAGGCGAAGGGGTCGAGCATGACCCCCAGGAGCCCTTCGTCACGGGCCGCCTCGGCGCTGGCGGTCATCGTTTCAGCCCCGAACCACGTGGCGATCAACGTGCCGAAGCACAAGAACAACGGGAGCCGGCGACCGGCGACGAGGTAGTCCTCTTCGGTGGCGACCCGGCGGGACGCGACCAGACTGAGCGTGGTGAGGACCAGCAGATACCCGCCCAGCGTGATCGCCAGCAGGGTTTGAACCGTCGGCGAGACCGTCAGCGGCGCGGTCGTTCCCGCCGCGAGGAGTCCGAAACCCGGCACATCGATCCACGGCATCACGACGACTCCCCCCCACGAGCCCGTCCACATCACGACCACGGACGAGGACGGCGGACGATCACCATAACTCTTGCTGATTGGGGCCGATACTCGAACCCCATCACTCGGGGGCATGAGTCGGCGGCGGTTCCGTCGCCTCGGCCGCAACCGGGGGATTGACGACGCACAGCGCGATGGTCACCAGTCCGACGATCGCGCAGTAGATCGCGAACCAGTGGAGTTTCCGGTGGGAAATCAGCCGGATCAGACCGTTGAGGGAGGCGAGACCGACGCCAAACGAGACCGCGATGCCGAACAGCAGGAGTCCCACGTCGCACGGCAACCGGCCTGCCTTGACGACATCGACCAGCGTCAACAGGATCGCCCCGCAAGTGACCGGAATCGCCAGCAGAAACGAGAACCGCGTGGCGGCGACACGGTCGACCCCCAGCAGCAGCGCGCCGGAGATGGTGCTCCCCGAACGGCTGATCCCCGGCACGAGCGCGACCGCCTGAAAGCAACCGATGAGGAACCCGACCAGCCACGGCATCTCGCCGGCGGCATGCCGCGGCCGCTCGCTCGCCTGCCCGACCAGCAGCAGTCCGGCGGTTACCAGCAACCCGAAACCGGCGAGAATCGGCGCGTCGAACGCCGTCTCGAACCAATCCTTCAGCGTCAGCCCCACCACGCCGGCGGGGAGGGTCGACAGGACCAACAGCGCGATGGTCCGCGGTTGCCGCGCGATGAGCAGAAGATCTTGCCAGTAGACGACGAGGATCGCCCCCAACGTCCCTAAATGGAGCAGGACCTCGACGTCTTTCCCCTCCGCGATGGCATGTCCGCCCCCGATGCGGCGCAGCACTTGTTCGGTCAGGACCAAATGGCCCGACGAACTGATCGGAAGAAACTCGCCGACCCCTTGGACGATTCCCAGGATCAGCATCTGCAGCCAGTCATTCATCTCCGGTCCCTTGCGTGACGGCGGGACCGTAACAGGGAGCGGGGCGGGCGTCCATGGGAATTCGAGGGGGACTGGGGGCCCCATGTGAATCACCGCCGCGACACGCGGCGGCTCGGTCCGCGTCCTTCAGAGCCGCCGCGTGTCGCGGCGCTGATCACGCGTGGCGTGGTTCCTCGTCGCGAACGCTTATGGACGCTCGACAGGCTCGGTCTTGGAGGACGTCTCCGCCAGCGACCGATAGAACCGCTGGACGAGATCTTCGTACTGCGGGACCATCCGTTCGCCGTAGGCGTTCAGCAGCCGTTCGCGGACTTTCTCGGGGAGATGGCCCCAGACGTCGACTTCGAGTCTGCGGCGCGGCAGCGGGACCGGCCCGCCGCGGCGTTCGCCGTTGCGTTCTTCGGAGCCTTCCGCGTCCGCGCGTTCCTGTTCGCCGCTTGGCCGTGCTTGCCGCGACGACTCCGCCGGCTGTTCGGCTTCGCCGTCGGACTGTTGACCACCGCGCGGCATCGGCTTCGGCCGCGAAGATGATGATCCCGACGAGGCCTGTCCGCTCCCCGAGGAGCCATCGTTCGTTGGCGGGGGTGGTTTCTGTTTTTGCGGCGGCTGCTTCAGCAGTTCGTCCAATGTCGCAAGGATGTCGCGCTGCAATTGCTGTGTGTCGGCGCCGGTCTCCATCGCGCGCAGCTTATCGCGCGCTTCGGTCAGTTGCCGCGTCAGTTCCACGGCTTTCTGTTGCAAGGGCGAGTCCTCGACGGAGGGAGCCTTGGCCGACGTGTCGTCGGTCGTGACGTCGGGTGAGATCGCCTTCGGTGTCACCACGGGATCGGCAACGTCGGGCAAAGGCTCGTCGGCCCACACACCGGAGAACGCCCCGAGGAGGGACCATGTTCCCACAACGCAGAGACGCAGGGAGAGCATGCCGCGACTCGTCATGGCTGATTAAGCCCTTCCACGGGGGATTGTTGCTCGGAGAGTTCCCGGGCGAGTGACTCCAACAGGGTGATCAACGCCCCTTGCTCGGCCGCGAGGTCTTCGATCAACGGCGACCATGCCTCCGGAAAGCTGCCGTCCGGTTGACGCCGCGCCTCGAGCGCCTCGGTGCGTTCCAGACAATCGGCTTGTAGCTCGCGCAGCAGTTGCAGTTGCTGACGGAGCGCGATTGATTCCCCCGGTGGGCCCGCCATGGCCCCCTTCTCGTCGTCGTCGGGGGATTGAGGCGGATCGTTCTCCGATTCATCCGTCGGGGCGTTGGGGGCTTGCGCCTCCCACGCGGTAATGATCCGCTCCAATCGTTTTGCGGCGTCCCGCATGAATTGCCGTGTGATGTCGTCAGTCGTCCGCGCTTCCAGCCGGGTCGCCGCCTGCTCCAGACTGCGGGCGACACTCTCGAGCGCGGCCCGCGCGACGACCGCCGCCGCCAGCGACTCGGCGGTCGAGGAGGTCATCCGCGACAGTTCCTGTTCCGTCGCGGCCAGATCCTGCAGCGAACGAAGTTGCCCGCGGGTCAGACGGCTTTTCGCCTGCTGCTCGGCTGCGAGTCGCTCGAGTTCGACGATCGCTCGTTGTTGACGGGTATGAATCGACCGCAGCGTGTCGGCAATCCGCGCGAGTTCCTCCTGGGCCAGTCGCTCTTCAAGTGCCTCGCGCGAGACCTGCAGCTCGCTTTCCAATTCTTCGAGTTGCTCGGCGGCTTCCGCCAACTTCTCCGCCGCGGCCGTGTCGTCGCCTTGCGCGAACGCGGCCTCGGCCTCTTTGAGCAATTCCGCGGCGCGACGGGCCTGGGAATTTTCGCGATCGAGCCGCAGCCGCTGCAGTTCGCGTTCGAGGCGCTGGGCCCGCTTGCGGAGTTGTTCGGCCCGCGCGCGTCCCTGCTTCGCGGCGTCTGGTTCGCCGTTTCCCGCGTCAGGACCCTGCGAATCAGCCTCCTTCCGCATTTCGTCGACGTCATCGGCGAGGGCCGCCGTCTGTTGTCGCGCTTCGTCGGTCCGCTTGATCATTTGTTCGAGGTCGTCGGGCCGACTCTCTGCCCATTCCTTCGTCAGTCGATCCAACGTCGCTTCGATCTGCTGCTGCGACGGTCCCGCCGCCCCCCAGCGATTCGCCGCGAGATCATCCCCCGCCTGACGTTGTCGCGCGGCGAGTTGCGCCTCGTCCAGTTGTTCGGCCAGATCGGCGGCCTGCGCCGCGCGTCCGGGATCATCGGCTTCCAAGCGTTCCGCCAACTCCCGGAAGTTCCCCGCGAGGTCGTTCGTCCGATTCGCGAGCGCCCGCTGCCGATCGGCGAGCCGGCTCAAGTCGGTCCGCTCTTGAGGCGTCAACTCGGGGAGCGCCCGCGAGAGGGTCTGCGCGCCCAACTCGGCGGCCTCCTCACGAAGCTGTTGTTGCTCGTCGCGCGCCGCCTCCAATTGCCCCCCCGCTTGCCGTTCCCCCTGCCAGCGGGCCAACTCGGCGGCGCGAGCCTCCAGCCCATCGAGCGTCGTCTGCTGCAACCCCTCGGCGGTCGTCAACGCGGCTTGCGCCGCCGCGCGGGCGTCGGTCTCGGAACGTTTCGCGCTTTCGGGGGCCGCCTCCAGTTCCTTCGTCGCCTGGATCAACGCCCGATCGATCGGCGGGAAGACATCGGTCGATAACTCGGCCAATTCCTGCGTCAGCCGGTCGAGTTGTGGTTCCGCTTCGGGATCGGTCAGCCGATTCGCGGGAAATTCGTCGCGCAGTTGAGCGGCGCGTTCGGCGAGGCCGCGTGCCGCGGTCCCCAATTGTTCCGCGAGTCGCCGTTGATCGGTCTGCAACCGCAGGAGTTGATCACGCGGGGCGCTTCCGTCTTCGGGCGCGGTGTCCAGCCGGGAGTTGAGGGTTTGCGTTTGCTGTCGGAGTCCGCGCTGCTCTTGGATCGCCTCCTGCAAATCGCCGACGACCTCCGCCATCCGATCGGTCAACTCGCGCTGTTTCTCGGTCGCGGTCACCACCAACAACGACCGCGGCGCGCTGCGGCCGACATGGGGTTCCCCGAGATCGCAGGCATCCCGCGCTTCGATCCGAAAAACGATCCGCTCGCC
>CAYRVS010000039.1:0-31458 GCA_964427725.1 uncultured Planctomycetaceae bacterium | reverse complement strand
TCGGGATGACAGGATTCGAACCTGCGACTTCCTGCTCCCAAAGCAGGCGCTCTAGCCAGGCTGAGCTACATCCCGAGATATGTCGGCACGATAGGGGGTCGGACACCGTGGGTCAACCGGGAGTTCGCGGGGAATACCGGTTGGCACGCGATTGGTCAGATGGCGCGAGACGGGATGGTGTTGAGCGTCGGTTTGCAGTTGGACGGGGGGTTCCTATAATCGAACAGCGTGCTTGACCCGCCGGGCGTCGCTGGGACGACGTCCTCTGCTCCCGCCGATTTCCTCCTGCTGGATAGCCGATTCCCATGGCGACAGGGACCGTGGACCCGAAGCCCTCCGTGCTTCAGAAACTCAATCTGGTCTGGATGTTACGGCTGCTCAGTTCGTCCATCGGCCGGAAGGTGGTGATGGGGATCACCGGCTTGGGATTGTGCGGCTTTCTGGTCGTTCATCTCGCGGGGAACCTGTTCCTCTACCAAGGCAAGGCGGCGTTCGACGGGTATGCCCATAAACTGCATGAGCAGGAATGGCTGCCCCTCGCCGAGGTCGGTTTGCTGGTCCTCTTTCTGCTCCACATCTATTTGGCGTTCGTGACAACGCTCGAGAACCGCCGGGCGCGGTTGCAGGCGTACGCGATGAAGGAGTCGAAGCGGCAGGACCGCATTTTCTCCCCCGCGCCGAGCAGTTGGATGTTCCTTTCCGGGGCGGTGGTCTTGGGCTTTCTGATTCTGCATCTCGTCGATATGCGACTGGGCTTGCGGCCCGACGTGCAGTACGCCCCCGAAGGGGAGTCCTTCGTCAACACGTTCGCGGTGCTGTCGAGCCCGGTCAGTCAGATCGTGTACATCGTGGGAACGATCTTCCTTGGCTTTCATCTGTCGCACGGGTTTTCCAGCGCCTTCCAGTCGTTGGGGCTGAACCATCCCAAGTACACACCCGCGATCAAGGTGGCGGGGGTGATTTTCGCGGTGGTGATCGCCGTCGGGTTCTGCAGCCTGCCGATCATCGTGCCGCGATCGCCGGATCGCCTGAAGGAATACGCGGCGGCCCGCGCGGAGTTGGAAGCCCCGGGGGCTGACGCCGCCGCCAAGAGGGATCATTGACGGCGGGAAACCACGCCGATCACGCGACGGAATCAGGTCGCGGTAGCACCAACAGTCTCAGACACTTTTTCCTCTTCGAGCCGACCATGTCGATTGCCGAGTTGGAGACCAAGACGCTCGATGGCAAGTGCCCCACGGGCCCGATGGCGGGACGTTGGGAATTGCGCAAGCGCGAACTGAAGCTGGTGGCCCCGAACAATCGCCGCAAGTTCACGGTGATCGTCGTGGGGACCGGCTTGGCGGGTGGTTCGGCCGCGGCCTCCCTGGCGGAACTGGGCTACAACGTCCTCTCGTTCTGTGTGCAGGACACGCCCCGGAGGGCCCACAGCATCGCCGCGCAGGGGGGCATCAACGCGGCGAAGAACTATCAGAACGACAACGACTCGGTCTGGCGGCTGTTTTACGACACCGTGAAGGGGGGCGACTTCCGCAGCCGCGAGTCGAACGTCTATCGGCTGGCCGATCTGAGCCGGAACATCATCGATCAATGCGTGGCCCAAGGGGTGCCGTTCGCCCGCGAGTATGGGGGGACGCTGGCGAACCGTTCGTTCGGCGGGGCGCAGGTCTCGCGGACCTTTTACTGCAAAGGTCAAACGGGTCAGCAACTGCTGCTGGGCGCGTATCAGGCGATGATGCGGCAGGTGAATCTCGGGAAGATTAAGCTCTTCGCCCGGCGGGAAATGCTCGATCTGGTGGTGGTCGACGGCGTCGCCCGCGGGATCATCACGCGCAATCTGGTGACGGGCGAGCTTGAAAGCTACGCCGGCGACGCGGTGGTCTTGTGCACCGGCGGGTACGGCAACGTCTATTACCTCTCGACCAACGCCAAAAGCTGCAATGTGACGGCGGCGTGGCGCTGCCACAAGAAGGGGGCGTTGTTCGCCAATCCCTGTTTCACGCAGATTCATCCGACGTGCATTCCGGTGTCGGGCGAGCATCAGTCGAAACTGACGCTGATGAGCGAAAGTCTGCGGAACGACGGCCGGGTCTGGGTGCCGAAAGCCCAGGGGGATGGCCGGTCGCCCGATCAGATTCCGGAAGACGACCGCGATTACTTCCTGGAGCGGCGATATCCGTCCTTCGGCAACCTCGCCCCGCGCGATATTTCCTCGCGGGCCGCCAAGGAACGCTGCGACGCGGGCTACGGCGTGGGGGTCGGCGGAATGTCGGTCTTTCTCGACTTCGCCGCCGCCATCCAGCGGGATGGCGAAGGGACGATTCGCGCCAAGTACGGCAACCTGTTCGACATGTACGCGCAGATCACCGGCGAGAACCCGTACAAAACCCCGATGCGGATTTACCCGGCGGTCCACTACACGATGGGGGGGCTCTGGGTCGATTACAACCTGCAAAGCAACCTCCCCGGGTTGTATGTCCTTGGGGAGGCGAATTTCTCGGATCACGGGGCGAATCGGCTGGGGGCCAGCGCGCTGATGCAAGGCCTCGCCGACGGGTACTTCGTAATCCCCTACACCGTCGCCGATCACTTCGCGACGGCGAAGCTGGGGAAAGTGACGACCGATCACCCGGCGTTCAAGGAAGCGCTGATCGAAAGCCGCAATCAGACCGAGCGGCTGCTGAACGTGAACGGTCGCCGCAGCGTCGACACCTTCCATCGGGCGCTCGGAAAGATCATGTGGAACCAAGTGGGGATGGCCCGGAACGCGCAGGGGCTCACGCGGGCGATCGAACAGATTCGCCAGCTGCGCGACGAATTCTGGAGCGACGTGAAGGTCCTCGGCACGGGGGACAACTTCAACCAGATGCTCGAACACGCCGGGCGTGTCGCCGACTTCATGGAGTTCGCCGAACTGCTGGCGTACGACGCCTTGACCCGCGATGAATCATGCGGCGGCCATTTCCGCGAAGAGCATCAAACGTCCGAAGGGGAATGCCGGCGGAACGACGAGGAGTATTGCCACGTTGCCGCCTGGGAATTCCAGGGGGTCGGGGCGACGCCGGTGATGCACAAGGAGCCGTTGTCGTTCGAGGAAGTCCCTCTGACGACCCGCAGTTACAAATGATGAATGGATGTCGCGATGACGCCCGGGGAAAGCCTTCCCCGCGCGTCGGCCCCCATCAGCGCCGATTTCAAACCACTCCAGCAACAAGTCGATGCCATGATCGCTCCCGCCGAACATACCCTGCGCCTGACGCTGAAAATCTGGCGTCAACCGGGCCCTAAGGCGAAGGGGGACTTCAAGACCTACGAGCTCAAGCAGGTCTCGACCGACATTTCGTTCCTTGAAATGCTCGATCTGCTCAACGAGCAACTCATCGCCCGCGGCGAGGAGCCGGTCGCCTTCGACCACGATTGCCGCGAAGGGATCTGCGGCACCTGCGGGGTGATGATCAACGGGCAACCCCACGGGCCGCAGAGCAACACCACGACCTGCCAGTTGCACATGCGGAAGTTCCGCGACGGCGACACGATCGTCATCGAGCCGTTCCGCGCGCAGGCCTTCCCCGTCGTCCGCGATCTGGTGGTCGACCGGTCTTCGTTCGACAAGATCATCGCGTCGGGGGGCTACGTCTCGGTCAACACCGGCAGCGCCCCCGAAGGAAACGCGATTCCGGTGCCGCGACACATGCAGGAGCAGGCGATGGACGCCGCCGCCTGCATCGGCTGCGGGGCGTGCGTCGCGAGCTGCAAGAACGCCTCGGCGATGCTGTTCACGTCGGCTAAGGTGTCGCAGATGGCCTACCTGCCGCAAGGCCAGGCCGAGCGGTCGCAGCGGGTCTTGAACATGGTCGCGACGATGGACCAGGAGGGGTTCGGGGCGTGCACCAACACCGGGGAATGCGAAGCGGCCTGCCCCGCCGGGATCAAGCTCTCGAACATCGCGCTGCTGAACCGCGAGTATCTGCGGGCCGTTCTTTGCTCGGCGGAGTAGTCACCGTCAAGTCGCGCCGCACGCTCGTGATAGGTCGGGGCACCCGCCCCGACCGCCTCTCTCGCGGTGTACCACTGGCTTCGCCGGTGCGTGCCCAGTTGTACCGTCATCGGAAAGACCATTCGCGGAGCCAGCGGCACACGCCCGGGATGAACGCTTCTCGAACAACCGGAACATGACATGCGCTCCGACAGGGTCCTCACTCACAAGCGACCGTTGTGATACGCTGACGCTTGTCGTGGGAGCCGCGGGGGACGTCGTGGACGGCCGATCTCAGCCCCCGCCGGTCGGTTTCGAGCCGCCAGACGGAGCACGTCATGTCGCCGCTGCGGACCCCGCTGTTTGACTGGCATGTCGCCCATCAGGGGCGGATGGTCGAATTCGGCGGGTGGGAGATGCCGGTGCAATACACAGGCATCGTCGCCGAGCATCACGCCGTCCGCCGCGATGTCGGTCTGTTCGACATCAGCCACATGGGGCGGCTGCTGGTTCAAGGGATCGGCGCGCGATCGTATGTCGATGGCCTCGTGACTTGCCGCGTCGACAACCTGCGTCCCGGTCAGATTCGGTACGGGTTGATGTGCCGCGATGACGGCGGCATCCTCGACGATGTCCTGGTTTACGCCAACGACCAGTCACCCGGCGAACCGGAAGCGATCGGCCTCGTCGTGAATGCCGGGAACCGCGACAAGCTGCTGGCTTGGTTGGCGGCCCACCCGGCTGGTCCCAACGTCACATTGACGGACCAAACCCTCGCGACCGCGATGTTCGCGTTGCAGGGCCCGCGCGCGATCGAGGTGTTGCAGCCGCTGGTCGATGTCGACCTGCGCGGAATGAAATCGTACACCGGTCGTTCCGCCGTGATCGCCGGCGTACGCGGCTACGTCAGCCGGACAGGCTACACGGGGGAAGATGGATTCGAGTTGATCGCCGCGAATGACGTCGTGCCGCTTTGGGAGCGGCTGGTGTCGGCGGGAGCGACTCCTTGCGGCTTAGGGGCCCGCGACACGTTGCGGCTGGAAGCGGCGATGCCGCTGTATGGGCATGAGCTGAGCGAAACGATCGACCCGTTCACCGCCGGACTCGACTTCGCGGTGAAACTCGACAAATCGGCGTTCGTCGGACAGGCGGCGCTGAAACGGATCGCCGCGCGGACCGATCGGAAGCTGCGGATCGGCCTGGAGCTGGAAGGGCGACGGATCGCGCGCGAGGGGGCGATTGTCTTGCGGGGGGATGAGCACGTCGGCGTCGTAACGTCCGGCACATTCTCACCCACACTCGATCGCCCGATCGCCATGGCGTACGTCAACCAGCCCGCCGCCTCGCAGGGTCAATCGCTCACGGTGGACATCCGCGGCACCGCCGTCCCCGCGACGGTCACCGCGCTGCCGTTCTATCGCCGCGCTTCACGTTGATTCTCGACGTGGTGACGCAAAACGTAGGCTGGGTTAGCCGCAGGCGTAACCCAGCCTACATGCTGCATGTTGCGCTAACCCAGAAACATGCCGGCTCGCGACCCGTGGTGAATTCTTCGTGAAGCCGCGCATCTGGTTGACTTCATCGCGCCAGGCTGTCATGGTCGTCGACGTCGAAACGATGCTCGTCTCGGATAATCCTCGTGAATTCCCGCGCCTGCGAGGCTCCCATGTCGCGTGCTCTGACGGTGGGTGGTGGTGTGCTCGTCTTGTTGGGGCTTGCGGTCTGGCTGCAAGGTCAGCCGCGATCCGGAACCGCGGCGAGCCGGGCCCAACTGCTGTCGTTGAACGAAACGAACTGGGACGACACCTGTCCCGAGGGGAAAGAAGTCGACGCGATCTACGGCGATTATGTCCTGAAGAACCGCCACCTGACCGCCGTCATCGCCCAGCCACTGCCCACCCGCAACGCGAACATGACGACCAATGAGGTCGGCGGGGGGCTGATTGATCTGGTCGACGCTTCAGGGGGGGGCGATCAACTCACGGCGTACCTGCCCGGTCGGCGAAACGACAAATTCGCCTCGGCGGAATACTCGCAATCGGCGGATGGTCAGGCATGGACCGTCGTCAACACTTTGGATGAGCGCGGAGTCGCAGCCGCTAGCGTCGCCCTCACCATGCTCGCTCCGGGATCGAAGACACGCCCCGCGGCCAGGGTCACCTATAAGCTGGGCGAGCATGACCTCGCCGTCACCGTCGAAACCGTCTATCACAACACCGGGAGCGACGCGGTCGATGTGACGCTCGAGGACGATTTCCGCGTCGATGGCGGCAAGGAGGAGCTGACCCGCAGCCCCAACGGCGTCGCCGACGCTTTCTGGCTCTACGACAGTTTCTGGGGTCAGGCGTATGGGCTCGCGGCGGATGGCCGCAAGCTGCAACTCACCAGCGATGCGCGGACCACGCAGATCAAGTATGTCGACGCCGACCAGGATGGTTCGGTGACGCTGCAGCCGGGCGAGAGGGTGACGCTCACCCGCACGATTCAACCGGCCACCGACCGCTTGGCCCTCGCCGAGGCCGCGGCTCGTCGACGGCAGACCCCTGTGGTGCCGTGCCGGATGATGCTGCGTGACGCCGCCGGTCGACCCCTTCCGCGGGCCCTGTGTGAGCTGCGACAAGGGGAGACGCTGTACGGCACGGCGATGAGCGACGGGGCGGGGTTGGTGACGGCGATGCTGCCGGCGGGGACGTATCAGGCGGCCGCGTCGCGGTATGGCGTTCGCGGCGAGGCGAACGCGGAATTGGTCGTCCCGCCGGACGTCTTCCAGCATGACGCCGATCTCGTGCTCCCCGCGCTCGGCGTGGGACGCGTGGTCGGAGCGATCACCGATGACGCCGGGCGGCCGCTTCCCTGCAAGCTCGAGTTCCGCCCGCAGGGAGACCTCAAGCTGCACCTGGGACCGGAAACCGCCGAGTATGGCGTCCGCAATCTGCGGTATGCCCCGCTCGGCAAGTTCGAGCAGGAACTGCCGCCGGGAATGTACGAAGTCCGCATCTCGCACGGCCCCGAGTACGACCTCGTCAAGTTACCGCTCGAGGTTCGCCCGCGGCAGGATACTCCCTTGGCGGCGAAGCTCGTCCGCTCGGTCAACACCACCGGCTGGGTCAGCAGCGATTTCCACAGTCATGCCAGCCCCTCGGGGGACAATTCCTCCAGCCAACTCGGCCGCGTGATCAACCTCGTCTGCGAGCACATCGAGTTCACGCCGTGTACCGAACACAACCGCGTCAGCACCTACGCGCCGCATGTTGAGCGGCTCGGCATCGGCGAGTATTTCGCGACGGTGTCGGGCATCGAATTGACGGGGTCCCCCTTGCCGCTCAACCATCAGAACGCCTTTCCGATGGTGCTGAAGCCCCGCACGCAGGACGGCGGCGGGCCGCAGACCGCCACGTCGCTCGAGGAGCAGATCGAACGGCTGGCGTTGTGGGATGACCGCAGCGAGAAGCTCATTCAGGTCAATCATCCCGATCTCGGCTGGATGTTCTACGATCGTGACGGCAATCAGCAGCCCGACGCCGGCCACGAACGGGCCTTCCCCTTCATGGACGTGATGGAGATTCACCCGGTCGACAACGTCCTCGATCTCGCCCCGTTCGCGACCATCGGCGGGAACACGCGATTCCACAACACCATCTTCCGCTGGCTCCAACTCCTCAATCAGGGCTATCGCATCGCGGGGGTGGTCAACACCGACGCCCATTACAACTTCCATGGGTCGGGTCCGTTGCGGAACTGGATTCAGTCACCGACCGACCTGCCGGCGGAGATTCAGCCCATGGATATGGTCCACGCCGCCGAGCAAGGCCGGTTGGTGATGTCGAACGGGCCGTTCCTCGAAGTCTGGGCGAGCGAAACCGGCCGCGCCGAGAAGGTGACCAGCGGGCAGGAACTCGCCGTCCCGTCGAAGTCGGTGACGCTCTATGTCCGCGTCGAATGCCCGAACTGGCTCGATGTCGACCGCGTCTTCGTCCTGGTCAACGGCCGGATCGACCCGCGGCACAACTACTCCCGCACCGATCATCCGCAACTCTTCCATGCCGGCGCGGTGAAGTTCGCGGAGACGTTGACGCTGACCGTCGACGAGGACGCTCATGTGATCGTCGCGACGGGGGACGCGGGGGGAACGCTGGGCGAAGTCTACGGCGACGCCGAACGCAAGACCCAACCGGCGGCGCTGACGAATCCGATCTACCTGGACGTCGACGGCAACGGCTTCACCGCGAACAAAGACCCCCTCGACGCCGACCTGCCGGTGAAGTTCGCCCCATAATCTCGCGGTCCCCACGAAGCCGAGGGGCGACGCCCCCTCGGCCGAGCGCTCCCGCAGACTCCGGAAAAACACAGCCCCACCAATCACGCCATGGGCTTGTAGGCCGCCTTAAGGTCCGTGAGATACTCTTCGAATTGATCGGTGCCAATCAATTCGGCACAAGCCGGCAGGATCCAGAGGGACGTGGCATCCAGATGCGCAATCAACGACGCGGATTCTCCGGCCGCCAATTTGCTCCGTGACCATTCATGGTAGCCCGGAATGTCGATCAGGTGGCATTCTCGAAGCTCCGTACGCATGATTCCGACGCCATCGTATGGGGCGATGTAATCGGTAGAGTCATGCGTATACCATGTTTGGCTCAAGAGCCACGCGTGATAGCGAAGGTAGACGCGCATCAGTCCATATCGTTGTCGCGTGAACTCATGGAATTCGGCGATCAACTCGCCCAGCCGCAAGATGGCTTGATCGCTCCGAGATTCTTTGGCAATCAACAAGTCGACGAGGCTTGGCCAGCCCAGGCTATCCCCTCTCCCAAGCCTCGTCACGAGCCATTCACGAAATCCGGCGAGGCAGCCTGTGGAAAGGTCCATGCCGATGAGATAGGCGTAAACATCACGCAACTCAGCATGACCCGTGTACATGGCTGGACATTGACATAAACTCGCGATGTGTTCGGCTTGGTGAGGTTGCATGGCGGTGCTTGCGGATTCACCAACGACGGTTCTATGCGTGGCTCAACACAACCGATGATGTTGTATATCGAGCTGATCAAAGTACACAAATCACTCGTATTGGCGCGATGGTTGCCGGTGACTCTAAGGCGTCTGTTGCGGCCGCAGAATCCGCCAGTCCAAGTTCCACGCATTTTATGCTCGCTGGAGCTTCGTAGATCCATGGAAGTCCGGACCGACGAGATGTCACCCGTCGGCTTCGGTGGGCGAATGACCTCAACCCTTCGGACGCGCCGGATCCTTCGCCAGCGGCAGCGTCACCCGCTTGCCCGTCCAGGTCGACTGGTAGATCGCGAGGATGAGCTCGACCGCCTTGCGGCCTTCGTCGCCGGTGATCTTCGGCGTCCGGCCCGCGTCGACCGCCTTCACAAAGTCCTTCAGTTGTTCCATGTGGCCGACGTACGAGATCGCCTTCGGATCGCTCGCCCCCCCCGTACCGCCGACCTTGCGCGAGAACTTCTCCAGGATCGCCTTGTCTTTCGCCTTGGTCTTGGCGAACTGCCAGAGCAACACGTCGTCCTGCTCGACGATCACCGAACCGTCGGTCCCATGAATCTCGGTCTTTTTGAGCAGCCCCGGCCACGCGGCGGTGGTCGCCTCGATGACGCCGAGCGCCCCGTTCTTGAACTTGAGTGCCGCGACCCCCACGTCTTCGACCTCGATCCGTTCGTGGGCGATGGTCGACGTCACGCCGCAGATTTCCGCGACGTCCCCCATGAACCAATAAAGAAGATCGACGTTGTGGATCGCCTGGTTCATGTAGCTGCCGCCGCCGTCAAGGGCCCACGTCCCCCGCCAGCCCCCCTGATCGTAATACTGCTGCGTCCGCCACCATTTGACGTAGGTGTCCCCCAGCGTCAGCTTGCCGAAGCGGCCCTCTTCGATGGCGTCCTTCAGCGCGAGATTCGCCGGACTGAACCGCGACGGGAAGATCGGGCAGAGCTGCACGCCGTTCTTGCGGCAGGCGTTCAGGATGTCGTCGCAGCGCTTGAGGGTGATCTCCATCGGCTTCTCGACGACGACATGCTTGCCCGCGTTCGCCGCCTGCACGGCGGGATCGCGATGGGCCCCGCTGGGGGTGCAGATGGTGACGATTTGGACCGCCGGATCCTTCAGCATCGCCGCGTAGTCGGTGTAGGGCTTCACGCCGGGATTGGCGGCGGCGAACCGCTCGGCCGACTCGGCGCGGGTATCAAAGCAGGCGACGACCTTCGCGTTCCGCATGTGCTTGATCGCCTCTGCGTGGAAGTTCGCGATCATGCCGCAACCGACGATGCCGAATCCGACCGAAGCCATGGTGCCTCTTCGCTCTAGGCGTGATGAAGGGGAGTGACTCTCGAAACGATAAGGTGAAGCGTCACGCGTGGTCCTGTCTTACCGCAAGCCTCCGCCAACCTCAAATCACGGCTTGGCCGCCTTGACCGCCTGCTCGATCTGCCGCGTCAATTGCACCGTCGCGGCTTCGGCGTCGGCGATCGGGATCCCCGCCTTGATCCCCGGCCGTTGATGCCCCGCGCCGGACAGATAGGCGTCGCGCAAGAGCGCCATCCGTTTCTGAATGATTGCCGCCGTTTCCGGAGCGACCTTGTGCCGCGTCAAAAAAGCCGTCGGCGAATCATCGGTCTGGATCGAGGGATCTCCCAGCGCCGTGACGATCGTCTGCGTCAGAAACCACAACCCCGCGTCGGTGGGATGAACGGCGTCGGGTTGAAAGGTGAAGTCGGGCTCGGTCTGCCGCCGCGCCGCGAGGGCCGCGGTCATCGGGCCATGGAGATCGATCACCAGCCAGCCGGCGTCACGTTGCGACAGCAGCCACGCGGCGTAGCGGCCGAGGACGTCGTTGTACGAGAAAGCGAGCTTGCCGCGCTGGTCGTCATACGCCGGAGGGGTGAGATGAACGACCGTCGCCTTCACGGCCGCGGCCCGTTCGCGGAGTTGTTCGATCCCCGCCTGATACTTCGCGAAGCGGGCTTCATCGAACGGGAGATAGATGCCGTCGTTCATGCCGTAGCAGGCGATGATGACGTCGGGTTTGGCCTTCGCGAGGATCCGCTCGAGCCGTTCCGACAAGACCGGCCGCGGAAACTGCCCCCCCGCGTGACCCTCCTCGCTGAGCCCCGAAACGGTTTCGCTGGGGAGCCCCGCGCTGATCACATGTGGTTTTCGCGGCCACGGCTGGACCGCCAGCCACGTCTCGAAGCCGGCGACCGTCCCCCCGGCGTAAGTGATGCTGTCCCCGAGAAACAAGATGCGCCGCGCGTCGCGGACCACGTCAACCAGTTCCGCGGCGGGGCAATGCGTGGCGCACACGCCCCACAGCAGCGTCAGTCCCAGCAGCGTCCGTCCCAATCGTGTCGTCCGCATGGTGTCCTCTCAAGATGCCTGCCGCAGCGTACTCATCCCGCTCGATCAATTGGGTCACTGTACCGCGACCACGACCCGAGTACGATCCGACCGCCATCACCCGCCCGCCCCGTCTCGAGGTTGATGGTCGATGGTTGAGGGTCGATGGTCGGAGAAGATTCCCGAAGGTTCCCCTAACCATCGACCATTAACCCTCAACCATCGACCTTCCCCATCACCGACCAACCAAAGCGCCATGGCGGGGACCGGCCGTTGGCGGGTAGATTCCCATCATCACGGGACAACGCGGGAGCCCTCGCAAGGCGGCCACATGGAAACGAAACGCTCGATCGGTGTCTGGATCGCGTGGCTGTCGCTGTGCGTCGTGCCGCTGATCCCCGCCGCGGAACCGGTCGTTGACGGCATCGTGCTGACACTCGTCGAGCAGGCCGATCTCGCCGCGCGCGAACCGGGGATCCTGCTCAAGATCGCGGCCCGCGAGGGGACGTTCGTCGAGGCGGGACAACTTCTCGGGCAACTCGATGACACCGACGCGCGACATCGCCTCGCGAAAGCGGAACTCGAATGGACGAAGGCGACCCGCGAAGCCGAGAGTCCGCTCAAGATGCGGTTCGCCGAGAAAGCGGTGGAGGTGGCGGAGGCGGAACTGCGGCGGGCCGAGGAATCGGTCGCGAAGTTCGACCGCAGCATCTCGGAGACCGAGTTGGATCGGTTGAGGCTCCTGGCGGAGAAGAGCCGGTTGGAGCTCGAGCAAGCCACGCTCGATCAGGAGCTCGCGGGCTTGATCCGTGATCTCAAAGCGCGCGATCGCGATTTGGCGGCCTATAGCTGCGCGTCGCGCCAACTGACCGCTCCCTTCGCGGGGATGGTGGTCAGTTGGAAGGTCCGCCCGGGAGAGTGGGTCGACCCGGCGGCGGCGGTCGTGCGGGTGATTCGTTTGAGCAGCCTGCGCGCCGAGGGCTTCATCGACGCGCGGTCGCTGACGCTTGACGATGTCGGCCGCAAGGTCGGCTTCACCGCCACGGAACCCGCCGACACCACCCGCGATTACGAGGGCGAAATCGCCTTCGTCAGCCCCGAGATCGACCCCGTCAACGGTCAGGTCCGGTTTTGGGCCGAAATCGACAACACAGCGCGGCGGTTACGTCCGGGGACGTTGGGGCGGCTGACGTTGCTTCCCACTACCGATCCGCCGACGGGCGCGCCATGATGTCGGCATCGGTCACACGTCTCTTGGGTGAACTCGAACGGGGCGATCCGCAAGCCGCCGCCGAACTCTTGCCGCTGGTCTATGACGAACTGCGGCAGTTGGCGGCGTGGCGACTCGCGCACGAGCCCGCCGGGATGACTCTCCAGGCGACCGCGTTGGTCCACGAGGCCTATCTCAAGCTCGTGGGACCACAAGCCGCCGAGCGGCCGTGGGAAGGCCGACGACACTTCTTCGCGGCGGCGGCGGAAGCGATGCGGCGGATTCTGGTCGATCAGGCCCGCCGCCGTCATCGGCTGAAGCATGGCGGAGAACATCATGCGGTCGACCTGCCGATCGAGGTCGTTCCCGCCCCGGAAACCCCGGACGATCTGTTGGCCCTTGATGAGGCGCTCGGCGAGTTCGCGCGGATTGATCCGATCGCGACGGAACTGGTCAAGCTCCGCTACTTCGCGGGGCTGACGATGTCCGACGCCGCCGAGGTACTGGGGCTTTCAACACGGACGGCGGAGCGGCTGTGGAGCTTCGCGCGGGCGTGGTTGTTCCGCGCGCTGCAACCCGATAAGGAGTGATGTCATAGCGTTTAGAAGCCCAGGGAAAGCGTTCCCTGGGCTTGCCGCGCATGGGTTACTCCGGCAGCTTCGGCGGCTCCACCTGCGGGTACTGGCTGCTGGTCAGCCCCTCTTTCATGAAGGTCACCAGATCGGCGAGCTGCTCGGGCGACAACTTGAGGGCGAAGATTTCCTCGTCCTGAAATTCGTTGCCGTTCCCTCCCTTGTTGTAGTGCTCGACGACCTCTTCCAGGGTGCTCAACTTGCCGTGGTGCATGTAGGGGCCCGTCTTGGCGATGTCGCGCAGCGTGGGGGTCTTCATCGCCCCGTGATCCCCCGCCAGCTTGCTGATCGCCTTGCGGCCTTCATCGGCGGAGTCGAGCCCGATGTTGTGGAACGACGAATCGGTGAAGCTCGCCCCGGAATGGCAGGCGCTGCAGTTCGCCTTGCCGAAGAAGAGCTTCAGCCCCCGCTGGGCCGACTCCGACAACGCCGTCGCGTCGCCCGCCTTGAAGCGGTCATACGGGGCGTCTCCCGATAGTACGGTTCGCTCAAACGCGGCGATCGACTTCGCGATCCCGTCCGGCGTCACCTCGGTCCCATAGACCTGCTGGAACTGCTCCTTATAACCCGCGATGCCGTTCAGCTTCGCGACGACCGCCTCCAGCGTCATGTTCATCTCGATCGGGTTCTGAATCGGCCCGAGCGCCTGATCCTCCAGCGTCTTCGCCCGGCCGTCCCAGAACTGCAGCTTCGAGTACGCCGTGTTGATCACCGTCGGCGAGTTGCGGCCCCCCTTCGCACCGCCGACCCCCGTCGCGACCGCTTCGCCGTTGCTCCAACCTTTGTTGGGATCGTGACACGACGCACACGAGATCGTGTTGTCGGACGACAACCGCGGATCGAAATAGAGCTGTTTCCCCAAGGCGACCTTGGCGTCCGACGGCGCGTTGTCGGCGGGATGCGGCACGGCGGGCAACCCGGCCGGAGGGGCCGCCGACACCATGCCGACGGAGAGGGAGAGCAGACAGACCGACAACGGCAAGCGAAGCATCACGCGATCCTCTCGGGAGGGCTTTGGGGTGGGTAATTCCATTATAGAACCCCCGCGTCACCGCGCCGAACGCATCACGACCAAGTCATGCCGACCAGTCGATCACCCGGCCTTCGCTCAATCGCCGTGGGACTTGCTGGAACTGGTCCTGATACTCCCGCGTCGGGTCGATCCCCAGATGAGCGAGGACCGTCGCGGTCAAGTCGGCGGGGGTGACGGGGCGATCGGCGACGTACCCACCGATCGCGTTGGTCGCGCCGTAGACCGTCCCCCCCGGAACACCACCGCCCGCCAAGACCGCCGTGAAGGCGTGCGGCCAATGATCGCGTCCCGTTTTCTCGGTCATGTTGTTCTGCGTAATCGTCCCGATCCGTGGGGTCCGGCCGAATTCTCCCAAGGCGATCACCAGCGTGCTCTCCAACAGGCCCCGCGCGGAAAGATCGGCGAGGAACGCCGCGAACCCTTGATCGAAGACCGGGCATAGCCCGTCGCGCAGTTTCGCGAAGTTCTGATGATGCGTGTCCCAGTGAGGCGAGACCTTGTCGAACCGGCTGTCGTCATCCCAATTGACCGTGATCAGTGACACCCCCGCTTCGATCAGCCGCCGGGCCAACAGCAGGCTTTGTCCGAATTTCGTCGGTCCATACGCTTGTCGCAGCGGCTCCGGCTCCTCGGCGAGGCGAAACGCGTTCGCCTGATCCGCGGCGTCGAGCAGCCCCCACGCGGCTTGGGCCTGCGCTTCTCGGAGTTGTCGGATCGCTGCGGGAAGCCCGACCCGCTCATGAGACGCCAGTTGCGTCAACAAGGTCCGACGGGCTTGCCTGCGGCGCGGATCAACCCCTTCCAGCGCCGCGACACCGGGGACATCGAACCGGGGTTGCGTCGGATCGGCGTCGATGAGAAAGGGTGACCAGTGCTCCCCCATGCGGCCGCCGGTCTGTCCCGCGATCCGTCGATCCTGTCCGACGAACTGCGTGTACCACGGCAGGACGATCGAACTCGGCAGCCCCTGCCGAGTCCCCCCGTACCGCGCGACCAGCGAACCCAGGGACGGCCAATCCTCCGGACGGGCCTGATCGGTGACCGGCGGGCCGAAGTATTCCCGCCCGGTGTAGATTTCGCTGCACGCCGGGCCGTGGACATTCATCTTGTGGGTCATCGACCGGACAAGGCAGTATTGGTCGGCCTGTCGGGCGAGACGGGGGAGATGCTCGCCGATCTCGATCCCGGGAACGTTCGTGGCGATCGGTCGGAATTCACCGCGAATTTCGGCGGGGGCTTCGGGCTTGAGGTCCCACAGATCGAGCTGACTGGGACCGCCGAACAGGAAGATGAAGACACAGGACCGGGCGCGGACCGGCACGGGAGCGGCCGCGCGCAGCGGACAGAGTCTCCTCTGCGACAACCCAAGGAGGCTGAGGCCCCCGATTTCCAACCAACGACGACGGTCCATCGGCACGCCCTCAACGAAACCGCACGGCAGCGCCTGATCCTGACGATAGCCGTCCCCCCGAGCGGAGACAATTCGAGCGATGTTTCCGCGGGAACCCGACTGCCAACCGGTACCTTCGGCATCCACGGAAAATTGGCGTTCATCCTGCGGTCGGTTCTCGGCGAACGTCGATCATGGAAGATGATGCGGGCTGCCGCGCCTCAGGATTGTTGAGACCCAGTCATGTCGATCTCCCCCGCCGGTAACTCTTACGTCGAGTTCACGCCCCAGGTGATGGCGGCGAAGCAGGCGGCGCAGACCCAGCAAATCGGCATCGCCGTCGCGAAGAAACTGCTGGATGTCAACGCGGCACAGGGGGCGCAACTCTTGCGGCAACTCCAGTCGACGGCGGCCCTCGATCAAGGGCTCGGACGGAACCTCGACGTCTATGCGTGAGCCGACCATCGAAGGACCTGCCTGAGCGTTTGTATTTCTTGACCTGGCCGTTGACTTCCCGAACGCGGGGACGTTGTGATGCCTGTGCGAGTCGCGCCCCGCGACTTTCGCAGGAGCTTCACCGTATGTCGTCGCGTCGTTCGTTCCTCGCCGGCTGTTGGTTGGTTGCCGCGTGTCTGTACTTGCCGCAGAGTCTTCTCGCCCAAGGTCAAGCGGGCGGCGGGCAGGGTGGCGGCCAAGGCGGCGGTCAGGGGGGCAACCAGAACCAGAACGTCGGGGGGATTCTGATCGACGCCGCGGGAGTCATCGCCCCCGGTTTCGTGAACGACACCACCAACCGGCTCGACAAGAAACGCCAAGCCGCCTTCGCCGCGCAGACCCTTGACGCCGATCTCCGTCGCCCCAGTGCCAGCCGTAAAGTCTCGCTGGTCCGACTCGCGGACGCGGTCGAGGCGGCACTCGCCTCGGGAGAAGAACTCCCCCAGGAACTGCGGGCCCTCGCGGGACTGACACGAATCGACACCCTCTACGTCGATCCCGAACGGCGTGATCTGGTGATCGCCGGCCCCGCCGAAGGCTTCGCCCCCGATGAAACCGGACGGCTCCGCGGCATCGAATCGGGGCGACCCACGTTGTGGCTGGAAGACCTGGCGATCGCCTTTCGGACGATTCCCGCGAACCAGTTCGTCGGTTGTTCGATCGATCCCGTTCCCGAGCGACTCGCCGCCTTCACCCGGTTCGTCGCCCAAAACAGCACGGCGGCGTCCCCCCAAGTGATCGAAGCCCGTTTCCGAAAGATGGCGGAAGTCCTGGGGAACCACGACGTCCGCGTCTCGGGGGTCCCCGCCGATTCCCGCTTCGCGCGGATCCTGGTCGCCGCCGACTATCGCATGAAACGGATTTCGCTCGGTCTGGAAGCCCCGGGCGTCAAAGGCTTGCGGAGTCATTTGGCGATGCTGGGCGGCGGGGGAAACAGCCTGCAGCGCTGGTGGTTCGTCCCGTATTACGAAGGTCTCTATCGCACCCCCGACGGCTTGGCCTTCGAATGGACCGGGCCGCGGTTGCAATTGCTTTCGCAGGAAGAGGTCGCCAATTCCGCGGGGGAACGTCAAGCCGCCGCGACGACCCGACTCACCACGCAAGGCTTCGCGAAACAGTTCACCGAGCGGTTTCCGGACCTGGCGAATCAGTCGCCGGTCTTCGCCGAGTTGCAGGCCCTCACCGACTGGTGCCTGCTCGTCGCGGTGCTGGAACGGGAAGGACTCTACGACAAGCTCGGTTGGCAACCAACCGTCTTCCGCGACGCCGAACGCTGGCCCCACGTCGTCGGGCCCATCGCCCAACACGTCCCCGCGATGGCCAACGCCAAACGCGCCAGTAGCGGCCTGATCGTCGGGCTGGTCGGCGGCGGCGTCACGATCGACATCCGTCGTCTTGTCCCGTCTCCCGAAGCGTGGTCGAACGACCCCCAGCGCCGGTTGGACTCCCGCCGCGCGGAGGATCTCGCCCTCGAACGTTCACCGACCCATCCCTGGTGGTGGGATTGACGCGACCACGCGGAGACTGGTGGCGGGTCGACTCAGTCCTTCAGTTCGATCGCGAACTCGTTCGTCCCGGTCGTGACCTCGAACTGCAACCCGCTGGTCTTGGCGTCGGCGTACTTCGCGGGAATCAGCGAGATCGGGCCTTTGGGTTTGTTGGCTTGCTGCGCCGCCGCTGCCGCCTCTTCCATCGAATGACATCCGATGCCCAGCCACCCCCTGATGGCTGGGCATCGGCTTTTCCTGGATCATCCCATGACCCCTCCACCGACACTCCGTCATTGGGCGCGGCACGCCGGCTTGGCGGTGTTGCTGGTGGGTGGGTTCCTTGCCGGATTCGGTTGGTGGACATGGTCGGCATGGTGGTCCACAAGCCGGACGACATCCCTCTTGACCGACGCCCGCCGGGCTTTGGCGCGCGGGGCCTTCGAGGATGCCGAACGCCTCGCGATCGTGGCCGCGAAAGCCACCCACGATCCATGGGCGTGGATCGTCGCCGGGGAAGCGGCCGTCCGTGGCCAACGCTTTGACGCGGCGCTCCGGTACTACGAACAGATCCAGGGGGGAGACCCCGGCGCCCAATCGGCGGCGGCGCATGGTCGCGCGGAAATGTGTCTGCAACTGAGGCGATGGCGTCGGGCCGACTCCGAGTATCGCGCGGCTCTGACCCACCAACCCAACAATCTGACCGCGCTTCGCCGACTGGTCGATCTCCAGAATCTCACCGGCCGCCGAGACCAAGCCGTGCCCGGCATGCGGCGGCTGCTCGGGACTCCCGCCGGTTCCCTCGAGGATCTCTTCTATCTGGGGGATGTCGACCACGCGATCCGCGTCCCGGACGAGTACCGCCTGCCGATCCCCACGGACGACACCGACCCCTTGCTCTCGTTATCGCTGGGATACGAGGCCTTGGGTGAGCAGCGGCTCACCGACGCCGAACGCTGGTTTCAGGCCGCCGCCGAACACGAACCGGACGATCCCGACGCGCTCGCGGGTTGGGGACTCGCCTTGATCCTTCAACCTGATCGCGACCTCGCGCTCTGGCAAACACGGTTGACACCCACCCATGACGAGCATCCCGCGATCCAAACGGTCTTGGGTCTGCTCGCCGAGCGGGACGGGCGGCTCGACGTGGCGGTGGAGGCGTTTCGTCGCGCGGTCGCCGGTCGACCGACCTCGCGTGTGGCTTGGCATCGCCTCGGCCAGTCGCTCAGTCGTCTGGATCAGAAGGCCGAGGCGACGCTCGCGCTGGAACGCGCCCGCGAGTTGCAACAGATCGCCCTCTGGCTCGACGATTTGTTTCAGCATCGGACCCATGCGGAGCTGCTGCGCCGCTTGACCCACCAGCTCGCCGCGATCGGGCGGCTCCCCGAAGCGCTCGCCTGGGCGAACTACACCTCACAGGTCGCCCCATCGGCAACTTGGGTCCCCGAGTTCCTGCAACAAGCCCAGCATGCTCCGGCAACGCTGATCAATGCCGAACGCGAAGCCGCCGTCGCCGCATTGCTGGTTCCCGCCTCCACCGCTCCGCGAATCGTCGAGTCGCCGCCGGCCTTCAAGACGCCACATCGTAACGCCCCGAACAACCCCACACTCGCGACGTCCTCGGAGTCACCGCTCACCACCTCATCGCCTGTCTTTGAGTTCACCGACGAGGCCGCGACGACAGGACTCGTGTTCGTCCATCATTCAGCCCGCGACCCCCAGACCCCCGGCGCGCGAATCCTCGAAACCACGGGCGGCGGCGTGGGTGTCCTCGATTACGACCACGACGGCTGGCCCGATCTCTATTTCCCCCAAGGATCACGCGAGTTTCCCCTGCCCGGCGACATGGAATCCGACCAAGCCTTCCGCAATCGCTTCGGCGTCCGCTGGGAGAATGTCACCCGCCCGGCCCGGTTTCACGACCACGACTTCAGCCAAGGAATCGCGGCGGGGGACTTCGATCACGACGGCTTCGTCGATCTGTACGTCGCCAACTACGGCGTCAATCGACTCTGGCGGAACCAAGGCGACGGCACCTTCGTCAACGTGACTCCCCCCGCGATCCGCATGGCGACCGCCTGGACCACCAGCGGCCTGATCGCCGACGTCAATGACGATGGGCATCCCGACCTGTTCGACGTCACGTACTGCGCGGGGGGGGATGTCGAGACGCGGATTTGCGAGCGGCAGGGCCGGCCGCGCTCCTGCTCGCCGCGCGCCTTCGCCCCCGCGCGCGATCGTATCTGGCTCGGCGATGGCGCGGGAGACTTCGTCCCGCCCACGCAAGATGACGGGCTCGAACTCCCCGATGGCCTCGGCTTGGGAATCGTCGCCTTTCGCCCGGCTGCCGATCAGCCCTTGAGTCTGTTCATTGCCAACGATGAAGCCCCGAACTTCTGGTTGCAACGCGAGGGGCCGGGGTCGAACCGTTGGCGCGATGTCGGCCTGTTGAGCGGACTTTCCGTCGATGCCGAAGGGAAACCGCAGGCCTGCATGGGGGTGGCGTGCGACGACTTCGACGGCAACGGCCTGTTCGATCTCTTCGTCACGAATTTCTATCAGGAATCCAACACTCTGTACGCGGCGTTGTCGACCGACTTTTACGAAGACCGCACCCGCCCGACCGGCCTGCGTGAACCGAGTTGGGCGATGCTGGGTTTCGGGACGCAAGCCCTCGATATCGATCTCGACGGCCGCCCCGATCTCGTCGTCGCCAACGGGCACATCGACGATCTCTCATCACTCGGGCAGCCTTATGAGATGCCGGTCCAATTCTTCGCCAACCGAGGAACTCGCTTCGTCGAAGTTCATAACCCGACGCCGCTTCGTAAGACGATCGGTCGCGGCCTCGCTCGATTGGACGCCAATCGCGACGGTCGCGAGGACGTCGTCATCGCCAATCAGGATTCCCCGGCGCTGCTCCTGAGGAACCACACCCAGCCCCAAGGCCGGTCTCTCACACTGCGCTTGTCGGGCACCCACAGCCCGCGCGACGCGATCGGCACCATCGTCCGCGTTACCTGCGGCGGCCGCACCCTCACCCGGCAGCTCACCGCGGGCGACGGTTACATGGCCTCGAACGAACGCCAACTTGTCATCGGCCTGGGCATGTTCGACCGGATCGACCACCTCGCAGTCGCCTGGCCCGGAGGTTCGGTCACGCAGGCTGAAGGACTGGTTCCTGATCGAACTTATCTAATCCGCGAAGGGACAGCACCTTTAGTTATGCCCGATGGAACATAACCTGGATCATTGGGGCGAAGTCCGATCCTCCAGACTCGCCGCGTCCGCGCAGGATCGGCAACATGTGGGAGTCGTTTCAGCCATCAGCCGGAGGTCTTGCCATGTTGAAGTGGGTGCGGATCGCCGCGCTTCTGTGCGGGAACGCTTTAACGATCGCCGAAGAGCTGCGAGCACAAGAGTCGACCACCGCGGGGGATCTGGCCCCCAAGCTCCCCGCCACCGCGGCCGAGGTTCCCTACGGCCCGCATCCGCGCAATGTGCTCGATTTTTGGCGGGCCGACGGGGACGGGCCGCGGCCGTTGCTGGTGTTCATTCATGGCGGCGGTTGGGTGGCCGGCGACAAGGGACACGATACCAAGCGGTTCGCCCCGTATCTCGAACGGGGCGTGTCGTGCGCGACGATCAACTATCGCCTGACGGCGGAGCATCCCCTGCCCGCGCCGGTCCACGACGCCGCGCGGGCCATTCAGTTCCTGCGGTCCAAGGCGCGCGAGTGGAACATTGATCCCGGGCGGATCGCCGTCACCGGGGCGAGCGCCGGGGCGTGCAGTTCGATGTGGCTGCTGTTTCATGACGACCTCGCCGACCCGCACGCCGAAGATCCCATCCTGCGGCAATCGACCCGCGTGTGCGCCGCGGCGGTCTCGGCGGGGCAAACGTCGATCGATCCTCGCGTCATCGAACCATGGCTGGGGCCCAACGTCCTCAAGCATCGCATGATCAACATGGCGGTCGGCGAGCCGACCATCGAAGGGGCCCTCGCGAACTACGACAAACATCGGCCGCTGTGGGTCGAGTTTTCCCCCTACAACCATGTGACCGCGGGTGACCCTCCCCTGTACATGTCCTACGGGGCCGACATGTCGCTGCCGTCGAAGGACGCCGGGCATGGCATTCATCACCCGGTCTACGGCGTGAAGCTGAAGGAGAAATGCGACGAACTGGGGGTCGAATGCCATCTCGAGATCGCGAAAGGGGCGAAGTCCGACCGCTATCCCGACGCCCAGTCGTTTCTGCTCGAAAAGCTCCTCGCGAAGTGAGCCTGCCGTCGTGTGGGTCGCACTTCGATCAGTGCGATTGGACGGGCCCTCACCGCCCTCGACGCTAGCTAATACTTCAGGCCGTTCTTGCGCAGATGAACCCACGGCGTGGCGACGCCGAGCGTCGGTCCGGCGAGCGCGGCGGTCACTTCGACGGCGTAAATGACGTGGTCGCCCGTCGTCAGCTGGCCGACGATCATCCCTTCCAGACAGCCGAGCGCGTCGCGCAGCAACGGCACGCCCGTCACGCCGCGCGTCACGGGGACCCCCTCGAACGCGGGCTCCCCCGGCTCGAACCCCGCGCCGAAATGCTTGAGCAGGTCCTTTTGGCCCTCGGCGATCAGATTCAGCCCCACCATGGGGGAGCTCTCGAACCAGCCATGCAGATAGCGTTTCGCGTTCACGGCGACCGTCACCATCGGCGGCGCGAACGACGCCTGCTGCACCCAACTCGCGAGCAGCCCGGTCTCCCGCCCGTCGGCCGAACGCGCCGTCAGGATGAACAAGCCGCTGGGAATGCGGCCCAAGACGGCGGCGATGTCGTCGGGTTCGACGTGGGCGGACTGATGTGACATGTCGTGACGAACCGCTTCCGTTTGCGAGCCCAAATCCGACCGCCGGGTTCTTCGGCTCTCAACTCTCAACTCGAGACTCTCAACTTACCGGGACACGGCGGGCTGACGCCGCGCCGCTCTTTGTGGTTACGTGTTTCACTCAGGGGGCGGGTACCGCGACCGGGCGTAGTCCGCAGGCTTCACGCACGCGGTTCAGCACCTCGCGGCCTTTCGTCCGGGCCTTCGCGGCCCCCACCTGCAACACCTCTTCCAACGCGTCGGGCCGAGACTCCCATTGGGCTCGGCGTTCCCGCGCGTCGGCGAAGTAGGCCCACGCCGCCTCGAAGAGGGCCTGCTTCGCTTCGCCGTACCCCATCCCCCCGGCTCGATACCGCGCGGCGAGCGCGGCTTGTTGCTCCGGGGTGGCGAACAGCTTGTACAATGTGAAGACGTGGCACGCCTCGGGATCCTTCGGCGACTCCACCGGCGTCGAATCGGTCTTGATGCTCATGATCTTCTTGCGGAGCTTCTTCTCCGGCTCGAAGATCTCGATCGTGTTCCCGTAGCTCTTCGACATCTTCTCGCCGTCGAGTCCGGGGACCTTGGCCGACGCATCGAGCACGCGGGCCTCCGGCAGGTGGAGAAACTCACCGCCGTAGCAGTTGTTGAACCGCTGGGCGATGTCGCGCGTCACCTCGATGTGCTGAACCTGATCGACCCCCACCGGCACGACGTCGCTGTCATACAGCAGAATGTCGGCGGCCATCAGCACCGGATAGGTGAAGAGCCCCGCGTCGGCGGCAAGGCCCTTCGCCACTTTGTCCTTGTAAGCGTGACACTTCTCCAGCAGTGAATGCTGCGTCACCGTCATCAACAGCCAGGTCAGGTCGGTGACCTCGGGAACGTCCGATTGTCGAAAGAGCGTCGCCTTGGCGGGATCGAGCCCCAGCGCGAGGAGATCGAGGGCCGCCTCGCGGATGTACTCCCGCAGTTTAGGCGGCTCGCGCAGCGTCGTCAGGGCGTGCAGATCGGCGATGAAATAGAACGCCTGGGGATGATGCTGCAGCGCGATGTACTGCCGGATCGCGCCGAAGTAATTTCCCCAGTGAAACCGCCCCGTCGGCTGAATGCCGGACAACACGCGCATGATCTTCAGGCACCTCGCGAGACCGGATCGGGTTGCCGCATGAGGGGGAGACGTTCACCGGCGGCGGCTTCACTCGGACCTAGCCGACGAACTCCAGGTTCACCCGATGCGGGATGATCTTCGCCTCGTAGGCCCGTTCGAGCAATGTCCGCACCGCCTCCCGCCCCCGTTCGCCAAAGTCGATCGTCCAGTCGTTCACGTACATCCCGACGAACTTGTCCGCCTGACTACGGTCGAGATCGCGGCCGTATTGCAAGGCGTGCGCGAGCGCCTCGGCCCGATGATCCAACGCGTATTGAATGCTTTGCTTCAGCAGCGCCGTCACCTCGCGCATCGCCTGCGGACCCAAGTCCCGGCGAATCGCGTTCCCCCCGAGCGGCAGCGGCAACCCGGTTTCCTGCCGCCACCACTTCCCCAAGTCGACGATCAGGTGCAGCCCCTGATTCTGATAGGTGAGCTGCCCTTCGTGAATGATCAGTCCGGCGTCGACCTTCCCCGCCGCGACGATGTTCAGGATTTCGTCGAACGGATGAACCTCGAACTCGAACTCGGGGAGCGCCAATTTAAGCGCCAGAAACGCGGTCGTCAGCGTCCCGGGGACGGCGATCTTCTTCCCGCGAAAATCCCCCAGCGACCCCGGCTGCCGCGCCACGATCATCGGCCCGTAGTCGTCCCCCATGCTGCACCCGCACGCGCACAACGCGTACTTGTCGGTCATGTACGCATAACCGTGCAGACTGACCGCTGTCAGCTCGAGTTCGCCCTTGAGCGCCCGGCGATTCAGGGTCTCGATGTCCTGCAGCTCATGCGTGAAGCGATAAGGCCCGGTGTCGAGCTTGTCGTTCGCGAGGGCATGAAACATGAACGCATCGTCGGGATCGGGGCTGTGCCCCACGCGGATCAACATGGTCGCCGTCTTGCTGAACTCCGAGAGTCCGCCCACCGACCACCCCCTGGCGGCCGGCGGCGACTTTCTACGACTAAACCGTCGTCACCGGCGGAATCTTAACACCGGCCGATCCCACCCGCGACCGGATCCACAATCAGCGGAGATCACAGATCCTAAGTCGACGAATCGTATTCATCGTGTGCCACTGGCTTTGCCAGTGGTTTTGCGTCTTAAGTCTTGATGAGCCATCCCACTGGCGGAGCCAGTGGCACACGGCGAGGGGACCATTCCGCCTTGCGGTCCCCTCGAGTGACGCTCACCAGCCCGCCCCCTTTGTCGTCGTGTTCACGCGGCAGAAGTACATGTCGGCGGTGATGTACAGCGTGGTGCCGTCGTCGCCCCAGCCGCAGTTCGCGGTGGCTTCCTTCGTATCGATCCGGCCGAGGGGTTTGCCGCTGGAGTCGAAGACCCACACGCCGCCGGGACCGGTCGCCCAGATGTTGCCGTGCTTGTCGGTCTTCAGACCGTCGGGCAGGCCCTTGTGCTTGCCGACGTAGCTGGTGGCGTCGAACAGGACGGTCCCTTCGCCCAGCGTCCCATCCTCTTTGACGGGGAACTTCTTCCAGATCGCCGCCTTCGGATCGGACTGCGCGACGTACAGGAATTTTTCATCGGGCGAGAAGGCGATGCCGTTGGGGCGGGTCATCCCATCGGTGAGGAGCGTCAGCGTGTTGACGCCATCCTTGCCGATCCGCAGCCGATAGACCCCGCAGAAGTCGAGTTCGCGGCGTTCGTCGTCGAAGTTCTTGGGCAGGCCATAAGGGGGATCGGTGAAGTAGAGGTCGCCGTTCGACTTGAAGCAGCCGTCGTTGGGGCTGTTGAGCCGCTTCCCCTGATAGTTGTCGACCAGCGTCCGCTTCCCGCCTTGCTTGGTTAAAACCGAAACGCGGCGGTCGCCGTGCTCGCAAGAGACCAGTTGCCCGCTGGGATCGAGCATCAGGCCGTTGCAGCCCGGTTCGGTCCCGTAATCGCTCGGCCCGGTGAAGCCGGAGGGCTTCATGAACAGGCTCACCCCTTTGCCGTACTCCCATTTCATCACGCTGTTGCGGGGAATATCCGAGAACAGGACGTAACCCGCCTCGCCACCTTTCACGTAGACCGGGCCCTCGGCCCATTCAAATCCCGAACCCAGCACCTCGATCGCCGCGTCCTTCGGGACCAGTTCGTCGAACTTCGGGTCGAGCCGAATGATCTCGCCCAGATGCGGAAAATTGGTGGTGTTCTGCGCCATCAGCGGCGCGGTCGCTGCGATCAGCCAGAGACCGGCGAACCAAGCGGCTTTCATGGGTCGGGGCATCCTCAAGGAGGTGAATAGGTGGTCCGCGGGCCCGGGAATGGACACCGCGATCAGCAGTATCAACCGCGACATCGCGGCTGTCCACCGCATGCCACCCAGGCATCAATCCGATGCTGCCCAGGCAGGGCCATGCCTGGGCATCCGGCACTGGGCGTCCGGCAACAGCTCAATCAAACAGATAACTCACCGACTCGTTCCGATGGATCCGCCGGATCGCCTCCCCCAGCAGCGGGGCGACCGACACCGTCCGAATGTTCGGCAGCATCTGCTCGGGCTTCAGCAGCAGGCTGTTGGTGACGACGATCTCCTGAATCGGCACTTCACTGAGCCGCTGCGCTGCCGGGCCGCAGAAGACGGCGTGCGTTGCCCCGACATAGACCTGGCTCGCCCCATGCCCAAGGACGACCTTCACCGCCCCCGCCATCGACCCGCCGGTGGTGATCATGTCGTCGAAGATGAGGGCGGTCTTTCCCGCGATCGGCCCGCCGATCATGTTCTCCTGCCGCGTGTCGACCGCGCTGGTCCGACGTTTGTCGACGATCGCGAACTGGCCCCCCAGGTGCTCGACGTGCTGCAGCGACCGCTTGATGCTCCCTTCATCCGGGCTGACGATCACCAGTTTGTCCTGGGGAAAATTGAGGTTCCGGAAGTACTCGTCGAGGATCGGCGCGGCGTAAAGGTGATCGACCGGGCAATCGAAAAAGCCCTGAATCTGGGCCGCGTGCAGGTCCATCGTCAGCACGCGGTCGGCCCCCGCCTTGGTGATCAGGTTGGCGACCAGCTTGGCGGTGATCGGAACCCGCCCCATGTCCTTGCGATCCTGTCGGGCATACCCGAAGTAGGGAATGACGGCGGTGATCCGCGCCGCGGAAGCCCGCTTGCAGGTGTCGATGAGGATCAGCAGCTCCATCAGGTTGTCGTTGACGGAGGGGCCGGTCGTCTGCATGAGAAAGACGTCGCAGCCGCGGACGTTTTGGTTCAGCCGGACGGAGATTTCGCCATCCGGAAAGTTCCCCAACTCCACCGCCCCCAACGAAACGCCGAGGTAGCGGGCGATTTCGGCGGCCAGCGGCGGATTGGCCCGGCCGCTCAAGAGCACCAACTGGTCATACATCAACATCCGCGGACTCGTCCCTTCGAGGGGCGTCACCAGCCGTCAGGGCCGATCGGGCAGCCATCCCGATCACGAAGCGGATCGGTCGCGTCGCGCCGATCCGCACGGGTCCGCGGTACGGCCTCCGCAGGGTGCGGCCATTTCAAGGGGACCGACGCGGCGCGTCAAGGATGGGCCGCATGACGTGAGGCTCATTCCGCCGCGACAGGCGGCTCCGCACGCGCGTTCTCAGAACCGCCGCCTGTCGCGGCGGATCATCCTTCATGTTTCCGCCGCGACGCTCTGAGCCGGTTTCACCGCCGCGCCGACTTGCACCAGCGCCACCATCGCCAAGACGCCCCCCACCGCCAACAGTTGCCACGGGGTGATCGTCTCCGCGTCGGCCCATCCCCACGCCATCGCCCCCAGCGGCACGAGATTTGTCACCATCGCCGCGAACAACGGCCCCTGCGTCATGATCAAATGCGTAAACAAACAGGTCGATAACCCCGTCCCGGCGATCCCCAAGACCATCACCGCCCCCCACGCCGACAGCCAACCCTCGCGGCCCGCCCCCGCCGGACTCGGCGTGAGCGGCAGGCATGGCAGCATCACCAGCATCGCGCCCGCCAGACACGCAAACGTCAATTCGATCGGCGGCACATGCGCCAAATACCGGCGAATCCCGTTGTTCGCGATCGCATAATTCAGCGGCACCGAGATCGCGAGCGCCAGATCGACCCCCGTCACCTGCTGCCGCCAGCCTTCCCGCATGAGCACCAACAAACAGACGAGCGCGCCGCAGACCCCGATCACCTGCCGAACCGACGGCCGAAATTCGAGCACATACATCGAGACCGTCAGCGTCAGCAGCGGCGTGAACGCGACCGTCATCCCGATGAAGGCGCTGTTCTGATACTTCCCGATCAGCCATGGCTGAATCGTGTACGGCCAGGCGAAGCCGGTGATCACGATGAGGACCATCGGCCAGAAGTCCCCCCGCCGCAGATTCCAGGGGCGTCTCATCCGCCACAGCACCAGCGCGAGGACGAGGGCCCCGAAGCCGACGCGCCCGGTGCTGATCACCGTCGGCGACAACGCCTCCGTCGCGCGCTTCATCAGGATGAAACTGCTCCCCCAGATGAAGCAGATCAGCAGGAACCAGACGTAAGGCATCGCGACGTTTTGCTCCTCGACCCCGCAGGACCACGCGACGGCCGGGGAGGTTCGCCACGTCAACGAACAGTGTTCCGATCAACGACCCAGGGATCGGGTTGCGGGAAATCCGAATTCCGAAGCACGAAATCCGAAAGGAATCCTAATCATTCAGGGGAAAACTTCCCGAGCGTGTCACGTTTTCCACTTAGGATTTTCCCGTTCCTTCGGATTTCGGATATCCCCACTACGCCGCTCGCCGCGCCGCCTGCGCCTGATACAGCCCCGCATACGGCGGGCAAGTGGCGAGCAGTTTCTCGTGCGGACCGACCGCCAGCAACCGGCCGTGATCCAAGAACACCACTTTCGTGACCAGGTCGAGCAGCGTCGGCGTCAACCCATGTGTGATGATCAGCGTGGTCCGCGATTCTCGTCCCGCGCGCAGCGCCCGATAGATCAGGTCTTCGCTCTGGGCGTCGATCGCCGAGGTCGCTTCGTCGAGAATCAGAATCGAAGGTTCCCGCAACAGCGCTCGCGCGAGGGCGATCCGCTGCCGCTGTCCGCCCGACAATCGATTGCCCCCGTCGCCGATCCGCGTCGCCAACCCTGTCTCCCACGCCCCGGCGAAATCCCACACAAACGCCCGCCGCGCGACCGTCTCGATCGCTTCCGGCGTCGCCTCCGGCCGACCCACCGCAATGTTCTCGGCGATTGTTCGGTCAAACAGCATCGGTTCCTGCGGCACCCAACCCAACTGCCGTCGCCAGGCCCGCGGCGACAACGAGCGGATATCGGCCCCGTCGACCAACACCGCCCCCCCTTGCGGATCGTAGAACCGCGGCAGCAACCCGGCGAGGGTCGATTTCCCCGACCCATTGCTCCCCACGATCGCCACGACGTCGCCGAACTCGACGCGGAACGAAACGTCCTGGAGCGCCGGGGCCCCATCACGCCCCGGGTAGACGTACGTGATCTCGTGAAATTCGAGCGTCCGTTCGTGCCGTACTTCCGGCAGGGAACCGCCCGGTTCGGACACATGGGGATGCTGGTCGAGCCAACTCATCACCCGTTCGCAGGCCGCGACCGACTTCTTCAATCGTGAAAAGGCGCTCGAGAGTTTCCGGGCCGGATCGAGCACCCCCGCCAGCAGCATGTACAGCGTCGCCAGCGACGCCAAATCCATCTCGATCGACGTGAGCTGGATCCCCCAGATCATCGTCTTCTGCCGCATCACCAGATACGCCCCCGGGAGAATCGCCAGACACGCGGCGATCACCCCGAGCAGCTCGACCGTCGGATTGGCCAAGGCGTCGAGCCGCTGAATTTGCATCGCCTTCTGATAGTAGGCCCGATTCTCGCGATACAGCCGGCGGCGATGATGCCCTTGCTGTCCAAACGCGGTCACCACGCGAAACGACGACAACGCCTCCTGCACCACCTGATACAGCCGCGCCACCGTCTCCATCTGCTTGCGGCTGGCGCGCTTGAGCTGCTTGCCGAACCGCTGAAACAGCCACGCCCCCAGCGGCGCGCACAACAGCGACAGCAGCGTCAACCGCCAGTTCGCCGCGAACGCCAAGGCGATGCAGCCCCCCGCCTTCAGGGGTTCGAGGAGGATCTTCCCCCCCATCAGCGTCATCCCCTGCGCGATCGCCGTCAGATCATTGGTGAACCGCGCGGTCAGGCTCGCCGAGCCCTCCGCCGCCAGCGATTGCACGTCGAGCCGGACCGACTGCCGAAACAGCTTCGCCCGCAGCGACCGCATCGAGAGCTGCACCACCCGACCGATCCAGACTTCCTGGCAATAGACCGCCACGCCATGCGCCGCGGTCAAGGCGATCAGCAATCCCAACAGCACCGCCAGCGCGTCGAATCGATCCGCGGGGAACCACGGAATCACATGCTGCTGCGCCAACACGAACCACCACTCGCGCCGCGCCGCTTCTCCCATCGCCTCCTGCGTCCGCGCCCGGCTCCGCAACCGCTCGACATACGCGGTCTGATTCTCGGTCCCCTGATCGGCGAGCGCCTTCAGCTCGGCGTCGAGCTGCTCCAACCGCTGCGACTGCTTCCGCACTTCGCTACGGGCGCTTGCGATCTCGTTCGACGCGTATTCCGACAGATGTTGCTGCTGCAGCAGCACCTTGGTGATGGGAAACGCGAGCAGCAGCGTCCCCGACCAGAGCGCCGCGCCGACCACGGCGCACCCGATCGCCAGCCCCAGCGCCCGGCGATGCGGTCGAACCAACGGCCAAAGCTGCTGCAGGCTATCCACGCCGCTCCTGTCTTCCCTGACGAAGGCCCCAACGTACGATCAAGGCCCGATTTCACTGAGTGGGATTCGGCTGCGTGTGCCACTGGCTACGCCAGTGCGATCGCGCAGCGGATGCACAACATCAGTCGCACTGGCCGGGCCAGCAGCACCCAAAATGAGGTCCCAAAAGTCCGCGAGCCGTGATCGCGGTCGTTCCCGACAACACATTCGGAGTCACCGATACGTTCTGGCGTCCCGCTCCGATCACCCAATAGGTGCGGGGATTGAATCCGCAACCGGGGGGCTGTGTCCAGAGGAATCGGAATCGACGTATCTCCTTATTTAAAAGCACATTACCACGCAAGACGTCGGCCAACCCTCGTCGGCATTTCGATCCGGCTCTCAAATCGACGCCAAATGAACTGAAGTCGCCGACCCAGCCTCCCCGAATCAACAGTCAGGAGCCTGCGTCCCACACCGTCGCGGCGCGCCCAAAGCCTTCCCAGACAACGCATTGCACCCGGGCACTGAGAGTTGCCCAATGCCCGGAATTTTACGGATCGCCCGCCGGCCGCCTCGTCGCGTCAGGAACCGCCGATGCCTGAACTCCACGCCGACTACGCCTCCACGCTCCTCGACCATGTCAACGAGCAGCTCGCCCCCCTCGCCGAATCCTTCAATCAATGTTTCGACCTCTCCCTGCAAATCGGTAAGGGGGAACTCGCCGCCTGGAACCCCACCGACGACGCCGTCACCACGCCGGGCGTCGTCAGCCTCTTTCAGTTCGGCGAGATTGGCGCGGCGGTCTGGATCCCCGAAGCCTGCGCCCTCCCCGCTTGGTTCAAGCAGCCCAACGACAGCCAGAAATCGCGGCTCGACACCCTCGCCATGGAATGGGGGATGAACCTCTTCCCGCCCGACTTCGAGGCGGAACGGACCGGGAGTTTCGGCGTCGCCCACTTCGCCGAGTACGTCGCCACATGCCAACTGACCGAGTCGACGGCGGTCTTGCGGTTGCCCATCATCGACGCCGATCTCGCCGATGTCGGCGCGCTCCTGTTGGTGTGGCCTTTCACGCAACTCAACTGGGAACCCCCGGCCCTCGCCGCGCCACCGGCCCCCGTAACACCGGTTCCGGTCGCCCCAACGC
>CAYRVS010000038.1:27394-32043 GCA_964427725.1 uncultured Planctomycetaceae bacterium | reverse complement strand
GATCACCGCCCGCAGCAGGCAGGCGGTCACCAACCCGACGCCGGGCTGTTCGCGCAGCCACCGATCAATCAGAACCATTGTGAGTGCCATTGGGCTGACGCCGCGCCGCTCGTTGGGGAGTTGTTGTTCCCTGTCGTCCTTTCGCCACATCGTCGCCTTTCGGCATCACGTCCCGACCCGAATTCCGGCGGCTTTCACGTGGATTGACATTTCTTAAAGTATTGCCTCGATTCGTGTTCGGCGCGTCGCATTCACAAAGTTGAACACCTTGGCATCCGATTTGTTCTCACCCCCCGCTTACCCGTTGTCGAACGTTGACGCGCCGTCAAGCCCCAAGGGGTCGATCGGCCGCGCTCGGCGGGAACCCGGGGGGAGAACGTTTCATGTCCAATTCCGTGCTGGTCGTCCTCAGTCGCGACCCCGATCTTGTCTCGCAGCTCCCCGCTTGGCTGGGGGGCCGCGCCGAAGTCCGGGCCTGCGACAATCTCGAAGAGCTCCTCGATCTGTCGCGGTGGCTGACCCCGCACGCCATCGTCGCCGACTTCCGTCGACCGGCCCCCGGCGGGCAACTCGAACAGCAGACGCTCGATGTCATCCAGGCCAAACTGCCGGCGACTCACTTGGCCCTCTTGACCCCCGAACACTGTCCCGAACCCTTAGCGCGCCGCGCGCTCTTGGCCGAACTCCCGATCGTCGCCGGCCGGGTCGACCGTTCAGCTCTGCAGCGCGTCTTCCCGGAGCTTTTCACCGAGCTGACTCCGGTTCCCCCCATGATGACCGAGGCGGTCGCGGCTCCCGAACCCGCGGCGCCCCTCGCCAGTCTCACCGGCATCAGTCGACGGTATGAAACCAACTCGCCGCAACTCAAGCAGGTGCTGCACGACCTGGAGGTCGCCGCGCGGCACGACGTGACGATCCTCCTGATCGGCGAGACCGGGGCCGGCAAAACCTACCTCAGCCGGCTGATCCATGAAGTCTCGCCGCGGCGGATGGAACCGTTTCTCCCCGTCGCCTGCGGCGCGCTCCCCAACGATCTCATCGAAAGCGAACTGTTCGGTCACGTGAAGGGGGCCTTCACCAGCGCCCATCAAGACAAGGAAGGCAAGTTCCTCGCCGCCCGCCGAGGTTCGATTCTCCTCGACGAAATCGACGTCCTCGGCCTCGAACAGCAGGTCAAGCTGCTGCGGGTCATCGAAACGGGGGAGTTTGAACCGGTCGGCTCGAACCAGACGCAGCGGTCGCAGGCCCGGTTGATCGTCGCGAGCAACCTCGAACTGCAGCCCCTCGTCGAGCAGCATCGGTTCCGGCCCGACCTCTACTATCGCCTCAACATGCTGAAGTTCGTCATCCCGCCGCTGCGGCAGCGGAAGATGGACATCGTCCCCCTGGCGCGCAAGTTCATCCATCAGTTCTCGGTGAAGCACGGCGTGCGGGTCGAGCAGATCGAACCCGCCGTCTTTCAATCGCTGCTCGACTATCCGTGGCCGGGGAATGTCCGCGAGCTCGAGCACGTGGTGCAGCGGGCGGTGATCTATTGCCGCGACGGCGTGCTGCGGATGTCGCAGTTGCCGCCGCATGTCGTCTCGGGGGCCGCGGGCCCGACGAACGATCCGACGGTGGTTCTGCCGACCGGCCCGAACGCGGGGATCGCGCCGGTGCGGGTCGACGACGGCAGCCTCGGCGGGCAAATGGCGCTCACCGAGAAGGAAATCATCGAGCAGACGCTGTTCAAGAACAGCTTCAGCCGGACCCGGACGGCGAAGGAACTCGGGATCAGTCGCGTGACGCTGTACAACAAAATGAAAAAGTACGGCATGCTGAAGTAGGAAGCGCGACCCTTCCCGACGAGCGGCGCGGCGTCAACTCGTCGTGTCTTCAAGGGACCGCGTGAAAGGTTGACGTTGGTTGGTCGCGCGCCGGACAACGAAACCCGTGCGAATCGACGAGTCCGGCCTGCAACCTTCCCTCCCCCCCACATCGAAGCGTCGTCGCGCCGCTCCATGATCGGTGTTCAACATTCGACTCCGAACGCTTCACTCTCATACTGCACTGGCAATCGCGCTTGCGACACGGTAACTCTGGATGCCGGGCGTCGTTGGCGAGCGAAGCGTGTCACGGTCCGGTTCCGCGTTGTCGGCTGAAATCGTGACGCCGGTTGATCCGCCGACCGAGCCCTGCGTTGTTCCCCTTTGAGGGGAAGTCGTGAGAACGCCCCGGGTTTTCGAGCTCCGAATAACGCGTCCAGGATCGATCCGCCCATGTCCGCCACCGACAGCACGCTGGATCGTCGCAGTCAGCGTCGGCTGCGCGCCGCCGAAGGGTACCTGATGCTCGAGATGTTCGAGCACGCCCTGCGCGAATTGCGGACGATTCCGGACCCGTCGGGGCAGCTCTTCCACTTTCATCTGCTCCGGGCCGAGGCGTATCGCGGTGTGGCGCAATGGTGGGACGCGCTGGAGGACTACCGCGTCTGTCAACAATTGCAGGCGAATGATCTCGGGGTTCTGATGGGGCTGGCATGGTGTCACAAGCGGACCCGCGACCTGACTCAGGCGATCGCGGTCATGCACGACGCCTATCGGGCCCATCCCGAGGTTCCCGTCGTTCTCTACAATCTGGCGTGCTACTACTCCTTGGCCCGTCAGACGGGTCAGGCCGTGACGTGGTTGGCCCGCGCCTTGCGGATGGACCCCGAACTCCGCCGGTTAATTCCCGAAGAGACCGACTTCGACCCGATCCGCGCCGCCCCGGAGTTCCGTAAGCTGATGGACTTAAGCGTGTAGCGCCGCACGCGTCAGCCCGGAAGCCTCGCCGACGAGCAAACCTCGTTGTGGTGCCGACGGCACGACGCACACGTGAACCCGTCTGCGTGGTCCGTTCCCCGTGGACCTCGGATCTTCGACCGCGCATCTCGACCCGCGGCGGTCCGACGCCGGTTCGCACTGGGCGGCGACTGCCGACGGTTCAAATCGCCATGTCCACCAATCAGGATTCCGCTTATGATTCCGTAAGGCTCGCGCGAGGAATGGGAGGGGCCGATGCAGGACGAGGACGATCGAGGCCGGGCAAAAACGGACCTTGGACGCATGGGCCGGTTGGCGGCCCTTCGACGATCTCTCGCCCCGAAGAGATTCCGTCACATCGGGCTCCTTGTCCTCGGGATTGTGTTCGCCGGGGGGACCTGCCTGTTGTCGAATGTCTCGGCCCAGACCGTGCAGGCGGGGCCGGAGCGACCGAAACCGCCGCCCAATCAGTCGCTCCCGCCGGAAGAGCGGGACCGTGCGGCTGTCGTGAAGCCACCGGCGGCTCCCGCGAAACCACCGGCGGCTCCCGCACCGGCTCCACCCGGAGCGGCCCCGGCGGCCCGGGTGATCATGCCGGTCGATGTCGCCTGGCTGCATCTGTATGTGCGTGATCGGCGGCAGGCGTTGGGGTTGGAAACGGCGCTCGAGCTGACGGGCCGCGGGAAATTCACCGAAGCCTTGCCGCAGTGGCAATTCCTGTTCGATCAGCCGCGGGATTCGTGGTTCATCCAGCCGACCGGCGAGTTGAGCTCGATCCGCGGGACCGCGCGGCGGAGGTTCGAGGAACAAGCCCCGGAGTTGGCGCAAGCCTACCTGCAATACATCGGCCCCGAAGCCAAGTTGGAACTGGCGCGAGCGCAGGACGCGCAAGATCCGGCGGCCTGGTTGAACCTCATCCGGCGGTTCCAGGGGACTCCCGAATCGTTCACCGCGGCGGAATGGCTGGTGAAGCGCTGGCTCGACGACGGGGAATGGCGGCTCGCGGTGGGGCTCGCCCGTCGGATGCTGCAATCGCCCGGGGCGGCACTGCATGCGACGCCGCGATTGTTGAAGATGGCGAGCGTGGCGGCGGAATTGGCGGGGGATGCCGAGTTCGCCGCCGCGGTGCGTGATCGACTTCCCGCGCCTGCGCCCGCGGTCCGTGACGGCGAGCGGCTCCCCGACGTGACGGCAAGTGATCCGCATCTCCCCGCGGCGGGGTCACCTCCGGTGCTCGATCCGGAATGGCGCGGCCCGCTGGAGGCCGCGGGGACTTATCCACAGCTCGATCGGGTGCTGGCGGAATGGGGGGCGACGCAACGGGAGCAGGACGCGCCCGCCGCCGTCGGTTGGACCCCGCTGGTCGTCGGTCCGAACGTGCACTTTCGTGATCTCGATACGATCCGGGCGGTCGATGTCGCCACGGGGCGCACGGTCTGGCGGTATCGCAGCCGCAGCGGGTTGGGTGAGCTACTGAGTCCCTCGAACGAGGATCCGCTCCAGCGCCGCTTCCGGGCCGCGATGCTGGATACGGCGGCGGCGAATTCGCTGGTCAGCGGGCTCTCGACCGACGGACGGCGGCTGTATGCGATCGACGAGTCGGAGGCGATGTCGGTCGCGGGGGTGTACGGCTTGGAATCGATGCAGTCGCCGAACTTCTCACGGAAAGATGCGGCGCGGAATCGTTTGATCGCGCTCGATTTGGCGGCGACCACGGAGGCGATGCGTTTGGCCTGGTCCTCGGAACGCTCGCCGGACGCGACCATGCTTCAAGGGCATGCGTTTCTGGGGCCGCCGCTGGCGACGGGAAGCGTGGTCTACGCCGTGTCGGAGCATGACCGGGAGCTCTGCCTGACCGCGTTCGAC
>CAYRVS010000038.1:0-27384 GCA_964427725.1 uncultured Planctomycetaceae bacterium | reverse complement strand
GGCCTGCGCGCCGGTGGCGATCGGCGATCTGATCGTCTGCCCGACGCATATCGGATTGGTGGTCGCGGTCGACGCCGTGACGGGGGAACTGCGCTGGGCGCACAATTCGCTCGAGGCGCCGCCCGATACGTTCGGTCAACGTTTTCGGAATGTCTCGAGCCTCACGCAGCGGCGGCATGGGGCGTTTCCGGGAAGCCCGATGGCCGGTCCCGGAGTGGTCCTCATCCTGCCGTCGCAGTCGGACCACCTCTATTGTCTCGACGCCGAAACCGGCATGGCGCGGTGGCTGGTCCGGAATATCGACGCCCAATACCTCGCCACGACGATGCAGGATCGCGTGCTGACGATCGGCGTGTCGTCGGCCCGGGCGTACGACCTGACAACGGGTGAGTTGATTTGGCACGCTCCGTTGCCCGGCAATATCACCGGGTATGGCGTGCCGATCCCCGGCGGGTATCTGGTGCCGCTCGATTCGGGTCAGGTGGTGAATCTCGACGCGATAACCGGTCGGGCGCGAGGGTTCCGGTTCGATCCGACACCGCAGCCGTTGGGGCATCTGGTCGCCACGCCCGATCGGATCCTCTCGTTGGGGGCGATGGGCCTGGTGTCGTACCGTCAGGCGCAGCCGGTCCTGAATGAATTGCTGGCGCGCGGGGCCGGAGAACCCTCGGCGGAGACGGCGCTGCGGATTGCGGAAGTCCGGTTGGCGGAGGGGAATCTGCTCGAGGGGGTCGAAGCGTTGGAGGGCGGGCTCACCCGGGCCGTCGGCGACCCGTTGAAAACCCGCCTCCGCCGATTGCTATGGGAGTCTTATTTTCAACTGGTTCGGGAAGAGCCCGAGCGGGCGGACCATTGGCTCGCGCGGTTGCAGCGGCTGTCGGAGAAGTCGACCCCGGTGGAACAGGCGCGGTGGCTGGTCGCCGCGACGGCGCGGGCCGCCGATTTGGGGCAGTCGGCGCGCGTTGAAGAGCAGTTCCTGCAACTCGCGGGACTGGCCCGGGAACGGAATCTGTTCGAGTGTCCCGACGATCGCGACCTGGAGGTGCGTGGCACGATCTGGCTGCGGATGCTGCAAGATCGGCTCGAGGCGCCATCGCGGGAACGGTTGAATGACGTGCTGCTGAACCTGGCCAAGGCGGAACCGATGGGACCGCTGGGAGACGCGGCGGAATGGTTGCTTCCTGATGCTCCCTTGCAGGGCTTGCGGATGACCCGAGCGGCGGGCGCCGCGGCGGCGGCGCATCATGAACGGGCGGCGCTGCTGTTGTCGCGGTCGCATCCGGGGGAAGCGCCCGCGGAACAGGCGCTGCGCGAAACGGCGCTCGCGCGACTCCTCTCTGCGGCGGAATTCCCCATCGCCGGGGCGCAGGCGCTGGAACGGGCCACGTCACGGCTCGCCACGAAGGAACGCGAGGCGCTCATCGCCGGGTTCGCGCAAACTCCGGATGAAGCGACCACCATCGAGGCTTGGCGACGACGACAACCGATCGATTGGCCCGTGCGTCGTGTGAGCATCACCTCGCGTTCCCGGGAATGGCGACAAGTGGGGGATCCCTCGACGGTCAAACGGGCGCAGCCGATCGGTCCTTACGAGGACTATCAGCGATCATTGGCGGTGGTGGCCCCCGATTCCCCGCTGGAGTGGTTGATGCGAAACACCGAACGCGGGACGGAAGTCGCCGTGTTCGACAAGCTGTCGTCACGGAAGTTTTTGGAACAGGTCCTGCCGTTCGGCGCGAGTCCCCCGGGGTCGCTGTCGAGTTTGGCGCTGGGGACGCTGATCCCCTTCACGTTGCCCGGCGAAATTCGCGCGATTTCCCCCCTGCAAGGAACGACCGACCATATCGCCTGGTCGCTCGCCTTGCCGGAATGGACCCATCGCAGCGGGCAGGCGCTGGGAGGCCCCGCGACCGCGCGGCGGGCCTTCTTCCAATGGAAGAACGTCCTGTTCGCGGTCGATCCGACCGATGGGCATATCCTCTGGCGGCGGAATGACCTCGAACCGACCAGCGGCATCTACGCCGACCCGCGGATCGGCCTGCTCGCCGACGACGACCTCGTCTTCGTCCTGGGATCCGACAAGGCGGCGTATCGGTTGCTCGACGCGGCGACGGGGCGAGTGACGCGCACCGGAATTCTGCAGCAGGATTCCCGCTTCACCCGGCACGATCTGGGCCGCAACATTTTGCACATCGGCCAGACCAACGAACAGCAGTTGATTCGCCTGTGGGATCCGGCGGAGAACAGGCTGATCCTGGAGGATCCGCTCAAATCGCGGCAATTGATGGCGCGGCTCTCGCAGGACGCCGTCGCCTGGCTCACGCCCGACGGTCGGCTGCGGGTTTTCTCGCTGGCGAAACGAGGAATCGTCGTCGATGTGCCGCTCGATCGCGACGACCTCGACGGGGCGGCGTCCCTGCGCGGGTTCGCGCAGCAGGGCTGGTACTTCATTTCGCTGGGACGCAACCAATCGACCGCCTCGTCGCACCACTACCACATGCCGATCCAGGACAAGCTGATCCCCGACGTGAACATCCGGGACGATGTCGTGGCGATCGGTCCGGGGGAGTCGGTGATCCGTTGGCGGAAGACGATTCCGCAGCGATCCTTCCTCGAGTTGGGGAACGCGCCCGCGCCGTTTGTCGTCGCGGGGGCGCTGGTGCGCGACAAGCGGGACCCCAACCGCCGGTGGCTGCGGTTCGAGGCGATCGATCCCGCGACCGGGTTCGTGCTGGGGGTCGGTGACGAGCTGCCGAACGATCGGTTGCTGCACGCCGATTACGACGGCGTGAACGGCGTGTTGCGGTTGATCGGCCGCGAGACGGAGATCGAGTTCCGGTTCGATCGCGCGGAGCAGCGCCTCGGAGTCGAACCGGAAGCGCTGTGATGAGCAGAGGCCCAGGGATCGCCTTCCCTGGGCCTCTGATGGCACATCCCTCACGATCGCGGAACAGGCATCACGCCGCGCGGAGTTCGAATTCCTCCGCGTCGTCGGTCTCCTCGATCGCCGCCTCCGCCTGCTGATCGGTGTTGATCGGCAACAGGTCCTCGACGAAGCCCTTGAGGTGATCGGCCCGGGTGGCGTGCTTGAGTTTTCGCAGCGCCTTCGATTCGATCTGCCGAATCCGCTCGCGGGTCACCTTGAAGATGCGGCCGGTCTCCTCCAGCGTGTAGCTGAAGCCGTCCCCCAGACCGTACCGCAGCTTGATGATCTCGCGCTCGCGGTAGGTCAGGCTGCGGAGCACCTGGTCGATCTTCTTGCGCAGCATCTGTTGCATGGCGTTGTCGGCGGGGTCGAACTCGTGGCTGTCCTCGAGGAAGTCCCCGAAGCTCGAGTCTTCGCTTTCCCCGACCGGCGTATCCAGGCTGACCGGATGCCGCCAGGTCTTCATGATCCGTTCGGTTTCCTCGACGGTCATGCCGACCGCTTCGGCGAGCTCCTCCATGCTCGGTTCGCGGCCGGTCTGCTGGCGGATCGCCTCCGCCTTGTTCTTCAGTTGCGAGATGCACTGGAACATGTGGACCGGAATGCGGATCGTCCGGGCATGATCGGCGACCGCCCGAGTGATCGCCTGTCGAATCCACCACGTGGCATAGGTCGAGAACTTGTAACCGCGCCGAAACTCGTACTTCTCGACGCCGCGCATCAGGCCGGCGTTCCCTTCCTGAATCAGGTCGAGGAAGCTGAGGCCGCGGTTGCGGTACTTCTTGGCGATCGAGACCACCAGCCGCAGATTGCCGCCAGAGAGGTACTGCTTGGCCTTGGTCCACTGCGCGAATTTGCCGGCGATCTTCTCACAGCGGGCGATGAAGTCTTCGGGGGTTTCCAGCGTCTCGTCGACCAGAGTCGCCAGCTCCTTGCGGGCCAGTTCGGCATCCTTCAGGGCGGCGGGAGTGCCGCGCGACGACAGGTCGCGGATCGTCGCTTGGAGCGACCGCATCCGGGCGGCGATCTGCTGCATCCGCTTCATCACCGGCTGCATCCGCTGCGTCCGGACGCTCAACTCCTCACTGAGGATCGCCAGCTTGCGACGCCGCCGGGCCAAGCGCCCCTGCGCCTCGGCGATCACCTTGTCGGACGACGCGGGATCTTGCGTGATCTCGAAATCGCGGACGTTCTCGTCAAGGAGCCGCAGAATCGTGGGGACGTTATGGGGAATCCGGGCGAGAATCTGTTCCTTGCGGAGGTTCTCGGTCTCGCTGGTCCGCAGGGTCCGCTCGAAGGGGAGTTCCCCGCGGCTGACCTTCTGCACGATGTCGATCGCCAGCCGCAGCGCGAAGTCGGATTCGAGCATCAGCCGGCGGAACCACTTGCGGGTCAGTTCGATCTGTTTGGCGAGATGGATCTCCCGCTCGCGCGAGAGCAACGGGATGTGTCCCATCTGGCTCAGGTACATGCGGATGGGATCGCGCGAGGACGAGGCCGATTCGGGCTCGACCATCGTCTCGGGAATCGCGACGGGCTCGGTCGGCTCGTCGGCGAAGGGTTCGTCGATGACGTCGGCGCTCAGATCCTGCATCGCGAGGATCAGGTCCTCGACCATCGCCGGATCGCCCCCTTCATCGGGGAGATACGCGGCGACCTGACGAAAGGTGATGTGCCCCCGCTCGCGGGCGGCTTGAACCAGCGGCGCGAGCTCTTCATGAAACCGAAACATGCCAAACCTCCCTGTTTGGTGAGATGCCACCCCAATGGCGTGTCTGTTGTCGTTGTCTGTTGGCGTTGTCCGTGGAACCGGTGCTTGGCGACGGGTGAAGCCCATTCGGCCAAGCGATTGTGACCGACGTGAATCCGGACCGATCCGTCGATCCCTCGCGGGACGACCGCCGGAGTAATGACACTCCCCCGAGCGTCGGGATTCCGTTTCGCCCATGCCGACATGGTCGCGTCACCACGACGGTCGGACGGGCCATCAGGTCACCAGGTGTCTGCGTCCCGCGAGCGACGAGCACCGGTCCTGGAACATCCGCCTTGGCGGACCAAGCGACCACGTTCGCATCGACAGCATCCTTTCTCTCGTGCGACGAACAAAACCCCCCGATGACTCCGCATCGGCAGGGGGCGACATGCTAACACCGTTCGCGGCACGGCGCGCCACGAAGTTTGTGGCGCCGCGAAAAATTCCGAAAATTTTTCGCGGCCATTTTGGGACCCGGCTCAGACCATCGCCGCCGAGCTCCACCACGGAGGAAGAGCGGCCACGGTCACAGCGACCGCGACGCCCACCGTCCTCGAGGGGGCTACTTCTTGTTAGTCAGCCGGTGGATGGAGGTGGTCGCCGCGCGGACGGCGCGAGAGAAGGGATTCATCGAGACGACTTTGAAGAGCTCGCCGTCAAGGTCGACGATGTAGAGATTCCCCTGACCGTCTTCACCGAAGGAGGACACGCCGTTGATTTGGCCGACGTCGGGCCGGAACTGGCTGGTCCAATCGGTGAGGTCGGTGAACGTCGTCCCGCTGCGGGTCAGCGACCAGACCTTCTGGTTGACGTAGTCGGCGAAGAAGTACTTCCCTTGGAGTTCGGCGATCGGGCCGCGATAGACGTAACCGCCGGTGACCGAACGGCCCTCGAACGTCCCGTTGCCGTGGGCATAGTCGTACAACGGATCGACGTTGCCGGGAGGTTTGGGACCACCGACGCCGGGAGCCGGGTTGGCGATCGAACCTTCCCGCAGCCGCCAGCCGTAGTTCTCGCCGCCGGGGCTGGTTTCGGGCCGATAGTTGATCTCTTCGCGGGTGTCCTGGCCGACATCGGCGATCCAGAAGTCGCCGGTGAGTCGGTCGAAGCTGCACCGCCAAGGATTCCGCAAACCGTACGACCAGATTTCATCATCACCCGGAATGCCGATGAAGGGATTGCCGGGGGGAATCGTGTAGTTCTTGTCGGGATCGCCTGGAAAGTCATCAACGGCGGGATTGGGATTGATCCGCAGGATCTTGCCGAGGAGGTTGTTGTCGATGTCCTGGGCGTTCCCGACCGCGACGGTGTGACCGGGCCCGTCGTCGTTGGAGTTGCCGCCGTCCCCCAGCGCGACATACAGGACGCTGTCGGGTCCGAAGGAGATCCAGCCGCCGTTGTGGTTGGCCTGCGGCTGCGGGACGCGGAGGATCAATCGCGCGGAAGTCGGGTCGGCGAGATTCGGATCGCCCGAATTGACCTTGAATTCCACGACGTTGGTCGCGCCGTCGCTCGCGGTGTAGTTGACGTAGAACGACCGGTTGCCGGCGTAGTTGGGGTGAAAGGCGAGCCCCAGAAGTCCCTGTTCGCTGCCGCTCTTCACGACGGCGGTGATGTCGAGAAAGGTGCTGGTGACCCCGCTGCCGAGATTGAGAATCTTGATCCGCCCGGCCCGCTCGACGACGAACAGCCGGCTGTTATCGAACGGGGCGGCGGTGGCGAAGACCGGGCTCGAGAAACTGTTGGAGATCCGCTGCGTGGTGATGCAGCTCGGCAGACTCAAGGGGGTCAGGATCGCGAAGGTCAACCATAGCTTGGGGATCGACACGCCGCGAAAACGGGCCGGCATAGGGGCGGTTGGCATGGCCGAGTCTTATTCCGATGACGGATTCCCCGCGGGCCCTTGTCGGCGCGGGAGATCCCAGGAAGGAAGCCGGATCGACCGGCGGACGCGCCGGGTAGAATGCGCATCCCAGTCTAGCGCTCAAGAGCGCGAAGTCAACGAAATTACGGTACGCTTCATCGCGTTGCGACGAGATCCCCGCGGCAACAGCGACCCGCCATTCAGAATCAACCGTATTGTCGAGCCAGACTCCGACGCGCGTGCAGACGCCTTCTGATGCGATCCGTTCCGGCGACAAGGGCCGCATCGCGCCCGACGCATCGGTGACGCATCAGACGGAGAAGGGGAGCTGGAAGCGTTTATCCGGTCTACGAAGGGTTTGTCGAGGAGTCGGACGATGCGGGCGGCATGGTGGCTTGGCTTGTGGTGTTGCAGCGGGGCCCTCGGCTGGGCTGACGAACCGCTCGATGTCTTCCCCGATCTGGCTCCGAACGAGACCACCCGCGCGACGGGGGACGTGTTGCCGCCGCGCGACACCGATGCCGCCCCGATCACCCGCGTGAGTGGCGTCACGCGGCCGACCATGACGGTCCATCGACCCGAACAACCGAATGGGACGGGCGCGGTGATTCTGCCCGGCGGAGGTTTCGTCCGCGTGGTCCCCGATCTGGAGGGAACGGAGGCGGCGGCGTGGCTCAACCAGCATGGCGTCACCGCGTTCGTCCTGACGTATCGAACCACCGACGGGGGGACCGCCCCCGGTTGGGTCAAACCCCTGCAGGACGCGCAGCGGGCGTTGTCGTTGGTCCGTTCGCGAGCCGATGAATGGAGCCTGAAGCCCGATCGGATCGGACTGGTGGGGTTCTCCGCCGGGGGGCAGGTCTCGGCCCGGTTGTTGTCGGCGGGTGGCAAGCGGTCGTACGAGCGGATCGACGCGGTGGACGACGTTCCCTATCGCCCCGATTTCGCGGTGCTGGTCTATCCGTGGAACATGTACGACGCCGCGAAGGACGCGTTGGTGGAAGGGATCGCGGTCCCCGCCGATTGTCCCCCCACGTATCTGGTCCACACCCATGACGATCAGTCGTCCGCGTTGGGCGCCGTGCTGTTTTACGCGGGGCTCAAGAAATACAAGATCGCGGCGGAACTGCACGTCTACGGCAACGGCGGGCACGGGTACGGGTTACGCCCCGTCAAGGGTTCGCAAATCGCGACCTGGCCCGATCACGCCGCCCATTGGATCGGCACGCAGGGGTATTTGAAGTCGCGGTAAGATGGTGGGTGGCCCAACGTTCCGCAGGACGTCTGAGCCACCTTACCGTTTGCGGCCCACTACCGGCCCTCGACTCCGCACATCCAAGGCGGTTTCACGCCCGCGGTGTTCCACCCATCTCTCCGCCCGCCCGTCTTACGCCGCCGGTCGGCGGGTCGAGATTTTCCCGGCGGCGCCAACTGCGCGAACCACCGCGTCGGGGCCCAAGACTTCGACGGCCGATCGGGGGTCCGCCGCGCCGCCGACTTCGGCCGCATCAGCCGCGTCATGACGATCGCCCCCGCCGCCGCAGTCGCGCCCAACCCGACCCCGCAACGCCATGCCGGCCAGGCGATTCACGCGAACCACCGGGGAGTATGTCGTATGGAACGAGCGGGCTCACGCCGCGCCGCTCGATGTGAGCACGCCGGCGGACGATCTCAGTCGCATTGAACACGGATGACTCGGAGCACGCGGTTGGGTCACCACGCCATCGCGGCGTTCCAACATGCCACCGGGCGATCGGGACCATCCCAAAGGACGACGCCGGGGACGGGCTCGGCGACGAGAAAACCTCGGGCGGACCACGGTCTTTCAATCGACAAAGGTTCCAGCAGCGCCGGTTCGGCCGTGGGGTCGGCGCGCATCGTGAACGACCCCAACGGGAGGGACATCCCCAGTCCGACCGCCTTCATATACGCCTCTTTGCTGGTCCATAGGCGGTAGAAGCCCGCGGTCTGGTATGCGGCGGGGAGCGACCAGAGCGCCGTCTGCTCGGCGGGAGAGAAGAACCGCGCGGCAAGGGCGAGGCCGTCGAGCCGGGGATCGATCGTCTCGATGTCGACCCCGAGTTCGCGGGACCAGCCGAACGCGATCACCCCCCAATCGCCGGTGTGCGAGACGTTGAAGACCAGCCCGGCGGGGTCGGGCTCGACAAGGATCGGCTTGCCGAATTTCTCCGCGCCGAACCGCAGACTCGCCGGAGGCGTACCGGTCAACGCGCCGAGGCAACGACGGAGCGCTGCCCGACATCGACGAAAGCGTCGCCTCGGTGGTTCGACGACGTAACGGTTCGCACGGGTCAACTCATCCGGCGTCAGGCAGGCGTCGTCGGACGACGAAGTGATCGACAAATCGAGCCGGACGACGTGGATCGCGTCGCGGTCCAAGAACGATACGTCATTCGGCCAAGCCCGCCATGTGGTGGCGGGGAAGACCGGAGATGAAACCGTCACGCTTGGGGAAGTCGTCATGAAACGCGGCGGGCCGAACTACTTCCCTTCCCGCACGGTGAACTCCCGCAGGACGAATTCGGGGCCTTCCTTCACGACGACGAAGGTGAGGAACTGATTCCGGTTGTTCTTGACGACGAACTGGACCCCGTTGCCCACGCTTTTGCGGCTGAAGAGCTCCATCCCTTCGAAGCTGGTCTTCAGAGCTTCGATTTTGGAGTCGGTCAGTTCCCCTTCGCGGATGGTCGCGGCGAGTCCTTTCGCCCGGGTGCTGATGATCTCCTTGGCCTCTTCGTACTTTCCTTCCTTGGCCATCTGGGCGAGTTTCATGATGGCGTATTCGATGCTGCCCGCGGGGGGTAACGCTTCGGTGGTCCCCGCGCCCCCTTCGGCTCCGGCGGGCCCCCCCGCACCCGGAGCGCCACGACCGGCGTTTGCGGCGGCCATCGCCGCCGCCGGATCACCCGCTTCGGCTCCCGGCATCGGAGCGAAGGCTTGTCCCGCCAACGCGCCCGCCGGGGGGACCGCCGCTCCGCCGGCACCATGGGCCGCAGCGGCCATCGCCGCGGGATCCGCAAACGCCGGAGCGGCCGCGGCTGGTGCGGCCGCCCCTCCGGCGAAGGCTCCGGATGCACCGTGCGCCCCAGCCGGACCACCGGGAATCGCGCCCGCCCCGGGCCCGGGGATGGCGGCCCCTGGGGGAGGCCCAGCCGCGGGAGCCCCGTGCGCGCCATGCGCGGCGGCGGCCATCGCGGCGGGATTCGGAGTCTGCACCGCGCCGGGGTTAGCGGCGGTCGGAGGCGTCGCCGCTCCGCCCGCCCCATGGGCAGCCATCATCGCACCGTAGGCCCCCCCCGGCGCGGCGGGCGCACCGGCGGCCCCCGCCATCGGAGGTGCTGCGGCGGCGGGCATCGCCATGGGCGGTCCCCCGGCACCATGCGCACCGGCCGGGGCCCCACCCGGCATCATCATTCCGGGAGGCGCCATCCCCGCCATCGTCCCGGTCGGCGTCGCCCCGGCCATGCCGGCGGGGGCGCTGCTTGGCGTTGCGCCAGTGTTCGCGGGCGAAGAACTCGTATCGGCACACCCTCCGATCACCAACGCCAAGAACCCACCGGCGCACGGGGAAACGACGGCCCACATCCTTCGGGGGAATGCCATGACAATACTTTCTAGCTCGGACGACGGGAAAGGGGCGAGACGACTGGCCCGACGACCAGCTTGAGGCTGGAAAACCATGCGAGAATTCGCATCAGCGCAAGTATGTGCGTTCCCCCCCGACTTCGCAATCGCGGTTCGGAGTTTTGGAGGGATTCCCTGCGGAAACGTCAGGACGCGCACGTCCCATCGTGCGAACCCCATCCTATGACATCGTGTCTGCCGGTCAGGTTGAACCACCCGCACCAGGCATGCGTCGGGCCCTCCCACACCGTCCATAGGGCCTTCGCTTGAATCTCCTTGGATGGCTTACACGTTTGGTCTAGTGCCTGGTGCCGAGAGTCCAGTGCAAGAAACACCGGGAGATTCAGGAGTTTTCTTTGGCTCTAGACACGAAACTCCCGGCGCTAGACCACGTTTGTCGTCTCCAATATGGAACAAGCGAAGGCCCCGACCCGTCCAACCAGACTCTTGCCCCGGGGATTTTCGACCGATACACTAACTCAATCACGGTGGTTATAGCTCAGTTGGTAGAGCGCCAGATTGTGGTTCTGGATGTCGCCGGTTCGAGCCCGGTTAACCACCCTTCCCCGTGCATTTCACGCAGCCGTCAGAGTCTCCTCTGGCGGCTTTTTTGTGGGTCGACCAAGTCCGCCCGCCGTGGTAATCCGCTTACTCCAAGGCCTCAGATCGTGGCGAACCCCGCCGGGGTGACCGGGTTCCTCAACGTCGCCAAACCGACCGGAATGACCTCGCGCGATGTCGTCAACCGGCTCCAGCGCTGGGTCAAACCGGCGAAGATCGGCCACACCGGCACCCTCGATCCCCTTGCCACCGGCGTCCTGGTGATCTGCGTCGGCGCCGCGACCCGGCTGGTTCCGTACGTGCAGGATCAACGCAAACGGTATCGCGCCACGTTCCGCTTCGGTTGGACCAGCGACACCGAAGACGTCACCGGCCGGTTGACACCCCACGAGGGGACCGAACCGGTCACTCGGACGCGCTTACTCGAGGTCCTCGGTCAATTTCGCGGGACGATCGCGCAGACGCCTCCCAAGGTCTCCGCCGTCCATGTGCAAGGCCAACGCGCTTACGATCTGGCGCGGCAAGGAGTCGAGTTCGAGCTATCGCCGCGAACCGTCGAGATCGTAGCCTGCGAGCTCCTCGATTCTTCGGAACGAGACTGGACGATCGACCTCCTGTGCGGTGGAGGAACCTACGTCCGCTCGCTGGGTCGCGACGTCGGGGAGCGGCTCGGATGGGGCGTGGTGATGACGGCCCTCGAACGGACGGCGGTCGGCCCGTTCACGCTCGCCGATGCGGTCCCCCTCGACGAACTCACTCCCGAGACTTGGCGCCGCCACCTGCTTTCACCGCTGGTGGGGCTGCCCCACATCTCGCGCGCCGAAGTGGATGAGTCTGCGGTCGAGGCGATCCGGTGTGGCCGCGCGCTCCCTTGGTCGACCCCAGGGACCGATGATCACGACTTGGCGTTGTGTGATGCTCAAGGCGTGATGTTCGGCATGGGCCGCGTGGAGGTCGCGCGGCAACGCCTGCAACCGACGATCGTCTTCCCCGCGGCTTGACTCCCGCCCGGGGCAACCATACTGACGCACACGGAACTGACGCACACAGAAGCCGGGGCGCCCGCCCCGACCGGTCGACCATCTTCCTTCACGGCATCAAGCGGCGGTGGATGTAGAGTTTCTCGCTGTCGAGCGATCGGAGTTGGAGCTCCGCGTCGGTCACTCCCTCGAGTCGCTGCCGGGACGATTCCCCAAAGAGCTTTGCGAGGGAGACCGCGGTGCCGGCCGGCTCGCCGCCGGTCATCTTGAGCGTGAGAACGTCCGCGTCGAGGGTCCAGTCGATGAAGAAGGTCAGCTTCGGGCCGTAGAGGAGCTTCCCCACCGCGTCGAGTTCGAGGGTCATCGTCGCGGTCCCGTCGTCTCGGAACTCGAAGACCCGCCGCCCGTAGAACTCATCAACCCACGCGCCCAACAACCGCCGCCGCGGCTCGTCGACGGCATCCCCAGGTTCGGCGGGTCGATCGTTCGGCGGAACGCTGATCGCGGGCGGTTCCGCGATCGGCTGAGCGACCATGAGGTCCGTCGTCTCGACCGCCATGGGCGAAGACGCGGTGCTGACGATGGAGACGGTTTCGGCTGCGATCGTTGTTGAAACAGGCTCGGCGGATCCGATCGAGGCATGTGTTTCATGTCGGCCTTGAATCGACCCCCGATAGGCCTGCAGCAGACCCAGCACTCCGAGCGCGAGCCCCAACACCACTCCATGATGATGCGGGCGACGACCAGACTTGACCGGGGGTTCGGGGACGATCATCCCGGGATGGTGGCCGATCCCGGGGGGCGGGGTCAATCGCAGTTTTCGTCTCGGCGGGGGATGCTCAAGTCCCCAGGAATCGGTCGCGCATCCGAAACATCGTCGCTGGGGAACCGTGCACAAAATCACTCAGATCCCGGGAACTTCGCGCTTGGGGGGTGGGGTCATGACCGACCAGGGCGGGTTTTCGCGCGGGGGCGCAGGACGACGATCACCAGCACGAAGGCCAGCCCGGCTGGGATCAACAGCTTGAGGGGAATCCTCGTCCGGGCGATAAGTATGATCGCCAGCAACACGCCGAGCACTTTCCAGAGTGGGACGCGGGCCCATGCCGCCTCGCGATGGCGCGTCGGCAGGGCGAGCCATAACGCGCCCAGGACCGTGCCGACGCGCACGAACGCACCCGGCCAGAGATTGGCCCCGTCGGGATCGCTGAAACTCCAGGTGATCACCCCGAGCAATCCGCAGACGCCGGCCAGAATGCCGACGAGTTGCCGATTGACGGGAACATCGGTCGCCGCCATGCCCTCAGTATCGACCAGACGAGGCCGCGCCGCCAAGCCTTGGCGGAATGGGGGTGTCGCGCGCGGCGATCCTCACTCACCGAGTGTGACCGCCGGGTGGTCGCAGAGTTCGTAGGCGTCGTCAAAACTCAACGGCCGCGTGAAGCGGGCGACAACTTTCCAGCGGCCATCCCCTAAAGAGGTGGCGCGGATGACCTCGGCCGTCGTGTCGAGCGGAACGCGATGGTCGGGATGACACAACCGCACGCCGATGGCTTCGTCACGCTCCAGCGCATGAATCGTGAGGCAGGCGAGCCCATTGCGACTCAGATCGAGCAATTCTCCGGAGAGGCCGTCGGCATCGAGTCGTCCGGAGAGAACAGTGTCCGAATGAGCGGACGCCGCGTCGGTGCTTGTCAGACCGCGGGCGATCGTCACGGGACCATGCGCCCCGCGGCGCGGGAACTCGCGTCGATCGAGCCCGGTCTTTGGTGTGACCTCCGGCGGGGCCGACCACGTTGGCTGTTCGGCCCCTGTCGGGACACCCGACAAACGGCGTTCCAGCCGTCGCAGCGCATCCCCGATGCGATCGGCACCAGAGACCGTCGACGGGGGTTCAACGAGCGTCTCCTGAAGCGGCGGCGGATCGACCGGCGTGCTTGACGCGCTCTCGATCAACTCGCGAAAGACCCGGGGGTCAAGCGGTTCGGCTTCGGCGACTCGGTCGATCATCCAGCGCGGCGCCACATCAAGATCCAGCATCCGGCCCCTCGGCTTTCCCGAACAGCGATCACGAGGGGCCCCACACTCCATTCCGGCAAACCTAGGTCATGAATCACGGGATGGCAAATCGGTGTGTGTGCCGCCAGTCACGACGTCCCGCACCGGTCGTGTGGACATTTCGCATCACGTGAGTGGTCGCGGGGGGATTTCGGTGTTCCACACCTCGCGAGCGGGGGGCGTCGTCGGGTAAACTGATCATTCTTGATTGCAGGGATGTGCGGACCCAGCATGAGCCTCGCGACCGAACCTGAGCTTGAACCGATCCTTCACGATTACACCCCGAGTCCCGAGGTGTACGACGAGTATTTCCGGCACCCCGGCGATGCCCGGGCGGCGGCTCATCGCTTCGTGCAGGAACTTGGCCAGTGGGACCGCCAAGAGCTCGTCACCCGCCGGGCCGCCGCGTGGCGGCAAATCGACGAAAACAGCGTCACCTACAGCACCACCGGCGAACGCGAACGGACCAACCGCCCCTGGCGGTACGACCCGCTCCCGCTGATCCTGGGGGCCGACGACTGGTTGCAGGTTTCGCAAGGGCTGGCGCAGCGGGCGCGGCTGCTCAACATGCTGCTGCTCGATTTGTGCGGGCCGCAGAAGACGCTCCATCGCGGGCTGTTGCCCCCCGCCCTGATCTTCAGTCACCCCGGCTACCTGCGGACCTTTCATGGGCTCCGCGTGCCCGACGACATCTTCCTCCACCTCTACGCGGCCGATTTGGCCCGCACCGCGGATGGGTCGTGGCGCGTGATGGCCGATCGGACCGAAGCGCCGTCCGGCATGGGGTACACCCTCGAAAACCGACTCGTCTCGTCGAGCATGTTTCCCGACAGCTTTCGCGCCAATCAGGTCGAGCGCCTCGCCCCCTTCTTCATCGCCTTGCGCGAATTGATGCAGCGGCTCGCCCCCCGGCACCGCGACAACCCGCGCATCGTGCTCCTCAGCCAGGGCCCCGCGAACCCCAACTATTACGAAGACGCCTACCTGTCGCGGTATCTCGGCTACAGCATCGTCGAGGGGGAGGACCTCGCCGTCCGGGACGAGACGGTGCTGCTGAAGACCCTCGGCGGCCTGCTCCCGGTCGACGTCATCCTCCGCCGCGTCGACGAAGCCGATTGCGATCCGCTCGAATTGCGCGGCGATTCCCGGCAAGGGGTCACCGGCTTTTTGCAGGCGGTGCGGTCGGGCGAGGTCGCGGTCGCCAATTCACTGGGCAGCGGCCTCCTCGAATCCCCCGCGCTCCCCGCCTATCTTCCCGGGTTATGTCGCGAGCTCCTCGAGGAAGAGTTGCAGCTCCCCTCGGTGACGACGTGGTGGTGCGGCGACCCCGCCGCCCGCGCCTACGTCCTCGAACATCTCGCCGAACTGACGCTGCGGCAGACCGACCATGACGGCCGCACCAGCCTCATCGCCACCCACCGGCTAACCAAGGCCGAGACGGAATCGCTCGTCGACCGGATCGCGGCCAAACCCTTGCAGTTCGTCGCGCAGGAACGCTTCACCCGCTCGACCGTCCCCACCTGGATCGGCGACCACGTCGAACCCTGGTCGGTCGCTTTGCGGACGTATCTCGTCTCGGCGGGGCGGTCGTATGTCTGTCTCCCCGGCGGTCTCGCGCGGGTCTCGCCCGAGGCCCGTTCCCTCGACCCTTCGATCTCGCGCGGCGAAGGGAGCAAAGACGCTTGGGTCCTTGCCGCCGGACCCGTCGCCCCGGTCACGCTGCTGAAGCCCCCGGGCTACATTCAAGAACTCAAACGCAGTGGCGCGGAACTGCCGAGCCGCGTCGCCGACAACCTCTTTTGGTTGGGTCGTCAGGCCGAGCGCGCGGAAGGGGCGGCGCGCCTGTTGCGGACATTGGTGAATCGGCTCCTGGGGGAAGCCTCGCAGAATCCGGAGGTGCCGCATCTGATCCGCGCGCTGGCGGAGCTCGGGCAGATCGAACCGGGCTACGTCGTCGAGAACATGCGGTCGCATCTGCCGCCGATCGAAGAGACCCTCCCGCGGATGGTCTTCGATCCGACGGAAACGCTGGGGCTGCGCGGGACGATCCGCCGGCTGAACCGGACCGCGTCGATGGTTCGCGAACGATTGTCCCTCGACAGTTGGCGGCTGATCAATCAGGTCTATCACGAGTTCGAGCCCGACGAGGACGTCGGGGCCGAGTTCGGCCTCCCCTGGCTGCAACTCAAGCTCAACACCCTGATCTCCGACCTGTCGGCGTTCAGCGGACTCGTCGCCGAAAACATGACGCGGACCCTCGGCTGGCGGTTCCTCGAACTCGGCCGCCGCATCGAACGGGCGATCCACACCGTCTTCGCCATTCACATGCTCCTGTTGCCGGAGGGGCAGCGGGAAACGCCCGCGCTCGAGGCGGCCCTCGAGTTCGGCGACTGCATCTTGACCTACCGCTCGCGGTACCTGACGACGCTGCAACTCGCCCCCGCGCTCGACCTGCTGGTGACCGATGAAACCAACCCGCGCTCGATCGCCTATCAACTGGCCCGCGTCGTCGAACATCTCGAACAACTGCCGCGCGACCCCCGCGACGCGCTGCGGAGCCCCGAACAACGCCTGGGGATGGCGGCCCTGCACGCCGTGCGGATGCTCTCGGCCGACGACCTGATCAGCATGCACACCAGCAACGAACGCCGCAGCCTCGATAAACTCCTCGCGCGGGTCTCGGGGATGCTGCCGAAGCTCGCCGACGCGATCTCCCACAAATACCTGATCCACACGAAACTGCCGCGCCAACTGACGGAACTGCGGGCGAAAGCGAAGGGGTCGCCGCGCGGGGGGACATGAACGAGCCGTCATTCTCTGATCAAGTCGGTCTGGTTCCTCAGGCCAGCCATGCCGACCTTCGCGGTCGATGTTGAACAGACTCCCGCCGCGTCCAGTTTAGCTGCCGCATCGATCTGTCCAATCGGCCCCATGCCGGCGTGAGGTCATGACATGAGGGACCAGGGATTCTGATCCGCATGTGCTTGGGGCCCCTTGAGTGTATACTATTGTTCACATTATTGTTTCGCTGTTGGGCAAATCGCTTGACGATCGGTGGGAATTCTCGATAGCGTACACTTTGCTGCCTACAGCAGTCTCTTTTCACTTCACGGCATCGTATCGATCGGTCGATCCTTTTTGTCATCAGTGGGGTTCATTCGCCCAATGCGCTGTCTTCTGCATATCTCGTTAGTTTCGCTGTTCCTGACCGGCTGCTCGGGTGGGGGCTATGATGGCCCCAAATTGCATCCGGTGACCGGAAAGCTCACCAAGGGGGGGGCGCCTGTCGGGGGCGTCAATATTTCTCTGGTACCGCCTCAAGGTGCCGGAGCCGATGTGCCACCGCTGGTCGCCCTGACGAAGGATGACGGGACGTTCGTGATCATGACGTCGAGCGGCCACAAGGGTGCGCCGATCGGCATGTATAAGGTCGTGATCATCGCCCCACCTCCCGAGTTCGATTACAAGACGGCCAAAGGCCCCCCCAAGCAAACCAGCGACGTGATTCCATCCAAATATTCGGCCGCCAGCTCGACGGATAAAACTTTCGAGGTGAAGGCCGGAAGTAATGTGCTTGAACTGAATCTGTAGTCATCTGTTCGGTTTTGGTTGTGCGATTCGGCATTCTTGGAATGCCCCGCAACCGAGTCCTAGGTTGTCGTTGTTTCGTGTTGTCCCTTAGAGGAGCTTGCATCATGAAGGTTTTGTGGACTCAGCGACGTCATCGTTCCCGATGGGCGTTCACACTGATCGAGTTGCTGGTGGTGATCGCGATCATCGCCATTCTGATCGCGCTGCTGTTGCCGGCGGTGCAGCAGGCCCGCGAAGCGGCCCGGCGGACCCAATGTCGGAACAATCTCAAGCAGATTGGTCTGGCCATGCACAACTACCACGACAATTTCCAGCGGTTCCCGCAAAACTTCGAAGCGACCCGGAACCCCGCCAACCGGCAGGGCACCTCGGTCTCGTGGATCACCGCGAGCCTCCCCTACTTCGATCAGGCCCCCCTCTTCAACCAGGTCGACTTCAACAACACCCTCGAAGCCGGCGGCTCGCAACAACGCAACGCGCTCGACAACGCCGCGGCCCGGGTGGTGCGGGTGACGAGGCTCACCGCGTTTTTGTGCCCCAGCAATCCGCAGCAGGTGATCGGGAACTTCGCGGGGAACTATGACGGAGGCGGCTGGCACGGCAACGGCCGCGACATCAGCGCTGCCCGCACCGACTACGTCGGGAACATGGGTTTCGTCTGGACCGGTTGGAAAGACTGCAATCCGGACGCCGCCGTGTACGGTACGCCGTGGGTGAACCCCGATCAGCAGCACAACGGGTCCGGGGACAATCTGCCCCGCTTGGCCGGTGTCTTCTGGTGGATGGGGACCGCGAATATCGCGGAAATCGTTGACGGCACGTCCAACACCGTCGGCGTCTTCGAGAATCACCACTGGAACTTCTCGAAGCAATTCCCCGCCGAGCAGAACAAGGCCGCGGCTTGGTTCACGCCGATCGGCGCGATCGACGTCATGCAGAAGCCGATCAACTTCCACGCCGACATGTTCCCCGGGAACAACGGCGGGGACGACACGCGGTGCAGCGCGTTCAGCAGCACGCACGTCGGCGGCGCTCATGCCCTGATGTGTGACGGCGCGGTCCGGTTCATCGGCGAAAACGTCGGGGCCTCGGTTTACCGGGCGCTTGCGACCCGCGCCGGGGGTGAGACCGTCTCGGACTTCTAGTCCGTCGATTGCCGACCCCTTCAAGTTCCACGATCCACCGGCGGGTTTGACCCGTCGGTGGATCGCTTCGTCTCTATTCTGCTGGACGGGGTGATGATCCGCTCCCTGCTCGTGGTGGTGGGACTGTTGGTCGGCGGCGTCGGCTGTCTCGGCCGATCTCCGAAACCCCCTCCCGAGCCATCAACCGCAAGCCCCAGCGCGATCCCGACCCAAACCGCCGCCCGGCCAGATTCCCCTGCGGCCCCGTCCGTGGTTCCCTCAACAGCGGCCGGACCACCTGCGCCCCGTTTCGTCGATCAGCATCGCGAATGGGGTTTTGAGTTCGAATACGACACCGGGGCGTCGGGCAAGGAATTGATGGTCGAGTCGACCGGGGGCGGCGGCGGCTGGATCGACTACGATCGTGACGGCCGGCTGGATCTGCTCCTGATTCAGGGTGGAGATCCCCTCGCTGCGATCGCCCATCCGACGGGTGATCGTCTCTTTCGCAATCGCGACGGCCGACGAGTTGTCGATGTGACGGAGTTCGGCCGCCTGGTCGACGCGGCCTACGGTCAGGGGCTCGCCGTCGGCGACTACGACGGCGACGGCTTCGACGATCTGCTCGTCACGAACGTGGGGCCGGATGTCCTTTACCACAACGAGGGGGACGGCACGTTTCGCGATGTCACCGCCGAAGCGGGCACGGCGGACCCGCGGTGGGGGAGCAGCGCGGCTTGGTTCGACCTGGATGGTGACGACGATGTCGACCTGTTCGTCTGCAACTACGTGAAGTACGACATTCACAATCCCGTTTCCTGTCGCCGCGACGACGGCACCCCGGCGATTTGTCATCCCGAGATGCTCGACCCCGAGCTCAGCGAGTGTTATGAGAACCTGGGCGATGGTCGGTTTCAGCCGGTGGCGAGCGCGTGGGGATTGCGCGCGTCCAACAATAAGGCGCTCGGTGTCGTGATCGGAGAATTCACGGGTGATGACCGCCCGGACGTGTTCGTCGCCAATGACGTCTCGGCGAATCACCTGTTTGTCGCCACCGGCGCCCGGTCGTTCGAGGAACGCGCCGTCGAGTTGGGCTGCGCGTACAACACCTTGGGCCAGTATCAGGCGAATATGGGGATCGGCTGCCACGACTACGACAACAACGGCCGCCTGGATCTGTACGTGACCCATTTCACGCACGATTCCAATACGTTGTACGCCAATCTGGGGTCGGTCGGGTTTCGGGACGTGACGCGGGTCGAGGGGTTGCACAAACCGACGCTCGATCTGCTGGGTTTCGGGACCGTGATGGCGGATCTGAACGCCGACGGCGCGATGGATCTGTTCGTCGCGAATGGTCACATCGACGATTGGCGGCATAAGGGCGACGCCTGGAAGATGCGTCCTCAGCTCTTCTCGTTCCATGGACGGACGTGGCATGAACACCGGGCGGATGTCGTGGGGCCGTTTCTGGACGAGGAACGGCTGGGACGGGCGGTCTCGATGGGTGATGCCGATCGCGACGGCGATCCCGATCTGCTGGTGGTCCATCAACATGATCCCGCGGCGCTATTGATCAACGAGTCCGACAGGGGACGTTGGTTGCAGATCGAGCTATGCGGCCGCGGGTTGAATCGTCGCGCCATCGGGGCCCGGGTGACGGTTCAACAGGGGGCGAACCGCTGGATTCAGCAAATGGTGGCGGGGACCAGCTATTTGGCGGCCCATGAGCCGGTTTTGTTCTTCGGCCTGGGCGACTCGAGCGAACCGTGCGAGGTGCTGGTCGAATGGCCTCCGCTGACCGGGCACGCCACGCGGCACACCGTGGCGGTGAACCAGCGGCATGTGTTGGTCGAACCGCGATCCGTGGAGGCGTCACCGTGAGCCTCCACCGCGGACCTTGCGATCGCCATGGCGGCACCGGGACTCCCAGGATCATTCGCCGGCTGGTCCCGTCGGCCTGCGTCGTCGTGATATGCGTCTTGGGTCTAGGCTGTGAATCGCCGACGGCACCGACCGTGGCGTTGAGTGAGCGGCCCGCGCCCGCGGTCGAGTGGGCGCGCCCGGAACCGCCCCCCGCCGGTTTCGTGGGTAGCGCGGTCTGCCGCGATTGCCACGCCGACATCGCGCGGCGATACGCCGAACATCCGATGGGACGATCCGCTGCGGCGCTCGATCAGGCGCCCCGGATCGAGTCGTTTTCGGAACCCCCCGTGATTTCCACCGGCGGCTTTCACTATCAGGCGCGGCTGACCGATGACGGGCAAGCCCATCATGAGACCCTGATCGATGCGGACGGCAAGGCGTTGTATGACCAAGCGGTGAAGATGGAATATGTGATCGGCTCGGGGCGGCGCGGTCGGTCATATCTGGCGGCGCACGGCAATTACCTGGTGATGTCCCCGCTGACGTGGTACTCGCAACGGGGCAAGTGGGATCTTTCCCCGGGCTATGACCGATCGCTGCGGCACTTTGAACGGCGGGCGGTCGACGGCTGCCTGCAATGTCATACGGGACGCGTGGCGACGGGGGCCCAGCCCGACAGCGTGCTCGACCCGGCCTTTCACGAAACCGCGATCGGTTGCGAGCGTTGCCATGGACCGGCTGAGGCGCATGTGCGATGGCGGCTGGCGCATCCGTCCGTGGAGGCCTCGGCGGAAGACCCGATCATCCATCCCGGACGATTGCCCCCCGATCGGCGCGAGGCGGTCTGCCATCAGTGCCATCTGCAGGGGAGCGAACGGGTGCTCCGATACGGTCGCCACGAATACGATTTTCGTCCCGGCGATGCGTTGACCGACATCTGGATCCTCTTCTCTCAACGCCAATCCGATGACGGTTCCGGCGAGACGGCGGCGGTCCACCAAGTGCCGCAAATGCGCGCCAGCCGCTGCTTTCAAGCGAGCGAAGGACGACTGGGCTGCATCTCCTGTCATGATCCGCATGGCGTGCCGGCGGTGGAGACGCGCGTCGAGCATTTCCGCCGTGGTTGTCTCAATTGTCATGCCACGGCGGGCTGCGGACTGGAGGACTCGGTTCGACGGATGCGGCAGTCGGATGACTCATGCATCGCCTGCCACATGCCGCGACTGTCGACCAGCGACGTGCCGCATACCTCGCAGACCGATCATCGGATCCCCCGCGATCCGTCGGTTGTCACGCCTCGTCAGCCGACGGAGGACGGCGAACGATTCGAGTTGGCGGAGACGTCCGACGATCCGAGTTTCGTGAAGGAGTTGCCCCGTGCCCGCGGGCTGCTGATGGCCCGCTACGCCCGCGATCTGAAGGATCGCCTGCTGGCGGCCGCCGCGGTGGAACAGTTGCAGGACATCACGGCGGCGGACGACGACCTCGACTATTGGCGGTCGCTGGGCGATTTGTATGCCCTGCTCAATCATCCCGACATGGCCGAACAGAGCTGGCGACGCGTGCTGCAAACCTCGCCCGAAGACGAGCTCGCGCTGCGCGGCTTGGGGCTCGTCTGTCATGAGGCGGGGCGCTTGACCGAAGCGGCGGAATTCTTCGATCGCTGCTTGCGAACGCATCCCTGGGACCGACAATCGGCCGGCCGCCGCGTGCATGTGCTGGGACAACTCGGCCGACTGCCCGAGGCGCGTGAACTCGCCGAGCCGACGCTGGACCGATACCCGTGGGACGTCAACCTGCGGACCTGGTGGATGAACGACCTGAAGTCGCGCGGTCGGCTGGAGGAGGCGGCGGAACAGCGGGCGATTCTTGTGCGGCTGCGAAGGACCGAGCCATGATCCCCACGTCCCCGGACGAGCGATCGACGGACCAAGCGACGGCTATTGAAATAACCGGCCGTCAACGGTCGCCGTCGCGGCGGTGGGCGATCTCGTTGGTGATGGTGGCCGGCAGCTTGGCGGCCTGCGGGGCCGGTGCTTGGTACTGGCGGTACGAGTCGGCGCGGCGGGCTGAAACACGTTGTCTGCAGGCGATGAAGGAACGTCGCTGGGACGATGCCCGCGGACACGTCGAGGAATGGGTTCGCCTGCGCCCCGACGCCGCGGCGGCGTGGCTCGCGCGGGCCGAAGTCGCGCGACAAAAGAAGGATTGGCCCGCCACCGAAGAGAGCCTCGCGCGGATCCCCCCTTCCGATGACCGCTATCTTCGCGCGCAGGCGCTCCGGGCCGATCTCGCCCTCGATGGGCTTCGTGATCCGCACCGCGCGGCCGGGATCTGGCAAGATGTCCTGCGGATCGCGCCGACGGCCGATACCGCCCACCAACGGTTGATCTACATCTATGCGATGACCCTGCAACGAAAGGCCATGCTCGAGCAGATTCGGACGGCGATCCGGCGGCACGCGGAACCCCCCGAGGCCTACGGCTATCTCCTCGCGGCCAACTCGCTGTTGTTCTCCGACGGCTACCCGCGGGTCAGTCAATGGCTGCGGCAGCAACCCGACGACGAGACGCTGCGGGTGGCGCACGCCGTCTTCGCGGCCCGGACGAATCCCTCGAAAGGGCAGCGGATGTTCGGCGTCGGCGATGGTCTGAAGGCCAACCTCGGGCTCATCGAACAGTGCCGCCAGGATTACCCCGACAATTTGGAGGTCCGCGCTTATTTCATCGAGCAGGCCATCGGCGAAGCGGACTTCGCGCGGTTGGGTGAGCTGGTCGAGCGTCTGCCGCCGGCGGCCGACGAGGATGCCCGCTTCTGGCGCTATCGCGGCACTTGGCTCGACAGTCAGCAGCGGTTCGAGGAGGCCTTGGCCGCCTATGAGCGATCGCTCCGGCGGCATCCGCTCGACTGGAAAACCCATCACGAACTGGCGGGTGTGGCCCGCATCTTGTCGCGCGCCGAACTGGCGGCCAGGCATGCCGACCTTGCCCAACGGGGCAAACAACTCGAGCAGCAGATTCTGGAACTCCCCAACGCGGCGCAGGCGGACGAGTCCCTGATGCGCCGCGTCCTGAATTACGCGCGGGACTGCGGCGATCAGGATGTGGTGAACGGCCTCGCGGCGCGGTTGCCGACGTGAGGCCCGAGCGGCCGCCGTCAGCCAGCGTCGCCGACATGGAACATCGCTTCCGACGGATCGCCACCAAGTCGCGAGAGACCATCGGATTCGATCGGGAGACGGACGGTTCGCCCCGCCTAAGGTTTGAACTTGTGTGCGGCTGATTTCACCAGTCGCTCGCGGTCGGGCTCATCGACCCCCTAACGGTTTCGAGTCGAAGCTCGTGCAGATCGTCCATACGGCGAGCAATCCGCTCCGTGAACAATCCGCCCCATAGGAGGCGGGGCGAGGGGATTCGTCCCCCGAACCCACGACGTGGCCGGGTTCGCCGCGGGCGACCCTCGGAGTGCCGCGTGCGGATCGGTCGTCGGGCGTGGCGGGGGTTACGAGCGACCGTAGAGGTACTCATGCAGGTCGCCGATCTGGCGTTGTTGCTCGTGGACCTGGTGGGCGTTCAAGTCGCCGATCGAGATCATTCCGAGGGGGATGCCGTCGTCGTTGATCACCGGGAGATGGCGAACCCGTTGCTCCATCATGATCTCGCGGGCCTCTTCGATGAGGACTCGGGGTTGGCAACAGAGAACGTCGCGGGTCATCACTTCGGCGACGGGAGTCCGCGCGGGGTTCCGCTCCATCGCGACCACGCGGCGGAGGACGTCCCGCTCGGTGAAGATCCCGACCATGCGGCACTCTTCCACAATCACCAGCGCCCCGATACCCCATTCGTTCATCAACCGCGTCGCCTGCAGCACGCTCGCCGAAGCTTGCGCGGTATGGAGCGTACGGCACCGTTCCAACAGGAGATCGTAAACGCTGGTCATGAGGTGATCTTTCGGCAGAGGGGCAGGGGACAAGACGTGCGGTGTGAAGACTCCGCGGGACAGGCTTGAGAGTGAACGCTGGGTGAATGACATGGCGCGAGGATGATGACCGTAGCGCGCCGCATGGCAAAAAGGCAAACAGAATTTCCGAAAGCTCCCGATTTTGGGGGAAATCCCTCGGAAACCTGGGCCGCTTTCCGAGGGGTTTTCGCGAGCGCCGCCGGCGGCGGAGACTTGGTCGCGAAGCCGAGGCCCAGGGCGGAACAGGGAACCACGAAATTCACGCGAGACGCGCGCCGAGTGGTGGGAAGTTTTCGCGCGGTTACGGGTCTTTGGTGGTTCCCGCCACCGTGAATTCTTCCGTGTCCTCCCCTATGGTCCGTGGTTCTCCCCTGATCCGGTTCCGGGAATCGGCCGTAACTCGTCCTGATGGACGTTGCGCCCCGCGGGCCTTTACAGTGTTCGGAATCCGGCGTTCGGAGTCCGGTGTTCGCCACTTCCGTCCCTACGATAGCAGGAGCCTCCGGGCCATGGGGCTGCAAGATCGCGTCCTCTTTCGGGTCATCAACGGTTCCTTGGGCCTCGCCCGAGGTCTGGGGGCCCAAATCCCCAAGTTTGATCCGGCGGCGCTCGAACATAAGGCTCGTCGGCAGACCGGCCTCTCCGACTTCGGGCCCGCCCGTTATCAGGTCCCTCTCGAACGGCTCTGTCGGTCGTACGCCAATGATCAGGACCTGACATCGTTCGGCCGGATGTTCGTCCATGGGATGTTGCTCAAACTCCTGGAGAACCGGCTCAAGATCGCCCAATCGTTGAAGGGCGATCCCGGCATCGCGCGGGAGACGATTCGCCGTCCGCTCTTCGTGCTGGGGCTGCCGCGGACCGGGACGACGTTACTGTTCAATCTCCTCGCGCAGGATCCGGCGTGTCGACCGCTGATGAATTGGGAATCGACCGCGCCGGCCCCGTCGCCGCGGGTCGAGACCTACGAGACCGATCGGCGGATCGCCGAGACGAGGTCGCGGGTGAAGACGCTCCATCGGCTGTTGCCGGACCTCCATCACATTCACGAGTTTCCGCTGCAAGGCCCCGAGGAATGCCTGGGGCTGCTCTTCAACGTTTTTCTGACCCCCTTCTTTCGCGGGGCGATTCCCGATTATCGGGATTGGCTCGACGACATCGGGGACGACGAGGTCGACGCCGCGTACGCCGAGTATCGGACGCAGTTGCAACTGTTGCAGCGGCACGTGAAGGGGGCGCACTGGATCCTGAAGTGCCCCTCGCATTTGTATGGGCTGGGGAGCCTGCTGCGGACATTCCCCGACGCGTGTGTCGTGCAGACGCATCGCGGGCTGGCGAAGTCGGTCCCGTCGCTGTTCAGTCTCAGCGAGACCTTCGAACAGTTCTGCTATCGCCCGGTGCAGCGCGAGCGGGTGGTCCACAACATGCTGCGCAGCGTCGGCCAACTGCTTGATCGAGGCTTGCGGGGCCGGGACGCCGCCGACCCTCAAGGGACGCGCGTCCTCGATATCCGCTTTGAGGAGACGGTCCAGCAACCGTTGGCGACCGTCGAGCGGATTTACGCCCACTTCGGCTACCCGTTCACGCCGGAATATCGCGGCCGGTTGGAGGCCTTCCTGGCGGAGGACGCCCGGCAACGGAAAAGCGTGCAGCACAAATACACGCTGGAGGACTACGGGCTGACCGCCGGCCAATTGGATGAGCGCTTCGCGCCGTACGTCCAGCGCTACGGGGCGTACCTCGGCTCATGAGGCGACGGCGTGGTTCACGTCGATCCAACGAAGACGGGCCGGAGTGCGTGATGACACTCCGGCCCGTCGGTGCTTCCGTCTCAGATCGCTCGACATCGAGCGAACATCGGCTCTCAGTTGAGGATGTTCGGCCGGAAGAGCTGAATCATCTGGTTCATCCGCGAGACCTGACCTGGCGAGAATTCTTCGAGGCAGGCGTCGTCCGAGTAATCCATGAAGTTGTTGATCGGATCGAGCCCGGGAGCGGGGCAGGTATCCGGCGGCATCAACGTGCAGCCGAAGAAGGGCTCGGCTTCCGCCGGGGTGTCGGCGACGCCGTCGTTGCGGCGGCGGCAGCCCCCTTGGAAGGTGTGGAAGAGCCCGAGCCAGTGGCCGACTTCGTGGGTCGCGGTTTCCCCTTCATCGTAGGGGAAGGCGCCGCCGGGGATCGAATCGTAGGCGATGACGACGCCGTCCTGCGACGGTTGCGAGCGTTGGGACCAGGGGAAGGTGGCATAGCCCAGCAGGCCGGAGTTGCCCAAGCCGGTCGAGTAGATGTTGAGGAACCGCGAACTGTCGGCCCCGAGGGCGAGCTTCATGTTGCGTTCTTCCTGCGACCCGGGGGTATGCAGGAACCAATCGATGTTGTTGGTGAACGAGGTGCTGGCGAGTTCGAAGTCGACGTTCTCGAACCCGGCGTTGAGGGCGTCGATCTGATCCTGCACTTGTTGCTGGGTCAGGAGCCCTTCAGTCCCGAAGAACGCCGAATCGACGTAGACGACGTGGAAGGCGACGCGAATCGTGCCCAAGGAAACGGCGGGGACGATTTGTCCCGGCTTGATCCGCTGACGACGACGCTCGGCGTCGATCAGCCGCTCGACCATGTCGACGTCGCGTTCCGTCAGGTTGTTGGGGCAAACCCGCTTCGGCGCTTTCGCCGCCGCGCGGGTCCGCATCGCCCCATAGGTGTCCGACCCACTTGGTGTCTGTGGCGTGACGGCGACCACCATCGCGATGGAGGCCAGGACCGATGCGGCGACACCCAAGACCGCCGACTGCTGATTCATAGCGCTGCTTTCTCAGAGGGGGGAAGTCGCCACGGCAGAGGGAGCGGCGAACGGAGACTCGACCCAGTCTCCCGAAATCTCCTATCGGGAAAATACGCCGCATGTTGCCGAGCGGCAACATTGGGTTCGTCAAGATCGCGCGAAGTCGCGGGCAATGTTCACTACAGCCGACACAGCCGGTGCGCGTGGTGCGGGGGCGGATCCATAGATGCGCGATGGGGCATGCGGTGCGGTTGTATGAGTAGTGGCGGTTGTATGT
>CAYRVS010000037.1:0-35413 GCA_964427725.1 uncultured Planctomycetaceae bacterium | reverse complement strand
CGGAGACTCCCCCGCCAAAATATGCGCGGCCCGCTCGGGCGTGATGATTCCCGTGAGCGCGAGATACCCAACGCCGTTGGTCACGCGGGCATCATCGAACCGCACGTCTTCGCGGATGGTCTGAATCCACGTCCGCAGCCGGATCACATGCGGATCAATCGACGTTTCGATCGCCAGCAACTCGGCGTCGGTGAACAGCAGTTGAAAGTCCGCGGCGGGCATGGTGCGGACCGTCGCCGTCGGCGCGCTGGCGACCAGTTCCCCCCGCGCGTTCCAGGTTTCATCGGGCATGGTCAAATCCTCAAGCCGCACGAGGGAAGATTGCTGGAGCCGAGCGACACGCCGCTGACCGTGGACGGCAACGCGCCGTAGGTCTGCGCCTTCGTGTAGTGGGTCACGAGCCCGCCGTTGAGGCTCCCGTTCTGACCACGAAGCAAGGGGCGACGAAGATTGGTCCCGGTCGAGCCGAGGTTGGTCCACGCGCCATCGCTGAGGATGGCGAGAAAGACCAGCTTGCCCGCGGCGAGGCTCCGCCCGAGCCCGGTCAGCGACTTGCTGCCGGTAGTCGCGACCGACACGGTCCCCGCGTCGACCAACAGATGGAACGTGGGGGGGCTCGCCGACAGGACGGGATCATAGATGCCCAGCCGCGCGAGGGTGGCCGTCCCCGTCGAGTTGACGTGCGTGAAAATCGCGTCCCAGGTCTCGGCGGTGTCGAACTGGAACGGCAGCAGATAGAGCGTGTTCGCGGCGATGGCGACGGCGGAGCCATGGGTCTGCGGGTCTTGGCCCGAATACCAGAGTCCGGACTGTGCCTTGACCGCGTCGCCGGTCCCGCCCGCCGGGCCTTGCGGGCCCGTTGGGCCTTGGGGGCCTTGCGGGCCCGTCGCACCCTGCGGGCCTTGCGGACCTGTCGCGCCTTGGGGCCCTATGGGGCCTATTGGGCCTTGCGCGCCGGTCGCGCCCTGAGGGCCCGCGGCTCCGGCGTCACCTTGGGGCCCCTGCGGACCGGCCGGACCTTGGGGTCCGGTATCGCCGGTGTCACCCTTGAGACCTTGCGGACCGACGGGACCCTGGGGCCCCGTCAGCGCTGACGCCGACAAGACCCCTTCACTGTCGAGGGTCAGATTGGCTCCCAGGATGAGGGCCTGCGCCGGCGCCGTCGTATCGCGGGCGTTGCCCAGCAGAGCTTGGGCGGGCACGCCCCGAATCGTTTTGAACCAGGTTCCCAACATCCCGCGCGTCCCGTCTCGCGTCGTCACACATCCCGCCGATCACTTCAGCGGGATTTGTTGCGCGGGGAACGGAAGGCGCCATCAACCGCTGATCACGACGGTGGGCGCGCAAGGAGCGCCAAGACCAAATTGACCCCGTTGAACAACGCATGGGTCAGCACGATCGCCGCGAAGTCGTGACGGCGGTGATAGACGTAGCCCAGGAGCCCCGCGAGAGGGAGCAGCGCCAACCCATCACGCCAGCCGTGCATCAGCGCGAACAGGACCGCGACGATCGGCAATGACCAGCGACCGCCGAGCCGCTCGGTGAGCCAACCTTGCAACGTCACGCGGAACATCAGCTCTTCGGAGCAGGGGGCGATGCCGACCGCGATCAACGCCAACAGCGCGAGCCAATGCGGTTCGGGATGTGCTCGAAGGAGCTGCAACAACGCGTGTTGCGTCTCGGGGGTGCGCCAGCCGGCCTGCAGGCTGATGAGGAGCAAGCCCGCCGTGGGGGCGACGACCAGGAGCAGTGTCGCCCCGGCGAGCCTGACCGAGTCCCACTCGCGCGACGGATCGTATCCCAGGTCACGCCACGTCAACCGGCCGAGCCCGCACAACAGCCCGACTTGCGCCAGCAGCACGATGCTCGACAGGAGCACGACACGGATCAGCAGCTCGGGGCGGAATTCTCGTGTGGGGGGCGACCACTCCGACCAGAGTTGATCGGCCAGCGACGCCAGCACCCAGAACCCGGCGAACCAGACGGCGGCGCGCGGCCGGGCCGCGCGCGGTCGCGGATCGGGCGGCAACCAGGTCGCTCCGGTGCTGAGCCAAGCGTGACCGAGCCCGATCCAGGCGCAGAAGCTCAGCGCGATGGTGAGAAGCAGCCCCGCGCCCAGCAGTGCCTGCCCGATGGCATCCATGACGGGAAGTGATACCTCAGGAATCGTTGTGGTGCGAGGCTGGGCGACGGGAGCTGATCGAAACAGGTTCGACGGAACGTGGTCAGCTCACGCGGCCGGCATCTTGCAAGGAGCGGCGCGGCGTGAGCCCGCCGCGCGCGTCATGTTCGGCGCCCTACTTCGGACAGGCATCATCGGCGACGTCTTATGACTTGGCGAGACTCGGCCACCCGATGTCATCGGTCGTAACCCGGATCGGGTGGATAGGACGCGGCGGGGCCCATCGCACGGCGGACTGACGCCGCGCCGCTCCGTTGTGTGGCCGACGGCTCGCACGCTCATCGTACGACAGGTGATCCCTTGAAGACCACTGGCGAAGCCAGTGGCACACGGTCGGCCGAGCGCCGAGGGCACACGGTCGGCGAATCCAGCGGCGCATGGTCGGATGGGAAGCTCAGGTTATCGGCTCGTCTCCAGCGTCGGCTCCACGCCGTCGAGGTCGGTCTCGACAAGTTCGATTCCCGCGCGTTCGGTGATCAGGATCGCGTGCCGACCGTTGTCGCGGATGCGGCTGTTGATGATGGTGACGTGCGAGGTTCCATTCACCGCCAAGCCGCAGCGGCCGTGTTGCTCGAGCGTGACGTCATCCAGCCGGATCGCGCGGCAGTTGTTGTCGAGCGCGAGGCCATCGACCCGGCAGCCTTGAATCGTCAAGCCGCGAAGCTCGACGTGCTTCACATCGACCAGCGACACTCCGTACTCGAGCGCGGCGTAGCTCCAGGTTTCCGTGAGGGGCGTGTTGTCGGGGGCCAGCCGGAAGATCACGGCTCCGCGGTCGGCGACCCAATGATCGACGGGCAGCTCGCCGAGGACGACGCGCCCCGCGGAGGGACGATGCTCGGCGACGGGTTGGTCCCCACGGAAGAAACGGTAGTGGCCTTTCCGCGTGAGGGAGAGCCGCCAGAGACCGTCACCGACGCGCCGCCAGCCGTCGGAGGGAATCGCGGCCAGCCCATTCAGGACCGCACCGTTCCCTTGAATGACGAAGGGTTCCTGGGGGTAACCACTGTGATGGATTCCCGCAAGGGCGATCGATTCGCGATAAGGCATCCCGGTGTTGCGAAGATCGATGGTGTCTCCCCGGCGGGCGAGTCGCAGGGCGCGCTCGATGGTTTGGACGGGGCCCGTCGTCTGCGAAGTCGGATCGGCGGTGAACCCGTCATAGCCGTCCCAACCGTTCTGGTTGTCGACGTAGATCACGCGGGCGTCGATTGAGGTGGCGATGGCGAACAGCAACGAGCCGGCGAGGATCAGACGAAACGACATGGTCGGGGGGACCTTGCGGGATGAAGCGAGGCGGCGGCGAATCGCCGCGCGGCCGCGCGGGGGGCCTATCGCTCATCATCGGTTGCTGAACGCGGGGACTTCGCCTCGTCGCCGGTTTCGCCCGCGAAGCGGAGCGACTGGTCCGCCGTGGACGATCGAGCCGTCAGTCGACCTAGGATCGACAGGGGTGACAGGCTTTCCGTCGCGGGCATGGTCGCTACAGGTGGACCGGGATCCAGCGTTCGACTTCGCCGGGTTCGGGCTGGGCGGGAGGGTCGGTCCACGGGATGGGTCGGCCTTGCGATTCGTGCTCTTGCAGGAAGTATTTGAAGCGGATCACGATCGCCTGCAGGGTTTCGCGCTCGGTCGTTCCTTCGGCGGTCACGGACGGGGCGCGGGCACAACGTCCCAGAAAGCGGCCCCCCGGCTCGATGGGACGGCGGAGCAGGACGTGACAGTCGTAGACGGGAACCCCGCCGGAAAACGGGCTGGTGGCGAGCATCGCGGGGCTCCGAGTTACGGTCTGAGTCGCATTCCAGCGAGCGGCGCGGCGTCAGCCCGCCGTGGGAACCAAGTTCGACGGGGCCCGCACGCCACGGACCCGTTGTTGCACGTTGCACGGCGGGCTGACGCCGCGCCGCTCTTTGCGGTCAGGTCGCTTCGTCGGGGACCGGTTCGGGTTTCGGGCCTTCGGGGAGCCACCACGACGCGCCGACGCCGAGTCCGAGAAAGACGCCGATCACCGACAGCGAGACGAGGGGGGAGATCTCGACGACCGCGTGAACCAGCATCTTGATCCCCACGAACGCGAGGATCGCCACCAGGCTGTATTTCAGGAAACGGAATTTGTCGAGCAGGTCGGCGAGCGCGAAGTAAAGGGACCGCAACCCCAGGATCGCGAAGACGTTCGAGGTGAAGACCAGGAACGGGTCGTGGGTGATGCCGAAGACGGCCGGAATCGAATCGACCGCGAAAATCAGGTCGGTCGTCTCGACGATGACCAATGCCATGAACAACGGCGTCGCCCCCCAGACCTTGTCAACCGTGGTGAAGAACCGGTCGCCGTCGAAATTGGGATGGACGTGGATGAACTTGCGGATGAGTTTGAGCGCCCGGCTGTCGTTGGGATCGAGGTGATCGTCGTCCGAGCCGAGCATCTTCCACGCGGTGTAGACCAGCAGCGCGCCGAAGACATAGATGATCCCGTCGAAGCGGTGGATCAGTTGCGCGCCGAGGCCGATCATCACGCCGCGCATGATGAGGGCCCCCATGATCCCCCAGTAGAGGACGCGGTGCTGATAGGCTGCCGGGACTTTGAAGAATCCGAGGATGAGCGCGATGACGAAGATGTTGTCCATGCTGAGGGACTGCTCCACCAGGTACCCGGTGAAGTACATCGTCGCCGCTTCCTGCCCGTTAGAGGGGAGGCCGTGGCCGGCTTCGCTTTTGAGTTCGGGCTCGAAGGGGTAGGCGAGCCGCAGCCGCTTGCCGTGGGCGGCGTGATCGTCCGCGTCGTCGGGGGCGTCGTAGATCCCCAGTTCGCCCCAGTGGTTGTCATAAGCATAGTAGACGAAGACGGTGAACATCGCCGATAAGGCGACGTAAACCCCGGTGCGAAAGAGGGCCTGCCGGGCGCTGATCGCCTTGGCCGGACCTTTCGAGAACATCCCCAAATCGAAGGCGAGGATGATGAGGACGAGGAGCACGAAGGCTCCCCAGACGAGAATCGTTGTCAACGGACGGACCTTCCGGGGAGGCGGGAAACGACGGTTCGTAAGCGCATCGTCTCCAAGAGCCTGACCCCGGGCGTCGGCGGCCAACGCGCCAGTTCCGCCCGGAGAAGCGGGATTATTGTCGCAACGCCCCGATCCCGCCAGCGAGGGGGTTTCCGGACGTTCGGCTCTCGAGCAGGCCGATTCCCCGAGTCCGGCCCCTCGCGTGCGGCCTTACTTTTCGGGCCGCGGGACCGGCACGACTTCGGATGGTGCTTCTTCCAGCACCTCGACGGTCGCGGCGGCGAACCGGATCAGCGGCGGCGATGCCCCGTCCGGCTGCGGGCTGGGGGGCAATTCGGCGTCGCTGAGGGCCGCGTGCAGGACCTCGTGAAGCGCGGCGGTATCGACCACCGCGACGCCGATCGGTTCCTCCTCGACCCCCACTGCGGTCAACAAGACGCCATAGGCCGTTCCGGATTGGTCGACGATCGACAAGCTTTGGACTTGGGAGCGCTCCCCCAAGACCACGCGGATTTCGCGGCAGAAGAGCCGGGTCATGTCATCGCGAGGAATCGCCTGAAGCTCCAAGCTCCCCGGTTGGGGGGGTGATGCCGCCCAGAGATAGTTCGCCTCCAGTTGGGCCAACGTCACCGGTCCCAGAAATTCGGCGGCGACCGCCGTGGCATGGGCCGACAGCAACTCGCCCGACGATCGCTGCAACCATTCCTTCGTATCGATCGGCGCGCGACGGGGGCCCGCCGGCTCCAGGGGTGTCGGACGTTGGGCACTCGCGGCCACCCAGGCCCGCAGGTGTTCACGGACGGGGATCCGCGGCGTCGTGACGGGAACGCCTCCGGCGCTCGTGTCCGGAAACACGCCGCGCGCGGCGATGGGTTCGGTGCAGGTGGCCCGCGGTGTCCGACAGGGATCGGCCGCGGCGGCGAAATTCCACTCGTGACGGCTCGACGAGACGGCGGCGTGCTGCCGGACGACATCGAACCAGTCGAGCGTCGTCGCGATCCCCCGCGAACAGAGCCCGACTTCGCCGGGGCAGAGCTCATCGGGTCCGCTGGGGAGCCGGCCGGGCGGGGTCGCGGCCGGCAGCAGCGCGCCGATCCCGGCGACTCCGAGGAACGCCATCACCCACCATGACCGCCGCGTCGTCCGTCCGTCGCCTGACATGGGAATCCTTTCCCGAATGTGGTTCCGCGCGGGTTGTAGTGAAAACCCCGCCTATCGGCTAGATGAACCCGAGATTCCTCGTCGGGAAGGCGTGAATGTCGCCAGGTTCGGTCTGACCGGCTCTCGGACCGCGTGGGGATACCGACGGCGTAAAGGTTTCCTCTCCCCCCTTCATCGCATCTCCGAACAACGGTACGACAACCCGCGTGGAATTTTCGGTCGATCTCACTTGCCTGCGTGGGGTGGGTGGCCGATTCCGGATGCCGAGACGTCCGTCAGGTTCCCCGCCGCATCGAACGTCATCGGGGTCGGGCCGTCAACGATCGTCAGGTCGCCACGGCCTTGCAGCTCCGCAAGATAAGCCCGGCTGACCAGGCACTCGGCGAGGTGCAGCGTATCGGCAATCTGAATCACGCGGGCGTCCGGAGGCTCGATCAGCCCCACGGTTTGCAGCGCCGCGGCGACAACCTCGCGGTCGGTCTCGAACGCGATCGGGAGCATCGCCGCCGTGGGATGCAGGCCGGTGATGCAGTTGATCGCCGTGATCTTCCGATCAACGGCGTCGATCGTCCGTCGGTTGGTGAACTCGGTCAGTCCGATCCCGGTCGCGTTGCCGTGCGTCTCTTCGGTGAGTCCCCGGACGAAGATCCGCCGGCAATGGACGCGGTCGCGGTCGGTCCCCGCGTGATCGTCGAACTTCCGACCGACGACATTCGTATCGAGCCCCGTTCCCGAGATGTTCTTGCCGATGCGATCGATGATCAGCAGGTCACAACGATCGAACGGCAACCGCGGCAACCAATCGCACGCGAGCTTGAGGAGCTCCCGTTCACGCGGAAGAAATTCTTCCGGCGCGACGGCTTCGATGCGGGCGGTTTCATCGTAGGCGTTCTCGACGATCGCCAGCCCGGCGACGACGCGGCATTTGCGGATCACCGATTCCGCCACCGCCGTGATGATCTCCATGAAGCTGTAGTTGGCGATCGCGCGATGATAAATCTTCGCCCCTTCATGCTTGCCGAGGCCGATCAGCATCATCTTATGCAGTCCCGATTCCACGTCCCCCACGAACCCGGTGTGGGGTTTCACGCGGCCGACCACCACCACATGATCGGCCTGCGAAGCATGCCGATCGAAGTGGACGGGAATCCCCTGCGGCGTTCGATCGACGATCACCGTCTCCATCGACGCGCGGAGCTCGCAGCCCATCGTCGCGGGGGTGATGCCGTAGTCGGCGAGAATCTTCGTCTGGCCTTCCGCCGTTCCGCCGCCATGGCTTCCCATGGCAGGCACGATGAACGGGACGGCTCCCACGCCCTTCAGGTGGTCGACGACCGCTTTGGTGATCACCGCGATGTGGGCGATCCCCCGGCTGCCGGCGGTCACCGCGACCGTCTGCCCCGGCTGAATCTTACGGCCCAGTGACAGGCGGCGGAGCTGCGCGTCCACTTCCCCGGCGACATCGTCAATCCGCGTGGCGTCAAACCGCTGCCGGACGCGCAGCATCTCGGGAAAACTCATGGCACGTGGTTCCGCCGGGCGTTTCGGATCGTCGTCAGAGGCTCCATTAGATCACGGATCACGCCCCGCCGCGCGTCCGAAACAGACCATGGCGGCGCGGGGTGATCACGGAGTAAAATGACCTGCTTACTTCGAGACCTTGGAAAGCTCGGTTTCGTGTCCATATCCCGCGAACATCGGCGGATCGACCGGTGTCGCCCGCGGGAGCGATGATTCCGTCGGTTCGTGAGACAAGGGATTCAGCGGTGTTCGGAACGATGGCGGTGGTGGGGGCGACCGGCGCGGTCGGCCGGATCATGTTGCGGCTCCTGGAGGAGCGGCCTGATCTCGCGAAAACGTACAAGTTCCTCGCCTCCGCCCGGTCCGCCGGCGCGAAACTGACGTTCAAAGGCCGCGAGCACGTCATTGAAGAGCTCCGTCCCGAGGCCTTCCGCGGGGTCGATCTGGTCGTCGCCAGCACCCCGGACGAGGTCGCGGCGGAATACCTGCCGCACGCCGTCGCCGCCGGGTGCAAGGTGATCGACGAGTCGGGCCATTTCCGGATGCAGCCTGATGTCGCGTTGGTCATCCCCGAAATCAATCCGCAAGACGCCTTAAACGCGAAGGGGATTATCGCCAGCCCGAACTGCTCGACCACGCAGTTGGTGATGTGCCTGAAGCCGCTGCACGACGCCGCGAAGGTGAAGCGGGTGGTCGTCAGCACGTATCAAGCCGTCAGCGGCGCGGGAGTCACCGGGACCGAAGACCTCGTCGAAGGGACGAAGGCGTATCTCGCCGGGCGGCCTTACAAGCAGAAGGCGTTCAAGTCGCCGATTCCGTTCAACGCCATCCCGCAGATCGGCGGGTTCAAGGAGGACGGCTACACCAGCGAAGAACTGAAGATGGTCTACGAGACCCGCAAGATTCTCGGCGACCAGTCGATCCTCGTCTGCCCGACCTGCGTGCGGATTCCCGTCGCGAACTGTCACAGCGAGACGATCCTCGTCGAGACCGAACGCCCGGTCAGTCCGGCGGAAGCGAAGACGCTGTTCGCGACCTTTCCGGGGATCCAGGTGGTCGACGAACCGAACTTCGGCGGCTACCCGATGCCTCACACCTGTACCGACAGCGATCTGGTCTACGTCGGCCGCATCCGCAAAGACCTGTCCCACCCGAACGGCCTGTCGTTCTGGTGCGTCAGCGACAACCTGCGCAAAGGGGCGGCGACCAACGCCGTGCAGATCGCCGAATTGCTGGCGAAGCATCGGTAAACTGGCTTACACGAGAAAGCTCCCAAGGTCCGGGCGATGAATGATTCGCTGGTCATGCGATTTCACCGCGCGGCGGGGCAGCGCATTGCCGCCGCCAAACTGCTCGCCACGGCCGCGGAGTCCCTGGATGCCATATACCTTGGAGGTTACGGCCTGGAGTGCTCGCTCAAGTCGATCATCCTGGCCCGTACGATTCCGAGTGAACGTCGCATGCTGATGGAGACCGAGTTTCGCGGGGATGCGGCGCACAAGCTCGATCATCTGGTTCACGACGTGGAACTTCGCGGGGCTCCGCTTCCGCCCGACTTGATCAGGCGATTGAGGCGTTGCGCGGTATTGTGGTATGTCGAGATGCGTTATGAGACCGGGCGTTGAACGTCCGCCGAATGTCGTTATCTCCTGGAGTCGGCGGATCAAATCTGGCTCTGGGCGGGGAGACAAATCGCATGAGTATCGGTCACGGCGCACACACCACGACCACCGCTTCGGACTTGGTCCAACAGCATCTCTCCGCCCACTTTCAACGAGTGGACGCCTATCAATACAACCCGGCGTCGATTCGTGTCCGGATCATCGATGAGCAGTTTCGCCCGCTCCCCAGACAGGAGCGCGTCGACCGGATCGAACCGTTGCTGTCCGACTTGCCGGAAGAGCTGCAACAGCAAATTGTTTTTATCCTCCCGCTGGCGTCGGGCGAGGAGTCCGATGCCGGGTATCTCTGGTTGAACCGTGAATTTGATCTGCCGGAATAAACACCATTGATGGCGTGATTCCGTCGGACTGAACGCCCCAAACATTCATCCCCAAACGAAAAAATCCGATCCAGCATGAACCCCTTCCCGTACATCCACGGCGAGTTGTATTGCGAAGACGTCCCCGTCAGCCGCTTGGCGACCGAGTTCGGCACGCCGCTGTGGATTTATTCCAAGGCGTATCTGCTCCATCAACTGCGACAGATTCAAACCGCCTTCGCCGCCGTCGATCCGGTCCTCTGCTATTCGGTGAAGGCCAACTCGAATCTCGGCATCTTGAAGACGATGGCCGAGGCGGGTTCGAGCTTCGACGTCGTCTCCGGGGGCGAACTCTATCGCGTGAAGGCCGCCGGGGCTGATACGACAAAGGTCGTCTTCGCCGGGGTCGGCAAGACCGATGACGAAATCCGCTTCGCCCTCGAATCGCGGATTCTGATGTTCGACGTCGAAAGCGAGGCGGAGCTCGACGCCATCACCGCCGTCGCAGGGTCGATGAACGTCGTCGCCCCGGTCGCGCTCCGGCTCAATCCCGACATCGACGCGAAGACCCACAGCAAGACCACCACCGGCAAGAAAGGGAACAAGTTCGGCATGGACATCGAACGGTTCCAGCAGCTCGCCGCCAAGGTGCTGCACGAACCGCGGCTCAAACTGACCGGGATCCACATGCATCTCGGCTCGCCGATCCTGACGACCGATCCCTACGAAGCCGCCGGCAAGAAGGCGGTCGAGGTCGTGCGCGGCCTGCGCGCCGCCGGCCATGCGATCGATTGGATCAATCTCGGCGGCGGCTTCGGCATCAGCTACCGGCAGAACGAAGGGCTCCCCGCCGCGGCCTATGCCGAAGTGATCGTCCCCGCCGTCAAGGAGGCGGGTTGCCGGTTGGCGTTGGAGCCGGGGCGGTTCATCTGCGGCAACGCCGGGATTCTGGTGGGGCGGGTCGTCTACACGAAACATGAAGGGGGCAAGACCTTCATCATTCAAGACGCCGCGATGAACGACCTCGTCCGCCCGGCGATGTACGATTCATTCCATCGCATCTGGCCGGTCAAGCCCGCCGTCGCGATGCCCGAGAACGTCGAAGGGGAGCTCGCCGGCTGCGCGAAGCAGGACGTCGTCGGCCCCGTCTGCGAATCGGGCGACTGCTTCGCGAAGGATCGCTACTTGCCGAAGGTCGAACGCGGCGATTTGATGGCCATCTTCAGCGCCGGGGCCTACGGCACCGCGATGAGCAGCAACTACAACTCCCGCCCGCGCGGCTGCGAAGTCCTGATCGACGGCGGCAAAGTGCAGGTGATCCGCCGCCGCGAAACGTACGCGGACCTCATCGCGCATGAGCTGGATGAGTAGCATCACGAACGCCCGGTATGACCATCAATCAGCGCCGTAGGCTGGGTTAGCCAACCCTTCGTAAACGCGGCCGGGGCGGGTGCCCCGGCCTATGTTAGGCTGGGAATTTCCGCTGTACTCCGGGCGCTCCCATAGCGAGGGGCACCCGCCCCTCGCGCGACGCAACGCACATGCCAAGAGCGGCGCGGCGTCAGCCCGCCGTGGGATGACCAAGGACGTCCGGTGCGTCACGTGAGCGTTGATGGGCTGATGCGAGCCATTCAGGCATGAGGGCAGGGCCACCGTCGACAGCGCGATGTCCCCTGGCGCGTCCTCATGGATCGCACGGCGGGCTGGCGCCGCGCCGCTCTTTGTGGATGCGCAGAGGACGTGTGGCTGACGATCAGGGACGCGCGGCTTCCACCCGCCGATACAGTCCCGCCAGCAGCAACCCATCGAGCTCGGTCTGAGCCAGCAACTCCCAGCGTGGATCGGGCGCGTGAAACTCCGCCGGCAGGTCGGCCCGGCGCTGGAACGTCAGGACGTACCGCTGATCGCTCCGTGACCCGTCGTACGGTTCCAGCCGCAGGTCATGCCCACGAACCAGCGGCGATTGACGCTGATACTCCGCCAATTGAAACTGATGCAGCACCGGGGTGACGGCTAACGTCGCGCCCCGGGGGACTTGCCGCACGACCGCATCCCAGAGCGATCGCGTGATCGCGACGCCCCAGTAGTCGCGCTCGAGATCGTACTTCGCCGCGCCCGCCGCCCCCCACGCAGTCCCCGAGTAGTAGCACAACTGCACCGGGGCGTACCGCAGCAGAATGACCGCCTGCACGATCGCCAGCGTGAAGTAGATCAGATACAGCAACGGCCCCGTCGTCCGCCACCAGCCGTTAAGCCGCCGCAGCAGCACGTCGGACCCCCGTCCGACCAGGACCATCCACACCGGCACCGCAGGCAGCCAGAGCCGTTCGCAGTCGTAGATCGGCACACCAGGCAGCGAAAAGAAGACCAGCGGCCACACCGCCGCGATGAACAGAAACATCTCGCGCGGCGTCAGCCGTTTCGCCATCGTTTTGTTGCGGACTCGCGCGTCGACGTTCGGCTTCTCCGGGTAACCCCAACTCCCCAGCAGCCCGATCAGCGTCAACTTGAGGGGCATGGTCCACCAGAAATACTTCCAGGAATAGACCCATGTCACCGTGCGGTCGGTGAATCGCTCGCCGAGGTACCACACTCCCAGTTCGACGCGATCCGCCGCCCCGCGCAGATACTGTGACAGATGCGCGACGGGATCGAGCCACAACCAGGGCCACCCCACAAAGAAGACGACGCAGCCGGTCAGACTCCAAACCATCAGCGGGCGAAAGCCCGGCCGCCGATGGAGCAGAATCGCCAGCAGCGCGACGGGGGGCCACACGAGCACCCCCTGGATCTTCGTCAGGAGCGCGAGGCCGAAGCAGAATCCGGTCCCAATGGCGACCCGGCGGGTCGGCGGGGCATACCCGGTCCAATAATGCGCCGCCAGCAAGGTCGCGAGCGTGCAGGTCAGATTGGTGATCGTTTCCAACGACGCCAGATGGGCATGCCCGATGAGTCGCGGCACGATCGTGAACCCTAGCGCGGTCATCAGCCCGGCCCATTCGCCGTACCAGATCGTCGCGAAGCACCCGGCGAGGAGAATCGTGAGGGCGAACGCCGTCGCCGAGCCGACCCGGGCGCAGGCGGTCACGAACGGGCCGTCGGGCGACGTCGGCGGCGCGAACCACCACACGGCGTGATGATGCAACCCCAGCCAGAAGCGACCCAAGGGCGGATGGTCGGGGAGATGCAGCTCTTTCCCGAAGACCTCCTGCAGATTCTCGGGAAACACGATCGCAGGCCCATACGCGCGCAGCCCTTCGACGAGCAACACCCCCTGCTGCACGTTGAACGTCTCGTCGAGCGTCACCCCCGGACCTTCGGGCATCGCGGGATAACTCCCCGCCGGATCGACATGGCAGGCGACGTAAAGCCCCATCACCACCGCCACGACCAGCGGCCCCCCGAATCGACTCACGCGCCGCCAACCCTTGGGTGACACCTCGACCGAGGGGCTCGCCGGGACGGGAGACGACGGTTCGACAGGGACGGACATCGCGGGACTCAAGGGGCACGATCCAAGTCGCGGGAGAATATCGGATGCCGCGAGACGTCACCATCCCGCGCCGCTTCGCCATGACGTCGTACGGGCTGGAGCGAGATGAGATCGGGAATCAGGGAATCGGCGCGGTGTCTCGCTATGATTGAGGATAGCTTCCGCTCCCCGTTTGTGGTTGACCTCCCGAACGCTGCCCGACCCATGTCCGACGCCGTCACGCCGCAGTTGACGTTTCCCGGGGCCGCCGCCGGGTGGGGGTGGGTGCATGGGGTGGTGATCGCGGTCGCGGCGGGGCTGATCGTCCGCTTGTTCCTGTGGGAACGGCGGTTGGTGCCGTCGGGGGTGGGGTGGTGTCTGTTGGGGCTGCGCGGGGCGGCGCTAGGGGTGGTCCTGGTGCTGCTGTTGCAGCCGACGTGGGCCTGGATCGTTGATCGCGAGCGGACCGGCAAATTGCTCGTGGCGATCGATGTCTCGGAAAGCATGCAGCTCACCGATCGGCAGGCGACGGCGGCGGAACGACTGCGGTGGCTCAAAGGGATCGGCTGGCTCGATGGCGCGACCCCGGTCCCGGCCGCCGTGCCGGGAGAGCCGGTCGATCCGCGGAGTCTCCCCGCGGCGCCGGAGGGGATCGACGCCGAGACGTGGCGGGCGCTCGCGACCCAACTCGCCACGTTGTCGCGGGTGGAGATCGCGCGGCGGACGCTCCTCGAAGGGCCTGACGGGCTCCTCAAGCAGTTGGAACCGCTGGGGCTCCTCGAGGGGGCGCTCTTCGGGGGCGTCTCGGTTCCTTGGAGCCTGACCGATCCCGTGAGCTTTCCGGAGACGATTCCCACGGAAGCTCTCGTCGGGCAGACCCGGCTCGCCGCGCCGCTACGGCTGTTAAGCACGGGCGGTCATGAGACCCCGTGGCAGGGCGTGATCCTGTTCACGGATGGACGGGACATCGACGCCGCGACGACGTTGTCGCTCGCCGAGTCGATGGGCAAGAGTGGGGTGCCGATCTTTCCGGTGATCGTCGGGTCGACCGAACGCCCGAAGGATTTGTCGATTGTCTCGGTCAATGTGCCGCTCGCGGTCTATCGGGGGGACAAAAGCCGGGTCAAGGTCCTGATTTCCACGGCGGGCTACGATCCGCAGCCGCTGGCGGTCGAGTTGTATGAAAAAGTGGGAGACGCCTACGAGCCGCGCGAGACACGAAATCTGACGAGTGGCGACGCGCCGCAGTTGGTCGAATTCGACCTCCCGACGGACGAACTTGGCACGAAGACGTATGAACTGCGGTTGCCGACGTGGGAGGGGGAAACGCGGGTCGACAACAATCGGCGGGAATTCACGTTGCAGGTGGTCGATGATCGGACGCGGGTCTTGCTGGTCGATGGGTCGCCGCGGTGGGAGTTTCGGTATCTCGAGATCGCGCTCGCGCGGGATCGCCGCGTAACGGCGGACGTGGTGCTGTACGACCAGCCCTATCTGCAGGTCCTCGAGCAGCCGTTCTTTCCGACGCAGTGGCCGCGAATCGAGGCGACGGGGGCGCTCGATCCGCTGGTCGATCGCAACTTGGTCATTCTGGGAGACGTGACGGCGGGGATGCTGGGGCCCGAAGAGTGGGGACTGCTCGATCGGTATGTCGCCGAGCAGGGGGGAATGCTGGTCTTGGTCGCCGGGCGAGGGGGCATGCCGCTGGGACTCGACGTGCCCGAACTGCGGGCGCTCTTGCCGATCACCAATCCCGAAGTCGCGGGACTGTCGACGGACCCCGGCGCGCCGCCGAACGCGCGGGGCTGGACTTGGAGTTTGACGCCGGAGGGGGAACTGCAGACGCCGTTGCAACTGGCGGCCGACCCCGCGAGCAACCGCGCCGTGTGGGACGCCTTGCCGGGGGCGACGTGGGGGATTCGCGGGGAACCGAAACCGGGGGCGACGGTGTGGGCGTATGGACGGCACGCGGGGAACGCGCCGCCGATTCCGCTGCTCGTCCATCAGCACTACGGCCTCGGTCAGGTCTTATGGGTGGCGACCGACAGCACGTGGCGGTGGCGGTTCCGCTCGGCCGATCAGTTTCATCACCGCTTTTGGGGCCAACTCGCACGGTACGCCGCCGAGTTGAAACTCGGGGCGGGGAACGAGTTCGTGCAGTTCGGCCCGTTGCAGGCGCGGTACGACGCGGGGATGACGGTCGAGTTTCAGGCCCGCTGGTCGGCGAAGATGATGGCGCTCCCATCCCCGCAACGATCGGCGGTCGCCGAGATCTTCCGCGGGGACGAGTTGGTGACGCAGGTGCCGCTGGTCCCCGATGCCCGGCGGACGTTGATCTCGCAGGGACAACTGACCGCGTTGCCGCCGGGGGAGTATCGGGCGCGGTTGAAAGCGCCGCAGTTGGACTTGGGCCCGAAGCCGATCGAGGCGGACTTCCTGGTGACCCCGGCGACGACGATCGAATTGGCGGAGTTGTCGGCGAATCGGACGCTGTTGGAGGCGGTGGCGCGAGCCTCGGGAGGGATCTGCGTCACGCCGGATGAAGTCGGCGAGATTCCGAAACGACTCAAGCCGTTCGAGGCGGTGACGTCGTTGCCGCAGGCGCGGCCGGTGTGGGACCGGTGGCCCGCCTTCGTGATCCTCGCGACGATCCTGTCGTGTGAATGGATCGTGAGACGGCGTTATGGGTTGCCCTGAGCTTCCTCGTCGGGATAGCGCCAGGCGATCAATGCATACCACGCGGCGGTGACGAGGGAGCTGCCGGCGGCGAAGTAGAACATCGGGGGGAAACCGAACTCGACGATGATGCGGCCGAGGATGGGGGCGAAGACGACCGAGCCGCCATCGATGCAGCCGAGAATGATCGCCGTACCCGAGCCCCGGGCCTGCTTCGGAAAGGCCCCCGCCCCCAGCGAGACGACGCCGGGAAAGAGCAGCGCGTGGCCGAACCCGCTGAAGATGGAGGGGAGCAGAAATTCCCACCACCGCGTCGCATCGGCCAGCAGCAGATGGCCGACGGTATGGCCCAACAGCCCGCGAACGAGCATCCAATGTCGGCCGATGGTCCGGCTCCAATGCTGGACGGATAACCGAAAGACGAAGGCGGAGACGGCGTAGCCGGTGAAGAAGACGCCGATACCGTCGATGTGGCGACTGGTGGCGAACCGCGTGAGGAAGACGGTCGACAACGTGATGCCGAGTCCCATCAGCAGCGCGACGACCACCACCGCGCCGGGCCAATGGCGGACCAGCAGTCGATAGGCCGGCGGCGAGGGCTCTTCGGGTTCGTGACGCTGGCCGCGAGTGATGACGGTGACGATCACCAGATAGAGCATTCCCAACAGCGCCGCGCCGCCGAACAGGGCGAAGAACTGCGGTCGGCCTTCGGGGATCACCCTCAGGATCCAGTCCCCCAGGTTCGAGCCCAAGACCATCCCGATGAAGCCGCTGCTTCCCAGGTTGCCGATGATTTCCGTGCGGCGTTCGGCCGGGACATGATTTTGAATATGAGTGACCGAGCAGGCGAACATTCCCGTCAGGCCGACGACGTAGGCGATGCGGGCGAGGTAGAGCCACCACGAGAGCCGCTCTGCGGTGACGAACATCGCCGCGCCGCAGATAAAAAGGATCGAACAAAGGAGCCACATCCGCCGGGTGCCGTAGTCGTCGATGACATGCGAGACGCTGAGCCGGACGATGACCGAGATGGTGAGGGCGACGGCGACGATGTCGCCGACGACCTGTTCGCTGCCGCCGAAGAAGTGGATCAATTCGGCGAAGCGGAAGGTGAGCGCGTTGGCGAGCACGAGCAGCGTGTTGGCGAGGTAGGCCAACCAGAAGGTGCGATCGTAAACGTTGGTCTCGGTGGACACGCGGTTCGGGGGGCTGGAGGACCAGGCGTCATCCGACGATGACGGCCGGTGGGAGGGAGGCGTTTCCGGTCGGCGGGCCGTCAGGATACTCCGTCCTGGGCGAATTCCCGAGTCTTGCCCGACAAATTGTCGCCTCGTTCACCGGTGGGCGGGCGGCTCCCCCATTGCCTCCCGACTCGACGAATCTACAATCCTCCCACCGCAATTCGGTGGAATCGGTCCCGAGTCTTCCCGTGAGTGAGCACCATGCGTGTACGATGGATTCTTGGCGGCGTGACCCTTGTGATGAGCGCGGCCGCGTTGTCCGCCGCCGAACCGGCGTCCGGGTCGGAAACCGTACTGCTGGGAACGGGGAACCTGCTGACCGGGATTCCGGGAACAGGCCCTCTCAAGCCGGCGGAACTGAAGGCGTGGCTCGCCGATCCGAAGAATCATGTGACGCTCGAGCCCGAATTGCCGCTCGGTCTTGCCGATGCTCAAAGCGGCCTGGTGGGCCTCGCCGAGAACCCCCTCACGCGGGCCAAGATCGAACTGGGGCGGCAGCTCTATTTCGACACGCGGCTGTCGGCCGACAACACGGTAAGCTGCGCCTCGTGCCATCATCCCGACGAAGGGTACAGCCGGCAGACGCGCTTCGGCGTGGGGATTCGTGGTCAGGAAGGGGGCCGCAATTCCCCGGTCAGTTACAACCGCATCCTCACGGGAGCGCAATTTTGGGATGGCCGGGCCGCGTCGCTGGAAGCGCAGGCGGTGGGTCCGATCGCCAACCCGATCGAGATGGGGAACACCCACGAGCAATGTGTCGCGACGCTGAAGTCGATTCCCGGCTACGTCGCGCAGTTCGAGGCGGTCTTCGGTACGGCGGGGGTGACGATCGAGCAGGTCGGCCAGGCGATCGCGGCGTTCGAGCGTTGTCTCGTCACCGGGCCTTCGGCGTACGACTACGCGGAAAAGTTGAAGCCGTTCGCGCGGCTCGACGCCGATGATCTTGCCGACTTGAAAGCGGACGATCCGGAGACTTACGAACGTTATCTCGAGCTCAAGGCGAACGCCGAGAAGACCCCCTTCACCGCGGCGGCGGAGCGGGGTCGGGCCCTCTTCTTCAGCAAGGACGTCAACTGCACGGCGTGCCACGTCGGGGCGAACTTCGCCGACGAGAAGTATCACAATCTGGGGATCGGGTTCGAGGCCGCCAAGCCCGACCTCGGCCGTTATGAAGTGACGAAAGACGAGCGGGACAAGGGGGCGTTCAAGACGCCGACGATCCGCAACGTGGCCCTCTCGGCCCCCTACATGCACGACGGCAGCTTGGCGACTCTTTTGGACGTCGTCGAACACTACGCCAAGGGGGGCACTCCCAACAAATGGCTCAGCGACAAGGTCGTGAAGCTGAAACTCTCCGCCCAAGACAAAACCGACCTGGTCGCGTTCATGGAGGCTTGCACCGGTTCCTTCCCCCCGGTCGAGCAGGGGCGGTTGCCGGAGTGAGGTGCGTCGTGGTGTTATCGGCCACGTCGTTCGATGTCGTGTTGAGCCATCGACACGCGCCGGGAGCGGGTGCCCCCGGCTATGGCGGGATTGAACCCCATCCAGCATGGGAGCGAATCGTCCCCCCCGTGTGCCACTGGCTCCGCCAGTGCGATCGCTTCACGGGACCGGCCGTAAGAGACCACTGGCGAAGCCCATGGCACACGGCCGACGTCATGCCTTTAAGAGGCCGTCACCACATCCTGATGGTGGATCACGCGCCGGGGGCGGGTGCCCCCGGCGATCCCTCCGTAGAGGGGCTGCCGACATACCGCGCGGCCCGCTTAGCCGTAGACCATCAGCAGATCGCCCGTGGCGACCTGCATCCCGGGGCGGACCAGGACTTCTTGGATCCTGCCGTCCCGTTCGGCCGCGACGTTCGTCTCCATTTTCATTGCCTCCAGGCTCAGCAGCTTCTGACCCTTCGCGACCTTGTCGCCCGCCTTGACCGCGACGCTCACCACCATCCCCGGCATGCTCGCGCCGATGTGATTCGGATTCGCCGTGTCGGCCTTCAAGTTGGTCGGCGCATCGGGTTCGAGCGACTTGTCGACGACGGTGACGTCGCGCGGCTGGCCGTTGAGTTCGAAGAAGACCGTGCGACGACCGTCCGGATGAGGATCGCCGACGGTGAGGAACTTCACGATGAGCCGCTTCCCGGCTTCGATGTCGACGCTGATCTCCTCGCCCGGTTCCTGACCATAGAAGAAGACGGGGGTGGGCAGTCCGCTGGTGTCGGCGTACTTCCGCTGATGGGCGGCGAAGTCTTCGTAGACCTTCGGATAAAGGATCCATGAGAGGACATCGCGGTGCGTCGGTTCGGTTTGCAGTTTCTCGCCAAGGGCTTTCGCGGCGGCCGCGAAGTCGGTGGGGGGCAGGCTTTCGCCGGGTCGACCGGTGACGACGGGCTTGTCGCGCATGATCCGGGCGACGACCGCGGGCGGGAACCCGCCGGGAGGTTGGCCCATCTTCCCGCCGATGAGGTCGAGGACCGATTCGGGGAAGGTGAGTTCGCGTTGCTCATCAAGGATGTCGGCGGCGGTCAGGCTGTTGGCGACCATGAAGAGCGCCATGTCCCCGACCGATTTCGAGCTGGGGGTCACCTTAACAATGTCGCCGAAGAGCTGATTGACTTCGGCGTAGACGCGGCAGACCTCGGGCCAGCGGTCGGCGAGTCCGAGCGCCTTGGCCTGCTGATAAAGGTTGGTGTACTGCCCGCCGGGCATTTCGTGCTGATAGAGATCGGCGGTCGCGGGAAGCATGACCGTTTCAAACGGCTTGTAGTAATCGCGGACGACTTCCCAATACCGCGCGATCCCGTCGATCGCCTCGGTTTCGAGACCCGTCGGGCGATCGGAGAAGCGGACCGCCTCGGCGATCGCGTTGAGATTCGGCTGCGAGGTCCCCCCCGACATGGGGGCCATCGCGCAGTCGGCGATATCGAGCCCGACCGCGCTGCCATTCAGGATCGCGGCCCCTTGGATGCCGTTGGTGTCGTGCGTGTGGAAGTGGATCGGGATGCCGATCTCCTCCTTGAGGGTCTTGATCAGCAGCGACGCGGCGGCGGGTTTGCACAACCCGGCCATGTCCTTGATGGCGAGAATGTGCGCGCCGCGGGCTTCCAACTGTTTGGCAAGATCGACGTAGTACCGCAGGTTGTACTTCGTCCGCGCGGGGTTCAAGATGTCGCCGGAGTAACAGATCGCCGCTTCGCAAATCGCGTCGGTCCGCAGGACGGCGTCCATGGCGACTTCCATGTTCTTGACCCAGTTGAGGGAGTCGAAGACGCGGAAGACGTCCATCCCCGCCGCCGCCGATTCCTTGACGAATTCGCGGACGACGTTGTCGGGGTAGCTGGTGTAGCCGACGGCGTTGGAGGCCCGCAGCAACATCTGGAAGAGGATGTTGGGGACCTTCTCGCGCATCATCGTCAGGCGTTCCCAGGGACACTCCTTGAGGAACCGCAGACTGGTGTCGAAGGTCGCGCCGCCCCACATTTCGAGGGAGAAGAGCCGCGAACACTGCCGCGCGTAGACTTCGGCGATCCGGAGCAGATCATGCGTGCGGAACCGCGTCGCGAGGAGCGACTGATGGGCGTCGCGGAAGGTGGTGTCGGTGATGAGCAGGTCGCGCTGCTCGCGGACCCATTGGGCGAACTTCGTCGGGCCGAGTTCCCGCAGCTTGTCGCGCGTCCCCGGTGGAATGGGCCGGTTGTAATCGATCGCCGGCACCGGGGCGGGATGTCGCGGGACTTTGGCGACGAGCTTGCGATCGATCCCCGGCGTGCCGTTGACGATGGTTTCGCCAAGATAGGTGAGGACCTTCGTCGCGCGGTCTTTACGCGGCTCGAACTGGAAGAGCTCGGGGGTCTCGTCGATGAACCGCGTGGTGACGTTGCCGGCGATGAAGGACGGATGGGTCATCACCTTCACCAGGAAGGGGATGTTGGTCTTCACGCCGCGGATGCGGAACTCCTGCAGGCAGCGTTCCATCCGTTTCGCGGCGTCGCCGAAGCGGCGGCCGCGGACGGAGACCTTCACCAGCATCGAATCGTAGAACGGGTTGACGATCGCGCCGGAGAAGGCGCTCCCGCCGTCGAGCCGGACCCCCATCCCCCCCGCCGACCGGTAATGCGAGACGCGGCCGTAATCGGGCATGAAGTTGTTCGCCGGGTCTTCGGTGGTGACGCGGCATTGGATCGCGAAGCCGTTGGTCCGAATCTGCGTTTGGTCGCCGAGCCCGATATCGGGATCGCTTAAGGGGGTCCCTTGAGCGACGAGAATCTGCGACTTGACGATGTCGATCCCGGTGACTTCCTCGGTTACGGTGTGTTCGACCTGAATCCGGGGATTGACCTCGATGAAATAGTACCGGCCCGTGTCGGTGTCGAAGAGAAACTCGACGGTCCCGGCGTTCTGGTACCCGACCGCGCGACCGATCTTGATGGCCGAATCACAGATCGATTGGCGGATCGCGGGGTCGAGATTCGGGGCGGGGGCGATCTCGACGACCTTCTGATGCCGCCGCTGGACCGAACAATCACGCTCGTAGAGATGGACCAGTCCGCCATGCAGGTCGCCGAGGAGTTGGACCTCGATGTGTCGCGGCCGGGGGACGAACTTTTCGACGAAGATATCAGGGCTGCCGAAGGCGTTCAGCGATTCGCGCTGCGCTTGAAGGAACAGATCGGTGAAGTCTTCGGGTTTGGGGACGACGCGCATGCCGCGGCCGCCGCCCCCTTTGGCCGCCTTGAGCATGATCGGAAAGCCGATCGTGGTCGCGAGTTTCAAGCCGTCCTCGACGGTGGCGATCGGGGCGGTGCTGCCGCCGAGGACGGGAACTCCCGCGGCTTTGGCGATCTCGCGCGCGGTGAGCTTGTCGCCGAGCTGTTCGAGAATCTTGACCGAGGGGCCGACGAACGTGATGCCGTGATCGAGACAGGCCTGCGCGAGGGCGGGGTTCTCGGAGAGAAAGCCGTAACCGGGATGGACACCGTCGGCCTTGCATTCCCGGGCGATCCGCATGATCGCGGGGATGTCGAGATAGGCGCGGATCGGCTCGCCCGGCTTGCCGATCAGATAGGCTTCGTCGGCTTTGAAACGATGGAGGGCATAGCGATCTTCATGGGTGTAAATCGCGACGGTGCCGATGCCGAGCTCGTGGGCGCTGCGGAAGACGCGGATGGCGATTTCGCTGCGATTGGCGACGAGCAACTTCTGAATGGCGGGCATCGGCGGGATCGATCCGAGAGGGCGAAAGATGAACGTCTGGTGAAGTTCCGCCACGATACTGGGGGCGCATAAGGACGGCAAATCAGGGTCGTCGGGTCCGAGGGTGAGGGGGTGGAAGGGAACCACGAAATTCACGAAAGAACGCGAAAGGGAAGGCGGGATTCACCATGGGGTGAACCGTCGAGAACGCGGTTCGCCTGCGAGGCGATGAACGCGGGCAGTCTGATCTGGTGGATTGGTTCAGCGGTGGTTTGGCGTTCGATTTTTTCTCGCGCGCGAGTTGCCAAGCGCCGCAGCTCGCCTAGCATTCCTTAGCCGCATCATCGCGGATTCTTTTCCAATCCTGTCGGGCCTCCGTGGGGAAACTATGCATTCGTATCGTGGTCTGTGTGGCGCGCTCCTGGCGTGCGCGTTGGTGTTTGGTGCTCGATCGGCACAAGCTCAGAGCTTCGATTCGATCACCGATTTCGTCGTCGCCAATGGTGGGGCGTTCGACAACAATCCGGCGGACTTCGACATTCTGCTGACCGCCGTCTCCACCGCCGGACTCGCCGAGGCGCTCGACAATCCGGAGGCGTCGCTCACCCTGTTCGCCCCGAATGACCAAGCCTTCCTCAATCTCGCGAAATCGTTGGGTTTCCGCGGGCGTGGCGAAGAACGGGCCTGGAACTTTTTGGTGGGCGCGCTCACCGATCTGGGGGGCGGGGATCCGATCCCGGTCCTGACCGATGTGCTCCTCTATCACGTAGTGCCGGAAGAGATTACCCCCGTTCAATTCCTGATTGCCGGAACGTTGCGTCGTCCGTTCGATACGCTGCTCGACGGGGCCACGATTCAACCCGCCGGCCGGACCATCGTCGATAACGACCCGGATCTCGCCGATCCCTCGTTGACCCGCCCCCTGAACGTCGTGACGGGCAACGGAATCATCCACACGATCACCGGCGTCCTGGTGCCGCTCGATCTGCCGTAACGAGGCGATCCGCGAAGAGGCCCGCCCTATGGGAGGGGTGGGCCTCGGCGTGTTATGCTGTGTCCGTCAGGGGGTCATGAGGTGCCCCCCGGTCGCATCACACCCCGTAGCAGTCGTCGGTTCGGATGTCGTGGTTCGCCCAAGGTGTACCGCCCCAGTCCCGTGGCGGTCAGGTCGCCATCGGGAATTTCGACGGCGTCCATCGCGGCCATCAGGCGATGGTCGCCCGGCTGGTGGATCTGGCCCGCAAGGCGACCCGTCCCGCCGTGGTCGTGACCTTCGACCCGCACCCCTTAGCGCTCTTAAGCGCCACCGGCGCGCCGCCACCCCTCACAACCATCGAACACCGCCGCGAACTGCTGTTGGGGTTGGGGGTCGATCAGGTCCTCGTGCTGGAGACCTCCTCCAAGCTCCTCGCTCTCACCGCCGAGGAGTTCTTCACGCGAGTGATTCGCGCGGAACTCGGCGCGCAAGGCCTCGTCGAGGGGCCGAATTTCTACTTCGGGAAAGACCGCGGCGGGAACATCACGCTGCTGCGGCAGCTCTGCCAATCCGCCGGACTGACGCTCGACGTCATCGAGCCGGTCACATGGCAAGGCCAGTGGGTCTCCTCGAGCGCGATCCGTTCCTTGCTGACGGCGGGTGAACTGACCGCCGCCGTCGAGTTGTTGGGACATCCGTATCGAGTGACCGGCCAGGTGGTGACCGGTGCGCAGCGCGGGCGGACGTTAGGGTTCCCCACCGCGAATCTCGCGGATGTGGCGACCACCTTGCCGGGCCATGGCGTTTACGCGGGCCGGGTTCGCTGGGACGGACGGACCTACGCCGCCGCCGTCAACGTCGGCCCCAACCCGACCTTTGGCGAGGGGGCGACCAAGCTCGAAGTCCATCTGATCGACTTCGTCGGAGATTTGTATGGTCAACGGCTGGACGTCGATCTCACCACCAAACTCCGCGGCGTGCGAAAGTTCGACTCCGCCGCGGCGCTGCGGGCTCAGCTTGCAGCTGACATCGCGGCCGCCACACGGGATGTCGCGTCATGAGCGTTCCCTTGCCGCGCATCGTCTTGACGATGGGGGATCCCGCCGGGGTGGGACCCGAGCTAGCGCTCCGCGCGCTGGGCGATGCCGGGCTGCGTGACGATTGCCTCCCGATCGTCTTCGGAGACGCGGACGTTTTGCGGCGGTGCGCGGCGGTGACGGGCCTGCCGTGGCCGGACGACATCGAACTCCGTTCCGCGTCCGCGGATCCCTTGCCGGCTCCGATCACCCGACCGATGGTCGTCGACTTCGCCTCCCTCGATGCCGCGACGATTGTTCCCGGGCAATGCACCGCCGCGACGGGTCGGGCGAGTTACGACTACATCCAGGGGGCGATTGATGCCGCGCTCGCCCAACGAATCGAGGGGGTCACCACCGGCCCGATCAACAAGGAAGCCCTGCACGCCGCCGGCATCAACTTTCCGGGCCATACCGAGATGTTCGCGGCCCGGACGCACGCCGCGCGGTCGTGCATGATGCAGTACGCCCCCGAAATCACCTGCACCTTCGTGACGGTCCATGTCGGCTACGCCGAGGTGCCCCGATTATTGACGGTGTCGCGGATCGTCGACGTGATCGAGTTGACCGCCGAGGCCCTCGTCAAGTTGGGACACGCCGCGCCGCGGTTGGTGGTCTGCGGGTTGAATCCCCACGCGGGGGAACATGGCCTGTTCGGGGATCGCGAGGAAGAGAGGATCATCCTCCCGGCGATCAAGGAGGCGCGCCACCGGGGCTACGACGTGACTGGCCCGTTGCCGCCCGATACCGCGTTCATTCCGGCCCGCCGGGCGAGCACCGACGCGGTGATCTGCATGTATCACGATCAGGGGCACATCCCGGTGAAGGCGCTCGCCTTCGATTCGGCGGTCAACACCACGCTCGGCCTGCCGGTGATCCGCACCAGCGTCGATCACGGGACGGCGGGGGACATCGCCTGGCAAGGGATCGCCCGCCCCCACAGCCTCTTCGCGGCGTTAAGGCTCGCGGCGAAGCTCTCACGCCGGAGCTGAGACCAGATGTTCCCATCGGAAATCCAACACGACATGGGGTTGCCCGGCGTGAAGGCCGGTGGATGCCGCGATGTCGGGCCGCATGATTGTTGACCAACGTTCCGGACAAAATCCCAAGCATTCCGGTTGCCCAACAGCGGTACCGCATCGACGCTGACCTCTGCTCGACCGTCCCGAGCGCTGACCCGGCGGCAAGTGTTCTCCGGGTCGTTCCGGCAGTCTCCCGCAGGGAACCGACCATGACCATCGTCGACAAGTACGCCCAGAAAATCCTGATCCCGCGCAACGATTCCGACGAATTGTGGGTCTGCATTCAACGGCACTACGCCGGCGAAAACGCCCAGCGCTGGCGGTATCTGGCGATGTTCGCCCTCCGCGAAACCGCGGGGTGGAACCTCGATCAGATCGGCCTGGCGATGGGGCACACCCGCGGCCATGTCAGCCGTTGCCTCCGCAGCATCCGCGACGATCTGCGACAACGCTTCCGCCTGGAACCGTTGTCGACCCGTTCGTGGGAGCTCCTCACGAATCCCGAACACGACGACGAACCGACCGACGACGATCCGGACTGGGACACCCATCCTGATCGACCCGACGATTCGCCACCCCCCGTTTAGCCGCGACCCGCAGGGGAGCGCGCCATGCCTCCCCAGCGGACCGCGCCATGCGTCTCGAAACGATCCCGATCGACCGGTTGCTTCCCGCCCCCTACAATCCCCGCGTCGCCCTGCGACCGGGGATGCCCGGGTACGAGCGCCTCAAGCGTTCGCTGTCCGAGTTTGATCTTGTCCAGCCGCCGGTCTGGAATCGGACGACGGGGCATGTCGTCGGCGGGCATCAACGGCTGCGGATTCTCCGCGATCAGGGGGCGACCGAAGTCCCCTGCATCGTGGTGGAACTCCCACTCGACCGCGAGCAGGCCCTCAACATCGCCCTCAACAATCCGCAGGTGGGGGGCGAATGGGACACCGGCAAGCTTGGTGTGCTCCTCGACGAACTCCAGGCGCTCCCCGACTTCGACGCCACACTGACCGGCTTCAGCGAGGACGAACTGCGACATCTGACATTGCGGCCCGTGACGCTCCCGACCCCATCGGCCGACCCCGAAGACGAACCGACCTCCCGCAGCGTCACGCTGGAAATTCCCTACGAAGATTGGGACGCCGTACGGCCCGCCCTCGATGCCTGGCTCGCCGAGCATCCTCAAGTGCGACTTCATCTCGCCCCGATCCTCAGGAGCTGACTCATGCAACTTGACGTCGCTTACGATTTTCTTCCCAAAAAGCCCTCGGTCCATGCCCATGTGGTGATGGACCATTTCGGCATCGGCTTCGAGACGGGCCGGCATGTCGTCGCGGCCGGTTGGGAGGTCCCGCTTGAACCGGGCGACCTCGTCGCGTTCGTCGGACCCTCGGGATCGGGCAAATCGAGCCTGATGCGCGCCGCGGCGGGGCGACTGGAGGGAACGGTCTGGCTCGACCACCTCCCGCTGGGTGACCGCATCCTCGTCGACGCGCTGCCGACGCCGATCGAGGAGACCCTCGCGCTGCTGACCAGTTGCGGCTTGGGGGAGGCGCGCCTGCTGCTGCGCACCCCGCAAGAATTGAGTGATGGGCAACGCTATCGCTTTCGCTTGGCGCTCGGCTGGGCGCAACAGCCGCGCTGGCTGATCGCGGATGAGTTCACGGCGGCCCTCGATCGGACCCTCGCCCGGGTCATCGCCCACAACGTCCGCAAACTCGTCACCAAGACGGGGCATGGCCTCTTGATCGCGACCACGCATGAAGACATCCTCGAGGATCTCCAACCCGACCTGCTCGTGCGCTGTCGGCTCGATGGACCGCCGGAATGGGAGCGGCCGGTCGTAAAAAAAAAAGCCGTCAGCTTCGCCGGCGACCTCGAGCTCACGACCGGATCGCCGCGCGACTGGCCGTATTTCGCACGGTGGCATTATCGCAGCCACCACCTCCCCTTCGTCCGCGGCGTGACGGTCCTCTGGCATCGCGACGAACCGATCGGCATCTGCGTCTTCGGCTGCCCCGCCCGGGCGCTCGCCCCGCGCGGCCGGTTCTTCGGGCTGACCGGCGGCTGGTCGAAGTTGAAGCTGCGGCGGCTCAATCAGCAGTTGGTGACGCTGTCGCGGGTGGTGCTCCATCCGACCTATCGCGGGGCGGGATTGTCGGCGGCGTTCGTCCGGGCGAGCTGCAAGTTGCAGCCGCAACCCTGGATCGAAGCGGTCGCCGAGATGGGGCATCTCAACCCCTTCTTCGAGCGGGCGGGGTTTGTTCGCGTCGGCGTGACGTCCGAACCGAGACGGCGGTCGCGCGCGCAACATTCCGCGCTGTACGGAGGCCATCGTGACCCGACCCGCGAAACCCGCCGACTCCGCCCCGAAACGTCCGCGAAAAGCCGCCACGCGCGACCCGTCTACTACATCTTCGACAATCGCGGCCCCCGCGCTCGAACCGCCGCCTCAAGCTCCTGTGGAACCGAGTCCTGAGCCGACGGCGCTCTGTCCTGAAGCGCAACGGGTGGTGCTTGAACTGATGCAGCGCGGGGCGAGTCCCGCCGGCGCGTGTCAGCAGGTGGGCGTGACGGTCGACGCCTTCTGGACGACGCTGGAACGGGAGCCGACGTTCGCCGAGGCCCTGGAGCGGGTCTTCGACAGCCTCAGCCACAACGTCCTCGCGGCCCTCTATCAGAACGCGATGAAGGGGCACGTCACCGCGCAGCAGTTCTGGCTCCGCAACCGCCCCGCGACCCTGTTTCAAGCCGATCACGCTGACGACTCGTCCGAACTCACAGCACGGTTGACCGATGACCAACTGGTTGACGAATGCCGAGCGGCGGGAATTGCGCTCCCGGCTCGCGTCGCGGCACGATACGCAGCGGCGGGCGGCGGCGGACCATCCGGAGGCCCATCGCCTGGCGCTGCGGCTGAAGCCTGATCCCGCGTCACGGCTCGCGGCGATCCTCCAACCCTGGCAGGCGCGCGACTTCGCCGCCCTCGATCCCGCGTGGCTGACCTTGGCGGGACGCGGTCCGACCGAAGGCCCGCGGCGCGCGTATCTCGAACGGCCGCGCGGGCACTCGAAGACCACTGACACCGCCGTGCAGGTGACGTGGATCCTGCAATGGGCGCTCGCCCCGGTCCGCGGGCTCGCCGCCGCCGCCGATCAGGATCAGGCCCGGTTGATCCACGCCGCGATCGGCGACCTCGTCCGGCACAATCCCCATCTCTGTCCCGACCTCCAGGTGCGGAAGGAGTCGATCCGCAATGCGCGCACCGGCAGCGAACTGCAGGTGATCTCGTCCGATGTCGGCAGCTCGTGGGGCCAACTCCCCGACTTCGTCATCTGTGACGAGCTGTGTCATTGGACCAAGCCGGAGTTGTGGTATTCGCTCTGTTCCTCGGCGGCCAAGAAACCGTCGTGCGTGCTGGTCGTTTTGACCAACGCGGGTTTCGGGACCGGTTGGCAATGGGAGGTCCGCGCGGCGGCGATGGCGTCCGGCGAGTGGTACTTCTCGTCCCTCGCCGGATCGCAAGCCCCGTGGATCACGGCCGAGACCCTCGCGGAACAACGGAGGCTGCTCCCTCCGGCGGTCTATGCGCGCCTGTGGGATAACGTCTGGCAACACTCCGACGGGGAGTTCGTCTCGCGCGAGGAAGCGGCGGCGTGTGTCGATCCCGACTTGCGAACCGTCGAGATCGGACGATCCGAGATCGCATATGTCGCCGCGATCGATTACGCCGAGAAGCATGACCGCACGGTGGGGGTCGTGGCCCATCGCGCGGGAGAGACGATCCTCGTCGATCGGATGGACGTCGCGGTCCCCGCGCCCGGTCAACCGGTCCTCGTCCAGTGGGTCGAAGACTGGATTCATCGGACGGCGGCGAACTTTCCCGGCGTCCGTTTCGTCCTCGATGAGTATCAGCTCCTCGCGATCCTGCAGCGCTGGTCGTCCCGGTACGACCTGCGACGGTTCGACTTCGCCGCCGGGAAAGGGAACCACGCGCTCGCCCTGGCGCTACGAAATCTGATCGTCCATCGGCAGGTCCGCTGGCCCGCCGGGTGTGGCCAACTGGAGACGACCGCGGCGACCGACGACTTGGTGACGGAGTTGTCGTCGCTGGTGCTGCGGACCCATCAAGGGGGTCGGGTGCGGATCGATCATCGCCGCGACCCGGGCTGTCATGACGATCGGGCGTTCGCGCTGGGGGCGGCGTGTCTGGAGCTGTTGCGCGAAGCGCCGGTCGAGACGCAGTGGATGATCACGCCGCCGACGGCGGATGGTGGGTTTGCGTGGTGATGGTTGAAGCCCAGGGAAGGCCTTCCCTGGGCTTCTGTCAACACATCACATGTCACCAATCATCACGCAAACAGCCCCGTCAACGGGGTGCCGTCACAGACGCGGTGGGGGCGGCGTTGCTGGTCGTGCAGTTCGGCTTCGAGGGGGATGCCCATCGCGTGATGGATCGTGGCGATGAAGTCTTCCGGGCTGACGGGATGCTGCGTCGGATAGGCCGCGTGCTTGTCGCTTGCGCCGTAGACCTGTCCCCCTTGGATGCCCCCCCCGGCGAGGACCACCGATTGGCACGGGCCCCAATGATCGCGGCCCCCTTGCGGGTTGATCTTCGGCGTGCGGCCGAACTCGCCCATCATCGCCACCAGCGTCTCATCGAGGAGTCCGCGGTCGGACAGATCCTCCATCAACGCCGAGAAGCCCTGATCGAGCGACGGCAGGCAGTAGTACTCCCGCAGCATCTGCTCGCCGGTGATGCCATTGATGGACGGGGTGCCGCCGTGATTGTCCCAGACGTTCAACACGTTGCCGTCTTTGGGGGCGACGTAGTACCAGACGAGGGTGACGAGGCGGACCCCCGATTCGACGAGCCGGCGGGCCAGGAGAAACGCTTCGCCATACTCATTGCGGCCGTAGCGATCGCGGAGCGTGTCGGGTTCGCGATGGACGTCGAAGGCCCCCTTCGCTTCAGGGGCGAAGAGCATGCGGTAGGCCTGTTCGCGGGCCGATTCGAGTCCGGCGATGGCGCCGCGATCCCCCGTCTGCTGCAGGCGACGTTCGGTCGTCTCGAGAACGTTGAGGAGCCCGGCGCGGGATTGAATGCGGATCGCGTCGAGCCCGGTCGGCAGATCGAGACTATGGGGCGGGGGCCCGCTGACTTCACCGGGGGCTTGGAGTTCAAGGGGGTCGTGTCGGGGGCCGAGGAAGCCGGCGTGGGTGCCGGTGTAGATGACGCCGTCGTGCCCGATAGGGCGGGGGATGGTGACGCTGGCAGGCATCGCCGCGGGGGGACTGAAGTAGGAGACGACCGAGCCGAGGTTGGGGAAGTCGGTACGGTTACGCATGTTCCGGGGGACGACGAGGCCATCCTTGAAGCGGCCGGTCATCGTGTAGTTGACGCCGACTTCATGGATGTTGCTGGGATGGTTGTAGGAGCGAATGATCGCGAGTTTGTCGGTGTGTTGGGCGATGCGCGGGAGTTGGTCGCAGATGCGGATGCCGGGGACGACCGTGTCGATCGCGCCGAACTGGGAGCGAATTCCGACCGGGGCGTCGAGTTTGACGTCGAAGGTTTCCTGCTGGGGGGGGCCTCCCCAGAGGTAGACGAGGATGCACGATTTGGCGGTCGCGGAAGGGCCGAGTTTCGCGCCGGGGAGGCCGCGCGCGGTCTGCTCGGCTTGGACCAGTCGGGGAAGAGTCAGCCCGCCAAGACCGATGGTCCCCAGACGCAACAAGGCATCGCGGCGTAAGAGCATGTCGGCGCTCCTCGGACGGAGAGGCAAGGACGATTAGGGAGGAGCGACACTCCCGAACGGATATATGCTAATCCGTTGATGGGATGATCGTCAACGGGGGGACGTCGGTTTGAGGGGAAATAACGCGCTCGTCTGCGCCTCGCGGCTAAACGGTGGTGGGGTGGAATTGGGGGTGGGGTGGAATTGGGCGTGCCACAGGTCGTTGGCGGCGGTGAGTTCGAGGCGGAAACGGCCGCGGGGGCCGTCGAGGAGGGCGACCACGTGATGGGGGAGCGCCGTCAGCCAGACGAGTCGGCCGGCGTCCCAGGAGGTGACCGTTCCCCGGCCCCCGCTTACCGGGCCGGCATAATCGAGATAGAGGAGCCGATGGTCGGGAAGGGATTCGGCCGGGATGGGGGCGGACGATTCCGGGGGTCGCATGAGTCGCCAGGTCCGGCACGATTCGGGCTGTTCGAGCAGCAAATCCCAGTGGAGATAGGGATGATCGTGGGTGAGGATGGCGTACCGCACGCGACTGATTCCGCCGAACTGAACGTGTGCCACGGGCTTCGCCCGTGGATTCCGTTCACGGACACTGATTGCGTCAACAGACACGTCACCTTGATCGCATGGGCGGAGCCGGTGGTATGCGGTAGGCGTCGAGTCCGGAGTCTTGGAGCGGAAACGACGAACCCCCCGGAGACGCACTCCGTAGGGGTTCCCGTTGTGTGCCTGGGGGGTACGAAATAATGGCCGGCGAAGATCTCCCGAACGGGCACACCCGGATGATTCAAAGGGTTATATCGCGCTGGTTAGAGGCGTCAACGGGATTTTTTCGGGAAATCGGGCGGGGTGACCAAGGAGGGGCCGGTGCGTGAACATCTCTCTCGCGAGAGGTGTCGGGTGTCGCACCCGCGAGGAAACCCGGTACAATCACGGAATTGATGATCTAGGGATCGCGAGGGCCGGGAGTCATGCCGCTGTATATGTACGTCGATGTGCTCCCCGACGGGTCGGCGGGGGAGCGGGTGTTCGAATTCATCCAGGGGATTCACGACCCCGCCTTCACGCGGCATCCGGAGTCGGGGATTCCGATCCGTCGGAAGGTGACCGCGCCGTGGACGCCGAAACCTCACGGCAAGCACGACAAGAAAGAGCAACTGTCGGACAAGAATCTCGAGTCGCTGGGCTTCACGAAATACGTGAAGGGGCGGAACGGCTACGAGAAGACCGCCGGCGATGGGCCCGAGTTGATCAAGCGGCCATAAATTGTGTCTCCAGCGGCCCGGCCACGGTCATGGCCGGGCATCCAGAATGAGTGTGAAGTTCATGCCCGTGACGTTGGAAGTTCAGCGGCAGCGCAGTCTCGAGGACGCCTGCCGGATCGCGCGGATCGCGGAGGAGTTTCGCGGCCGCGACACGATCGTCCTTGACCTGACCGAGGTAACGCCGGTCTTCGATTACTTCGTGATCACCACGGGGGCGAATCCGCGGCAGATGTTCGCGCTGGCCGAGGAAGTCCGACTGACGATGAAGACGCGGGGGAACCGCTGCCTGGGGACCGAAGGGGAAAGCGGGAACCAATGGCTGGTGCAGGACTACGGCGACATCGTGCTGCACGTCTTCCAGCCCGACGCCCGGCTGCTGTATGACCTGGAGCACTTGTGGTCCGACGCCCGCACCGTCGATTGGCGCGCCCTGACGGGCTTGCCGGCGGTGCCGGTCAGCGAGGCGTTGTGAGCGGGGTGGCGAATAGCGAATAGGGATTAGGGAATAGCCAGAGACGACGAGGCGGCTCCCCTTTCTCTGGCTATTCGCCATTCCCTATTCGCCATTCCCTCTTCCCTTCTTCCAGAATCCCACCACGATGAACTTTCAGGCCGTATTGCGGGACCGGTTGCGGGCGGCGCTATTGCCGTTGGTCGCGGAGCCGGGGCCGTATGTCGAGATGCTGAAGCCCGCGCAGGATGCGAAGTTCGGCGACTTCCAAGCCAACTGCGCGATGCCCCTGAAGAACGTCCTGCGGCAGAGTCCCCGAGAGATCGCGACGGCGATCGTGAAGGGGCTCGCCGTCGATGATTTGTGCGCGGCGGTCGAGATCGCGGGGCCGGGATTCATCAATCTGCGGCTGCGCGACGACGTGATCGCCGCCGCGACGACCGCGCTGGTCGGCGACGATCGGCTGGGGGTCGCGGTCGCCGATCCGCCGCGGACGTATGTGATCGACTATTCGTCCCCCAACGTCGCCAAGCCGATGCATGTGGGGCATCTGCGGAGCACGGTGATCGGGCACGCGCTCGACAAGGTGCTGCGGTTTCTCGGTCATCGGGTGATCAGCGACAACCATGTCGGCGACTGGGGGACCCAGTTCGGTATGATCATTTACGGCTACAAGCATTTTCGGGACGCCGCCGCGTACGCCGCCGAGCCGGTGAAGGAATTGGCGCGGTTGTATCGGCTGGTGAATCAACTCGGGGACTATCACGGACTGGTGAAACAGCGGCCGCAGTTGCAGGCGGCGGTGACGCAGCGCGAGACGGAGCTCGCCGCCGCGCAAGCCGCGGCCGCCGCGAAGCCGCAAGACAAAGACGCGGCGAAGTTGGTGAAGAAGCTGCAGGGTGATTTGGCGACGGCGAAAGAGGAGTTGGTCTCGGCGGAGAAGAAAATCGCCGCGGTCGAGGGGGACGGGGCGCTGAAGGGACTGGCGGACGCGCATCCCCGGATCGCGGAGCTCGCGCGGCTCGAAACGGCGAAGCTGCACGCGGGGGACGCCGAGAATCAGGCGTTGTGGGACCGGTTCATTCCGCTGTGTCTGGCGGCGCTCGAGCGGATGTATGTACGGTTCGGGGTCAAGTTCGATCTGACCTTGGGGGAGAGTTACTACAATCCGTTCCTCGCCGAGGTCGTCGCCGATTTGGAACGGCGGGGGCTCGCCGCCGTGAGTGACGGGGCGATGTGCGTCTTCGTCGACGGCTTCGCGGCGCCGTTCATCATTCGGAAGGCGGACGGGGCTTACACCTATGCGACGACCGATCTGGCGACGGTGCGGTATCGAGTCGAGGAGCTGCGCGCGGACGCGATTCTGTATGTCGTCGACGCCCGCCAAAGCGAACACTTTCAGCAGTTGTTCGCGACCTGTCGGCGGATCGGCTTCGAGCAGGTCGAACTGAAGCACGTCAGCTTCGGGACGATTCTGGGGGACGATCGGCGGCCGTTCAAGACGCGATCGGGGGATACGGTCGGACTGGAGAGTCTGCTCGATGAGGCGGTGAGCCACGCCCGGGCGATCGTCGACGCGAACGACGACGGCAAACCGAACGGGCCGGAGCTCGACGCCGCCGCGCGGGCCGCGGTCGCGGAGATTGTGGGAATCGGCGGGATCATCTATGCCGACCTCCATCACAACCGCGACAGCGACTACGTCTTTCAGTGGGAGAAGATGCTGGCGAAGACGGGGGACACCGCGACTTACATCCAGTATGCGTATGCCCGCGTGCGGGGGATCTTCGCGAAGGACGGACTCGATCCGCGGGCGCTGCGGCAGACGGGCGGAACGATTCAATTGACGCAGCCCGCCGAGCGGCAATTGGCGCTGCAACTGAATCGGTTCGGGACGGCGGTCCACGATGTCGCGGTCGATTACCGGCCGAACCTGTTGACGCAGGCGCTCTTCGAGTTGGCGAACGGCTTCGCGACGTTCTACGAGGCGTGCGACGTGCTCCGCGAGCCCGATCCGGCGGTACGAACGAGTCGGCTGTTGTTGTGCGATCTGACCGCGCGGGTCCTCAAGCAAGGGCTCGAGCTGCTGGGGATCGCTGTGGTGGAGCAGATGTGAAGCCGCCCAGGGAAGGCCTTGTCGGGGCCTCCTCGGTTACTTCCCCGCGGGAGTCGTGAAGCCGGCCGGGGTGACGCCGGGGTCGGTGTCGATCACGTCATCGGCGTGCATGATCTCCCGCATCGGTTCGTCCTGAAACTCCTCGTAGACCGCCTGCATGATGCGGCGCGGCGGCGGCGCGGTCGTCTTGGCGACCATCGTCCCCGGCCGCTGCGCCTCGCCGTTGGCGAGCAAGGTCCGGAAGGTCGACTTCATCGCGATCCGGTCGGCGGGTTGGGGACCGGCGACCAGGACGATGTCGTCGACCAGTTCGCGATTGTGTTCCCGGCGCAGCCGGACTTTTGCGC
>CAYRVS010000036.1:27423-35539 GCA_964427725.1 uncultured Planctomycetaceae bacterium | reverse complement strand
GCTATAACCCCCCGCCATGACGTGCCAACATGCGGTCTTGGAGAATGGTCTGCAGATCGTCGGCGAGCCCTTGCCGACGGCCCGCAGCGTAGCGTTCGGCTTCTTCGTCCGCGTCGGTTCCCGCGACGAAACGCCCGAGGTTTCCGGGGTCAGTCATTTCCTGGAACACATGGTCTTCAAAGGGACCGAACGATATTCCGCCGAGGACGTGAACCGCCTCTTCGACGACGTCGGCGCGAACTACAACGCCTCGACCAGCGAAGAGGTGACGCTGTTCTACGCCGTGGTCCTGCCGGAAGCCTTCGCGACCACCTTTCCCTTGCAGGCCGAGATCCTTTTTCCCGCCTTGCGCGACACCGACTTCGAGACGGAAAAGCAGGTGATTCTCGAAGAGATCGGCATGTACGACGACCAGCCGAGCTATGTCGCCTACGATGCGGCGATGCGGCGGCACTTCGCGGGGCATCCGCTGGGGCGGATCATCCTCGGGACGACGGCGTCGGTCACCGCCCTGACCGCGCCCCAAATGCGCGAGTATCACGCCGACCGTTATCGTGCCGGCAACATTGTCCTGGCGGTTTGTGGACGGTACGACTGGGACGAGGTTGTCGCCTTGGCCAACCAGGTCTGCGGCGGTTGGCCCGCCGGCGTTCCGTCGCGACCGACTCCCCCCGCCACGCCGATCATCTCTGACGAATGGATCGTCCGCCCGCCGCTGCAGCTGCAGCAGATGCTCCTCATGACGCCCGGTCCCGCCGCGACCGACGAGGCCCGGTTCGCCGCCGAACTCTTGAGCGTGATCGTGGGGGACGAGACGAACAGCCGCCTCCATTGGGACTTGGTCGACCCGGGTCACGCCGAAGCGGCGGAACTGACCTTCAGCGAATTCGAGGGGGCGGGTGCGTACTTCACGTTTTTGAGCGGCAGTCCCGACGAAACGCATGGGAATCTCGAGCGGATCACTCGCATCTACGACCGGGTCACGCGGGACGGCATCACCGCCGACGAACTGCAACTCGCCAAGAACAAGGTCGCCACGCGAGTGGTGCTCCGCGGCGAACGTCCGATGGGGCGGTTGACCACGCTCGGCCAAGATTGGCTCATCCGCCGCGAGTATCGCAGCGTGCGGGATGATTTGCGACGGCTGAACGCCCTGACCCTCGCCGACTTCCGCGCGCTCCTCGACCGCTATCCCCTGACCACGACCACCACCGTAGGCGTCGGCCCGCTGACCGGTTAGATTCCTATCGTCCCGTAGGGCGGGGCCTCGCCCGACAGCCTTCATGCTTGGTCTCGTCAAAGTGCCTAGGTCATTCCGGCAGGCGGGAGCCTGCCCTACGGCTTGCCATCAACCATCAACCTTCGACCATCCACCACCCATGCCCCTCACCACCGCCCAACTCGCCGCCCTCGCCAAGTACGACAGCCCCACCATCTGCAACGCCGTCGAGTTGTGGGGCCTCCGGCCGCGCAATCTGGGCTACATGAACGCTTCGATCAAAGCGACCAGTCCGCAGCTTCCCCCAATGGTGGGTTACGCCGTCACCTCGACCTTCCGCAGCATGTGTCCGCCGCGCTCGGGGGATGTCTACGGCAGCATCGGCGCGCAGCTCGACGCTTTCGGTTCCGTGCCCGGACCGCCGGTCGTCGTCTTTCAAGATCTCGACGAACCATGCGCATCCGCCACGTTCGGCGAGGTGATGTGCTCGACCTACCAGCGATTCGGCGCGGCGGGCCTCATCACCAGCGGCACCGGCCGTGATCTCGCTCAGGTTGATGGTCTCGGCTTCCCGACCTTCACGAACGGCGCGATCGCCGCCCACGGCTATTGCCATATCCTGGCGATCAACGTCCCCGTGACGGTCGGCGGGTTGACGATCTTCCCCGGCGACCTGCTCCATGGCGACCTGAACGGCGTGACGACGATCCCCGTCGAGATCGCAACGGAAGTCCCCGAAGTCTGCGACGAGATCGCCCGCGCGGAAGCGATCGTCCTCAACTATCTCAAGGAATCTCAGGTCACCGTCGCCGGCTTCAACGCCGCCCGCAAGGAATGCGGCGACATCATCCAGCAACTCGGCCAACGGCTGTGCGGCAAACGCTGACGCATCAAGAGCGGCGTGGCGTCAGTCCGCCGTGGATCGCCATGTCCGCTCCCTTCACCCACCGGCAAATTTCGCCGAACCGGGGTTGATCGGAGCCGGGGGGCTCAGGTATTCCCCCCTGCAAGACCGGGTCGTTCCGCCAAGGAAGGCTGGACGTGGGGCGTGCCAAAGCCATCTGCCGTATTGGGATCCTGCTGCTGACGGTGGCGGCCTGGGGAATCCCCGCGCCGGCTCAGCCGCCGCAAGCCGTCATCCCTCAACGTGTTGCGACATCCACGCCCGATCCGTGGCTGACGGCCGGGGACGCTCCCCGGGTCTTGCCCAAGCGTGGGGCCGGGGAAGCCGCGAAGCCTGCGACTGGGACGAAAACGACCAAACCGACGACGGGCACCCTGTGGGGGACGGTCGTCGCGATCGGGCTGCTTGCCGCCGGATTTCTGGTGACGTTGCGTTGGCTGAAACGGCATGGTCCCGCCGTGCTGCGTGCGCTGCCGAACGAGGCCGTCGAACCGTTGGGTCAGCGGGTTCTCAGTCGGGGAGTCGCCGTACATCTGGTGCGCTGCGGACGGCGGATGCTGCTGTTGGGCGTGGGGCCCGATGGCGTGCGGACGTTGGCCGAGATCGATGATCCGGTCGAGGTCGATGTCCTCGCGGGGGCCTGTCGACGGCGCGACGAAGTAAGCGCGGGCATGGCCGCCTTCGCCCAATTGCTGCAGCGATCACCCGCCGGAAACGGATCGTCTCCGACGACGGAGGGGCGGACCACCCCCTCCGGCTTCAGCCTGCGCGGCCGGGAGGGGACCGGTGGCTGAAGCCGCTGACTTGAGGCGTATAAAATCAATCCGCGCCGTGGGCGGGCTGCTCATCGCATGGTCGATCATCGCGGTCGCGCCGGTCGACGCGCAGTCCCCGCCGCGCGTCGGGTCGAATCAACCCGCGGTCACTTCGGGCGGAAACGTCGATGTTCGCCCCAACCCGCTGCCGCTCGGAGGGAACCCCGTCCCCGAGGCCGGTCTCGCCACGCCGTTGGGGGTCGACGTGAATCAGTGGACGTCGCCGGAAGGGCTGACTTCGTCGCTGAAGATCATGCTGCTGTTGACGGTCCTCACGCTGGCGCCGTCGATCCTCATCATGACCACCTGCTTCATCCGCTTCATCATCGTGATGGGGCTGTTGCGGCAGGCGCTGGGGACGCAGCAACTCCCCCCCAATCAGGTGATCGTCTCGTTGTGTCTCTTTCTCACGCTGATGGTGATGGCTCCCATCTGGCGGGAAGCGTACGACCAAGGCATTCGCCCCTACACCAACCCGCTTCCCGGAGAGGCGAAACTCACCGAGAGCGAAGCCTTTGAGCGCGGCGTCCGGCCGATCCGCCAGTTTCTGGTCGAACAGATCGACCGCGCCGACAACGCGGAAGCGGTCTGGATGTTTCTCGACTTCCAACGACCCGACCCGGAAACCCCGGCAGGTCAAAGCTATCGCGATCCGGAAACCTACGACGAAGTCCCACTCACGGTCCTGATTCCCGCCTACATGCTGAGCGAACTGAAGACGTCGTTCGTGATCGGCTTTCAAATCTACCTGCCCTTTCTGGTGATCGACCTCGTCATCTCCGCGCTGCTGATCAGCATGGGGATGATGATGCTGCCGCCGGTCCTCATCACGCTGCCGCTCAAGCTGCTGATGTTCGTGCTGATCGACGGCTGGTTCCTGACGGTGGGCATGCTTCTCGAAAGCGTCCGCCCGATGGGGTGATGAATGATGAATGGATGGAATGATGCCCAGGGAAGGCCTTCCCTGGGCATCCCAAAAATAACTCTCCAACCGCAACCTTGATGACCCCCGATACCGCTATTGAACTGACGCAACGGGCGATTCTGATGTCGCTGCTGCTGGGGCTCCCCGCGCTCGCGGCGGCGCTCGTCATGGGCCTGTTCATCAGCATCGGTCAGGCGGTCACGCAATTGCAGGATCAAACCTTAAGCTTCGTTCCCAAGGTGATCGCCATGCTCGCGGTCTTGCTCTACACGCTGCCGTGGACGCTGCAACTTCTTTCGGAATACGCGACCGAAGTCATCCGGGGGATTCCGGGGCTGCTGTGATCGCGCCGCGACGCCCCTCGCGCGAGCTCCCGAGTTTCGATGGACTGGACCACTCCGATCTTCGATGTCGAGCGGGTCGCCCCCTGGCTGGTGCGGGCCCTCGTCGATCGCGCCGTTGAAGACTTCGCCGGCTTCCTCTTGGTCCTCGTCCGACTCAGCGGCCTGATGATCCTCGGCCCCGTCTTCGGCCAATCGACCGTGCCGATGAATGTCCGCGCGATTCTCGCGATCGCCCTGGCGATCATGATCACCCCCGCGCTACCCGGCCATCAACTGCGGGGGTTTCAGCAGCTTGATCAGGATGGCGACGGCCGCCTGGTCGCCGCCGAACTACCCGACGACTGGCGGGAACGCTTCGCCATCGAACCGGCCCTTGCCGAACGTCTTGCGGGCCCCGGCTTGTCCGCGGACGACTACGCCTACTGGGCCGCGCCGCGGACCCCGCAAAGCGTCCTCGAGTTCGCGACGATCGCTGCGGGAGAGCTTGTGGTCGGGTTGCTGCTGGGGCTGGGCGTGATGACGGTCCTCGCCGGTCTGCAACTCGCCGGGCAACTCGTCGATCAACAAGCGGGTTTCAGTCTCGGCGAGATCATCAATCCCGATTTCGATTCCACCGGGTCGGTCTCGGGACAGGCCCTCTCCTACTTGGGGATGACGCTGTTCGTCGTGTTGGAGCCGCTCGGAGGTCACCTGACCTTGCTGCGAACGCTCGTCGGCACCTTCGAGACGCTCCCCCTCGGAGCCGCTTTGGTGTCCCCCTCCGCGATCGATCTGATCGGCGGACTCGTGCAGGCAGCGCTCGTCCTGGGGATCCGCGTCGCCGCCCCGATGATGGTCCTGATGACGCTCGTTGACTTGACGCTCGGGTTCCTCGGCCATTCGGTCCCGCAGGTCAACTTGCAGGGGATCGGTTACGCCATCCGCGCGAGCATCTGCCTGGGGATTCTGGTGATCCTGCTCACGGGCATCCCGGAACTGGTCCTCGACCACTTCCCCGCGACCATCGAAGCCCTGGGCCAAAGCCTGACGGCGTCCTCGCCCGCGGCGGGTTGACCGAAGTCGATGGCTACAGCTTATTCTTGCGCGAGTGCCGCGCGATCCGCGCGGTTTTCCGTGCGATCGACGCGATCAGGCCGCGGTCACTTTCGGTCAGCGGGCGACCCAGATAGTCGCGCAGGAACCTGAGCCGTTCGGCGCGGGTCGCGGTGGCCGCCGAATAGTTGAGCTGCGCCAGATCCTTCACGATCCAGCGGCGCGCCGTCCATGAGACATGCGGCTGGACGCGGCCCAGATCGATCACATAGATCGGGCCGGCCTCATTTCGGGGCCGCAGCAGATGTCCCAGATAGAAATCCTGATGATGCAGTCCGGCGGCGTGCATCCGTCGCGCCACATCGGCCACGACGGGCCCCAGCCGCTTTCGGCATGACGGATCATCGGCGAGCCGTTGCGTGGAGAGTTTGTCGCAGTCCTCCAGCGCCGCCGTGATCAGGAATGAAGCCGTCGCGGTCTCGCCGATCGCGACCGGAGTCATCGTGGCGAGGCCCGCGCGATGAAACGCCAGCAGCGCCCGCCATTCGGTCCGCGCGCCGACCGTCGGCCAACTGAGTTGCAACAGCGGTTGGACGTACTCGCGCCAGCCGGCCCCTTGGTGCCGCTTGATGTAGAAGGCCTGCGCGCGACCGGTGGTGTCGGTCAGTTCAAACCGCAGCGTGACGCGATCGGCCCGTAGATTCTTGGCGGTTTCGGCCGTGGCGGTCGCGGACCAGATCGCCGCGAACGTCGTCAGACCGTGGGCTGAAAACAACGGGGCGAAGTCCTGATTGATCCGCACCCGACCCGCGTCCCAGCGATCAAGCGCAAAGTCGCGCATCGCGCGCCTCCTCGAGCACGGCGAGCGTCTCACGGGCGTTCCGCTCGGCGGGAAACCGCGCGGCGGTCTCCAAACAGGCGGCGCGCAGGCGATTACGCTCATGGGGAGCGAGCAACGCGACCGCCGCCAGAGACTGAGCCAACTCTTCGACCGCGAAAGCGTCGGAGATCAACCAGCCGTTTTCGCCCGGCGTCACCAGATCGGCCCCGCCCGCCGTGCGCGTGGTGATCACCGGCGTGCCGCAGGCCATCGCTTCCAAATTGACGTTTGGAAACGGTTCGTAAATCGTCGGCAGGACGAACGCGTCGGCGGCGCGATAGAACCGCGACATCTGCGATTGCCGCCCCAGAAACCGCACCCGTCCCTCGAGACCCAATCGTCGAGCCAAGGTGGTATATCGGGGGAGATCACCATTCCCCAGGACCACCAAGACGCTCTCCGCGGTAGGAAGCCTCGTCATCGCCGCCAGCAGCGAATCGAGCCCCTTTCGTCGGAAGTCCATGGAGGCGAAGACGAACATCGGTTGACGTTCATCAACACCCAATTCGGCGCGCACCACGTGGCGATCCGCGCCGTCATCGGGCGTGAAGACCTTCAAATCGACCCCGTTCCGCACCAAGCGCAGTCGCGCGCAGTCGACCCGGAAATAGGTCTGCAACAAACGGGCATCGAGCTGCGATTGGACGATGATCCGTCGCGGCCCGTTGGCACCGAATAGCTCACGTTCGAGGGCGAAGATCGCGCGATGCCGCGGATTCCATTGCTCGAGTCGCCGCCGCCACGGATGCCGGTAATAGGTCCGGACCCAATGCGTCTGCAACGGGTCGGTCAGGCGATAACTGTCGAGGCCCCGCACCCGCGACAGGCCATGCACGACATCGAACGATCGACTTTCGACCACCGTCTGGGCGTTCACGGCGAACGAACGGTTCCGCGTCCACGAGGTCCAGCGATCGACCGGCACCTTGAGGAAGGCCACCTCGGGCCGCAACTCGTCATCGATGTCCTCCCCGACGATGGTGACGTCATGCCCCAGCCGTTGCAGATTCCGGAACAAGTTCACGCAATACCGCTCGGCCCCCGCCTTGCGGAGCGAACAGACGCGGCGAACTAGCGCGATTCGCATGATGGTTCGATGGCCGGATTCGTGGAGGGTTAGCCGCCAGGATGGATGACACAACAAGACAGGCATGGATTCAGCGAAGCATCGGAACATGCTCCGTGGACTTGAATCTCCTACGCGACACGCCGCGTCACCGGCTCCAATTGACGGCGGACGGCGTCGAAGACCAGGTCGACCGATAGCTCGCGCATGCAGCGGTGGTGGCCTTGAGGGCACGCGCGTTGTTGGCAAGGGCCGCAATCGACCGCGATTTGCAAGGCGATCGCGCGGGGATCGTGCGTGTCGCTCCAGGCGATATGCGTCGGGCCGTACAGCGTCACGGTCGGCACGCCGAACGGGGCCGCGAAGTGCCGCGGACCGGAATCGGTCGTCACCAACAGATCGGCCGCACGGATCGCGGCCTTCGTCAAGCCGACACTCAAAGGTTCGTCGGCCAACGTGAGCACGTTCGGTCGCCGGGCTTGGGTGGCGATCCAGCGGGCTTCGTCCCGTTCCGCCGGGCCGCAGACGACCAGCACGGTCTGGCCCAACTCATCCACTACCTTCCGCGCCAAGTTCGCGAAGGACTCGCGCGGCCAGTTTTTGGCGGGACCAAACGCCCCGCCGGAATTGAAGACGACCACGCCGCGTTCACGGAGGCCTTGGGGCTGTTTCGTCCAAAAGCGTTCGAGTCGGGCCAGATCTTCGGCCGTGACTCCCAATCGCATTTGCGTTCCGGGATCCTCGCAGCCGAGGGTCATCGCAAGTCGGTTGTATTCCTCCAGGACCGGATGGGGAACGGCTTTGGATTTGGGGGGGACGCGGTCGGTCAACAGCCAGCCACGCAGCTCGCGATCAAACCCCACGCGGCGTTTCGCCCCCGAGAGCCAAGCCCACCACGCCGATCGCAGCGAATTGGGAAACAGAATCGCGG
>CAYRVS010000036.1:0-27413 GCA_964427725.1 uncultured Planctomycetaceae bacterium | reverse complement strand
CGGTATCACACTTCGCGGCCCGCAATCGACTCAGAAATCGCCAGCCGCGCTGCGTGAGATCCGCCCCGCGCGGATGGTAACAGAACACTTGATCCAACAACCCGGAGGCCGCGAGGGTCTCGGCGATCACCGGCCGCGCGATGCCCAGGAACTCCGCTTCCGGAAATCGTCGGCGCAGCGCATGGAGCGCCGGCGTCGCCATCACGGCGTCCCCCACCCAATTCGGCAGGAACAAGGCGAACTTCATCCCGCCTTCCGTCGTTGAGCACCATCGGCGGCGACCGTCGGGAGCGGAATCGAAATCGTCTCCCCTTCGCCACGCAATCGTCGAACGATCTCGGTGGTCGAGACGCCGGGAGTCATCCCCATCGGCTTCACGACGCCGCCGTAGCCGAGCACGACCTCGCGGCCGACGATCTCGTCCGCCGAATACGTTCCGCCTTTGACCAGGATGTCGGGGCGAATCGCCTCGAGGAGTCGATGCGGCGTCGCTTCCGCGAACACGACGACATAGTCGACACTCGCGAGGCCGGCGAGCATCTTCGCGCGGTAGCTCTCATCGAAGATCGGCCGATCGGGGCCTTTGCCCAAGCCGCGAATGCTGTCGTCGCTGTTGATCGCCACGATCAGGCAGTCCCCTTCGCGGGCGGCTTCCTGCAAGTAGCCGACATGCCCGACATGCAGCAGGTCGAAGCAGCCGTTCGTCATGACGATCCGCTGTCCCGCTTTGCGCCGGGCCGACAAATGCCGCAGCAACTCATCGAGTTCGCACACTTTCTGTTCGGCGGCGGTCGCCCCGCGCAGCAGGTCGGCGATGATTGCCTTGCGGGCGATCGGCACGACCCCGACCTGTTCCACCTCCAGCCCGCCCGCGACGTTCGCGAGTTGGCAGAGATCACCGGCGTCGAGGCCGGCCGCCATCCCGACGCCGAGCATGGCGAGGACCATGTCCCCGGCCCCGGTGATGTCGCAGACTTCGCGGGGACGCGTCGCGTGATGGGTCGCCTCGCCGGTTCTTCGCGCGAGCGCGATCCCGTCGCGGTCGATCGTGACGAACGCGAGCTCCAGATCGAAGCGTTCGACAAGCTGCCGACCGGAGGCCAAGGCGTCATCGATCGTACGGACTTCGCGGCCGGTCGCCTTGCTGGTCTCCGAACGATTCGGCGTGACTCCCGTCGCGCCGCGATACAGTTGATAGTCCCCTCCCGCGGCGGGATCGACCAGCACGGGGATGTTCGCCTGACGCGCCGCGTCGATCAGCGGTCGAATCAACTCCGGCGTGCAGACCCCTTTGGCGTAGTCGGAGATCAGGATCGCGCCGTAGCTCTTCAGCCGCGGCAGAATCGCCGCGAGCAGTTGTTGGGCGATCCCGCCGGAAATCGGTCGCCGCGTCTCGCGATCGACGCGCAACATCTGATGGGGATGCCGATATTGCGCCCGCCCCATGAAGCGAACCTTGGCGGTGGTCGGCCGACTCGGGTCGGTGACGATCGTGTCGCGGCCGATCCGGGCGCGATCAAGATCGAGCCCCAACGCGCGACCATCGGCGTCCGCCCCGATGACTCCCGCCAAGTCGACTTCGGCTTCCAGGCCGATCAGCATGTTGGCGACGTTCGCCGCGCCGCCGAGCCGGGTTTCCTGCCGCTCTTCGCGCAACAGAATGACCGGGGCTTCCTGACTGATTCGTTCGGCGTCGCCCCAGACGTAGCGATCGAGAATCAAATCCCCGACGACCAGAATGCGGGGTTGTCCGAGTGCTTCGACGGCGTTCAGCAAATGATACGACATGACCGCGCCATCCCTGGCAGGCGACACCCACGGGTCCGGCGCCTTCCCTGACGCCTGAACGTGGAATCATCCCGCTGGTTTCCGGCGGCGTCAATCCCGGATTTGATGCGGCGCGACGAGGCGGCCCCATAACGAGTGGCGCGGTGTCTGCCCGGTGTGGGAGGGAAAGCCAAGGTCATAGGTTGAGGGCAGGGGGGGCCGGCAGGTGGTATCGCGGGCTGAGGCCATCCCGGCGTTCCGACCTGGAACCCGCGGTCTCGATGCTGCTCTGTTCATCAACCCTCAACCATCGACCTACAACTCATGTCGACCTCCGTCCGCAGCCGTACCACACATCAGAAACGGACGGCCATGGCTTTTGGAGTGGGCCTGGCCAGATTCGAACTGGCAACCCAAGGATTATGAGTCCTCTGCTCTCACCGTTGAGCTACAGGCCCGTGACCAAGCGCCGGGGGAACTCCTGTCGCCGGTCTGGACGGAAGTATCTCGCCAAGGCCTTCCAGCCCGCAACCCCACACGCCTTGCCTCAGATTCCCCGCAACGGTCGGGGGGCGGCGGAAAGAGAAAGTGGCGGTGGTCGGACTCGAACCGACGACACACGGCTTATGAAGCCGTTGCTCTAACCGACTGAGCTACACCGCCCGCTGGACCGTCCGAGGGGAGATCTACCCGACCACGGAAGAGGCAGAAGTATCCCGATCCGGCCGCCACGATGCAAGGGGCGCAAGCACCGAAAGAGCGGCGCGGCATCAGCCGCGCCGTGGCCTGGCGGAATCGTAGATGGATGAATGGTCAGAGCGCCGACGAGAGCGCGAACCGCAGGGCACGATCCCACGGACCTTTCAGCATGTGATCCCACTCCGACCTTTAAGGTTCAACGTTCGAACTTTCTCTGACCCCACGGCGGGCTGACGCCGCGCCGCTCTTGGAGATACGGCGGTTGCGGAACAGGCCGGACGCCGCGATCATGACGTGACGTCACGTGATGACTCTTCAGCCTCCCCGCCGAGACGCCTCCATGTCCGCACCGGTTGATGTGGCCACCCAGGACCCTGCGGCCGACCGCGAGGTGCAAGCGCTCAAGGGGCTCGGCACCGCCTACACGCGGCTGCGGTCCGAGATCGGCAAGGCGGTCATCGGGCAACAGGACGTCGTCGAGCAGTTGCTCATCGCCCTGTTCTGCCGAGGCCATTGTCTGTTGGTCGGGGTCCCGGGACTCGCCAAGACGCTGTTGGTCAGCACCATCGGCAAAATCCTGCAGTTGTCGTATCGGCGGATTCAGTTCACCCCCGACCTCATGCCCGCCGACATCACCGGCACCGACGTGTTGCAGGATGATCCGGAATCGGGCCGGCGGCTGTTTCAGTTCCTGCCGGGGCCGATCTTCACCAACCTGCTCCTTGCCGACGAGATCAACCGGACGCCGCCTAAGACGCAGGCGGCGCTCCTTGAGGCGATGCAGGAGCGGCATGTGACCGTGGGGTCGAACACGTATCGGCTGCCGATCCCGTTTTTCGTTTTGGCGACGCAGAACCCCATCGAACAGGAAGGGACCTATCCACTCCCCGAAGCGCAGCTCGATCGGTTCATGTTCCAAGTGGTGGTGGAGTATCCAAACGCCGCCGAGGAGTTGCGGATCCTGAAACAGACGACGGGGGGCGATCAGCCGAACCTGCATGTGGTGCTGACGGGCCGGCAGATCCTTGCGCTCCAAGAAGTGGTCCGAAAGGTCCCCGTCGCCGAGCATGTGTTCGTCTATGCCCGCGATCTGGTGCGGTGGACGCGGCCGAAAGAGCCCGATGCCCCCGAGTTCGTGCGCGAATGGGTCTCGTGGGGAGCGGGGCCGCGGGCCGGACAGTTTCTGATTTTGGGGGCGAAGGCGCGGGCGCTGCTCGAAGGGCGGTTCCACGTCACGACGGACGATGTCCGCGCGGTGGCGACCCCCGTATTACGGCATCGGATCGTCACGAACTTCGCCGCCGCCAGTCAGGGGATTCGCCCGGAGCAGGTGATCGCGAAATTGACGGCGGCGCTCGATGAATCCCAGCGGCGGCAGATGGCGGCCCAGCGACCGTGAGGGGGACGCGCGGATGGGCTATTCGTCAGGCGTTTTCCGCGAGCCGATCCCTTGGGGTCGAGACGATTCAACGCGAGGTTGACCGAATCGTTCACGATGGACCGGCTCACCGTCGGCAAGCCTCGTCCGATCGGTTGGTTGAGGCCATCGAATTCCCGCCGAAAACCATCGAGCGGCTCCACGGCGGGCTGACGCCGCGCCGCTCGTTTCGATCGCGCGGCTTCAAATGCGGATGCGGCCGAGGTAATCCATGACGTGGTCGAGGAGCGGGCCGATTTCGTCGAGATCGGGAGTGGGTCGTTTGCACGCTTCTTCGAGTTGGGCGGCAAGTTCCGAGAGCCCCTCGAAGCCGTACCCTCCGCCGGCCCCCTTCAGTTGGTGGGCGTGGACGCGGATCGTCCCCACCTGACCGCCACGGAACGACTCTTCGAGCAGGCCGCGGCGGGTCTCGGCCGATTGTTTGAAGTCGGCGAGGAGCTCCCGGAAGTCTTCCTCGTCCTGAAAAATCGAATAAATCGGTTCTGCGGAGACGGACGACACGGTCATGGAGACGATCCCGACGGCCAACCGGGATGAACGCGCCACGACGTCCGACGGCGGAACTGACGGCAGGTTCCGCGCGATGGGATCGACGCGTGGCGGCTCACAAGGGGCCTACGGTGATCTACCACAAATTCGCGCGCGGCGTCCCGTGAAATTTCCCTCGCCGCCGCGGGAATCTTGATGCGTTGTTCCGCCGGACGATCCCGTCGTCGTGAAGCGCGGCGTCGATAACGACGGTGTTCTCGATGAACTGACGAGGGATTTCTCCCCGGCGACCAAATTCGACTCAAGCCGCCCGTTCGTCGGACTGCGGGTAACGGTTCGGCAACGGATTGATCGGGAGCGTGGACGCGTGGGAATCGCGCTGGGACGTCGGGCCGAACGTGTAGGCGAGTTGGAGCAACAAGCCCCCGGAGAGGAGCGCGAGGACGCAGCCGAGAACCGCCAGTTGGTCGTCACTCAATTGCTGAAACAGATCGAACATCGCGCGTTCCTCAGACCTGGCGGCGTGGCAAGCTGCAACGCCGAGGTGAACCTTCCGGCCTGATTACTCTTTCGGCCAAGTCAAGCGGGATCCTCCACCGAAGGGGGGGATTCATGGGACGAATCTTGGGTTCTTGCGTCGAAAGAGGGAACACGACGAAGGAAAAGAAAGTGCGCGTGGGGCGAATTGGCGAGAACCGGCAAATTCTGCCGCATTGAGACGGAAGCGTCGTCGATGACGCGAGTGTGTCTGGACAAGCGAACGCCGAGGACGCGATCCAGGCTGCGGCTCGGGCGCCTGTCAGAGAGTACCGAACGGTGGGCGCGAAGATGAACTGTTCATCAGACGATGCTCGTTTCACGGTGAGCTGACGCTGCGCCGCTCTTTGAATGGAGGTGATGCAGAGAGCACGACCTACCAGCGGAAGAGGGCGGTGCCCCAGGTCAGTCCCGCGCCGAAGCCACTGAAGACGATGGTGTCGCCGCGATGAATGCGGCCTTGGCGGAAGGCTTCGTCGAGGGCGATCGGAATCGACGCGCCGGACGTGTTGCCGTATTCCTGCAGGTTGTTGAAGACCCGGCCGGGCTCGATCCCCAACTGCTCGATGGCGTAGTTGATGATCCGGATGTTCGCCTGATGGAGCACGAAGAGCGAGACGTCGTGGACGTTCATGCCGCTTTTATGGAGCACCAGCTCGATCGTCTCGGTGACGGCCCGGACCGCCCACTTGAAGACGCTGCGGCCGTCCATCGCCAGATAGTGTTCACCGGCTTCGATCGCGGCGGCTGAAAGGGGGAACTTGGTCCCCCCCGCTTTCCGTTCGAGGAGCGTCCCGCCGCTCCCATCCGACCCGAGTTGATAGCAGGCGAGCCCTTGATGGGCATCCCCCTTGGCGAGGAGCACGGCTCCCGCGCCATCGCCGAAGAGGGGCGCGACTTTTTGATCGGCGGGGTTGACGATGCGGCTGTTGACGTCCCCGCCGATGACGAGCGCGAGCTTGCTGTTCCCCGTGGCGACGAACTGGGCCGCGGTGGTCAAGGCGTACATGAAGCCGGAACAGGCGGCTTGGACGTCCATTGCGGGAGCATCGAGCCCCAGGGCTTCCTGCACGAGATTGGCCGTCGACGGACAAGGATAGTCGGGCGTGAAGGTGCCGACGACGACGAGGTCGATGTGCCGCGGGTCGATGTTGGCGGCGTGGATCGCGCGGCGGGCGGCTTCGATGCAGAGATGACTGGTGGCTTGATCGTCGGCGGCATAGCGGCGGCGGAGGATGCCGGTCCGTTGTTCGATCCAGCCGGAATCGCAGCCATAAAGCTGCTGGAGATCTTGATTGGTGACGACTCGTTCGGGGAGATACGAACCGGTCGAAAGGATCTGCACGCCGAGAAGGGAACGCGTCCGCTGGCTCCACCCGTTCAACAGATGGGGAGAATCAGGCATGGGACCGGCCGCCGTGGTCCGCGCGAGCAAACCACGAGGCAACGGTTCAACCACCGCTGACTCCATGGAAGAGACCCTTGGGGGGAGGGACGTGTCGTACATGCGGCGCATCCTTGCCAAGGAAACCGATTCGCCAGGCGGGGATCCACGGATCCCGGAACCAATTCCGGGGCGGTCCTGCGAGCCGATTCAGTGGGTCAGGAAGCGCAACTCGAATCTGCCGGTCCGGTTCCTAGCGCAACGTCGGAAAAAGTATATCGGTCGGTCGAGAGCCACTCCAGTCCGAGCGCGTCGAAGCTGGGGGATTCTCGGCCTCCGGGTCCATCGTGACGGTCGGCGAAACCTTGCCAATCTGGGATGTCGCGGAATTATGGTGATCTTTGCCGGTCGGGCAAGACGAGTTTCCCCGCCCCGCGACCGTCGTCTACCGCCCCAGCCCGCTTCACGGGCGCAGCTTGTGATCGCAATCGAGGAAGTTTCGTAGAAATTTCGCAGCTGCGGAATTTTCGATTTGCAATTCGATTGCGTTACGCGTAGTCTGGAAACCGATCATGACGTGACGGAGCGGTGCGGCGACCGTCACGGTGAGGTCTCATCCGCTCCGCACCTCTACCGTCTGACGCCATCATGAGCGAGGAGTTGTGCATGTCCGGCTGCCGTTTAAGTCACTCGGGCTCGCGACCAGCCCACCGTCGCGGGTTCACGCTGATCGAGTTGCTCGTGGTGATCGCGATCATCGCGATCCTGATCGGGCTGCTCTTGCCTGCGGTCCAGCAGGCGCGGGAGGCGGCTCGACGGTCGCAGTGCATCAACAATCTGAAGCAACTGGGGCTGGCGCTCCACAATTATCACGATACGCACAACGCCCTGCCCCCGGGTTGGATCGGGGTCGAGAACAACGCCCCCGACACCGAGGGGCCCTCCGGTTTCGGCTGGGGGGTGTTCATTCTCCCCTATCTCGATCAGGCGCCGCTCTACAACCGGATCAATTTCTCGCTGCCGATTACCGATCCAACCAATCTCGCCACGGTCTCGGTGAACCTGCCGGTGTTCCGCTGTCCGTCGGATACGGGGACCGATTTCTGGAATCTGCCGGATGAAGCGAACCCCGCGACGACGATCGCTCGGCTGCCGACCGCGAACTACGTCGGGAATTTCGGGACGGCGGCGTTCGAGGACATCTGCGAAGATCCGCCGTTCATGCCTGGCATGCAATGCGAGGGGAACGGCGTCTTCTTCCACAACAGCAAGGTGCTGCTGCGGGACCTGATCGACGGGACCAGCAATACGATTCTGGTGGGGGAACATCGCAGCGACACGCGATCGCAAGTCGTCGCCGTCACCGGCTTCCCTTGGCATAGCACGTGGGTGGGATTCGTCGCGGGCGGAGCGGAACCGGCCGCTCGGTTCCTGGGGGTTTCCGACCATACGCCGAACCATCCCGACCTTCACCTCGACGACTACAGCAGTTGGCACACCGGAGGGGTCCACTTCCTGTATGCCGATGGCCGCGTCCGCTTCCTCAGCGACAATGTCAGCCTGATCCTCTACCAAGGGTCGGCGACCCGCGCCGGCGGCGAAATCCTCGGCGATTTCTGATCATCAACGAGCGGCGCGGCGTGAGCCCACACAGCGAATGGGCTCACCCTTGACGGTTCCTTGACTCCACGGCGGGCTGACGCCGCGCCGCTCTTTGGGCGGAGGTCAGTCTTCCGATTTGCCGTCGTCGCTCATCTTGACGATCCGCGGATCGAAGCGGGCGATGATGCTGACGAGGTCCGTCTGGGCGGCCATGACCGAATGGATGTCTTTGTAAACGTCCGGCACTTCGTCCGCGCCGGCCGACAAGACGGTGACCCCCTGCGCCGCCAAATCGCGCTGGATTTCGCGGAAATTGTAAGTGTCCCGCGCCGCGGTGCGGCTCATCCGGCGACCCGCGCCGTGGGACGCCGAGTCGAAGCTCTCGGGGTGCCCCCGCCCACGGACCACGAACGCGGGGGTCCCCATCGAACCGGGAATGACCCCGAGCACCCCCTGCCCCGCCGGCGTCGCCCCCTTGCGATGCACGATCACGTCGCGGTCGCCATGCCGTTCCCGCCAGGCGAAATTGTGATGGTTTTCGACCCCCGCGATGACATGCGCCCCCAAGGCCTTCGTCACCAACCGATGCAGGACCGCGTGATTGGCCGCCGCGTAGTCCCCCATCAGGTTCATCGCGGCCCAGTATTCCTGGCCCGCTTCGTCGTCGAGACTCAACCACGCCAACCGGCCGAAGTCTTTCGCCTCGCGCGGCAGTTTCCCCTGGGCGATGCGGCTGTAGGTGTCGCACACGGCGGCCCCCACCCCGCGACTGCCGCTGTGACTGAGCAAGGCGAGGTACCGGCCCGGTTCCAGTTCCAAATCGGTCGACGCTTCGGTCAGGGTCAAGACGCCGAATTCGACGAAGTGATTCCCCGAGCCCGAGGTCCCGAGTTGCCGCCGCGCCTTGTCCTTGTGCTCACGGGTGATCCGGGTGATCGACCAGTCCTGGTCCATCACGGGATGATCCTGCGGCGTCTCATGGAACGCGCCGACACCGAACCGCGTCCCCGCTTCCAGCGCGTGCTTGAGCGTGTGAAACCGTGAGTCGATGAGCGCGGGGTCGAGATCGAGGACCGACAGTTTCATGCGGCAGGCGATGTCGACCCCCACCGCATACGGCACGACGGCGTGATCCATCGCCAGCACCCCGCCGATCGGCAAACCGTAGCCGACGTGGGCATCGGGCATCAGCGCGCCCCCGACGGCGTCGGGGAGCTTGCAGGCTTCGCGCATCTGAACGTGGGCGGCGGGGTCGATCTCGGTCCCCCAGGTGCGATAGTTCAGCGGGATGCGGCGGACCTCGACGCGCGGCGCGGACAATTGCTTCGCGAGGGGCCCGAACGTGGGGTCCTCGAGGAATTTCGCGGGGGCGGCGACGAGTTCGCGCAGCCGTTCCTTCACCACCTTGCCGCGCAGTCCGTCGGTGGCGACGGCGCGCTGGATGGCCTGAATCGCCAGCGGGATGTCGACGTCGAGCAGCCCGAGTTTGCGCAGTTGCGTGGTGTTCATGGTGCGTCTCCGCAAAGAGCGGCGCGGCGTGAGCCCGCCGTGGGGATAACTTGGATCGTGGAGGTTGGAGCGTTAATGGACTAAGAATCCCTAGAACAGTAGGGCAGGCTCCCGCCTGCCGGGTGATTCCCTGGGATGGAAGACCGCCGTCTCTCGACAACCCGCAGGATTGTTGCATCGGCTTAACGACAACGTTCTCTCAACAAGCGGCAGGCGGGAGCCTGCCCTACGGAGGGCTCACGCCGCGCCGCTTGTTGCGGTCGTGATGATCCCGGACATCACGTGTCCCACACGGGTTCGCGGACCACCGTACGGGGGAGATCGGTGACGGAGGTTTGACCGGCGAGGGCGAGGCTGAGGTCGAGTTCCTCGCGGAGGAGGTTCAGCACCTGTGAGACGCCGGCCTCACCGCCCACCGCGAGGCCCCATAGATAAGGTCGTCCGATCAGCACCGCGCGGGCCCCCATGGCGAGGGCCTTCAGGATGTCGGTGCCGCGGCGCAGGCCGCCGTCGACATAGACCTCCAGATGCGAACCGACGGTGTCGCTGATCGCGCCCAAGGCCTCGGCGGTCGAGATCGTCCCGTCGAGTTGTCGCCCTCCATGGTTCGAGACGACCAGTCCTTGGACGCCATGGTCCCGGGCGATCCGGGCGTCTTCCGGCGAGAGAATCCCCTTCAGGACGACCGGCAGCGGGCTGATCGACCGCAGCCATTCGACCGATTCCCAAGTCAAGCCGGCGTCCCAGATCGATTCGATGTAGCGCTTGAGTGCCGACCCATCCCCCCCGGCGGCCATCTGATCGAGGCCGAAGGCTTCAAGATTCTTCCACCGCAGTCCGGGGGGGAGACCGAACCGGTTGCGGATGTCGCGTTCGCGGCGGCCCACGAACGGGGCGTCGACGGTGAGGCACAACGCCCGATAGCCCGCCGCGACCGCGCGGTCGACCAAACTCCGCGTGATCCCCCGATCCTTGTAGCAGTAGAGCTGAAACCACCGCAACCCCGCGGGGGCCGCCGCGGCGACCTCTTCCAAACTGTAGGTGGCCGCCGTGCTGACGATCTGAAGCGTCCCCGCGGCGGCAACGGCGCGGGCGACCGCCAATTCGCCGTCCGGATGGGCGAGGGCGTTGAAGCCACACGGGGCGGTCAGGATCGGGCAGGCGATCCGCGTTCCCAACACAGTGGTCGAGAGGTCACGCGTGGTGACGTCGACGAGCATCCGGGGCCGGAGCGCCAGTCGCCGCCAGTCTTGCTCATTCGCCCGGACCCCTTGTTCGTCCTCGGCCCCGCCGGCGTAGTAGTCGTAGACCATCGTCGACAACCGCTCGGCGGCGGCGGCCTGATACTCGGCGACGTTCAGCAAGGCGGCGGACATGCGGGAGTATCCGAGCGAGTAGGGATCAGCGAATAGGGAATAGCCAGAGAAAACGCCGGATCATGTTCGCCGTCCGGCAACTCCCTACTCGCCGTGTGCCACGGGCTTCGCCAGTGCGACGTTCGATGAACATCCAAACTTGGATCGCACTGGCGAAGCCAGTGGCACACGCAAGGAGACGTTGACGGAGCACTCGGTACCGGGAATCCGCTACGGCCCATTCCCAGTCGTCACTTGGTCAACAACGGCTTTCAGACCGGCCATCACGCGGGCTTCGACGCTGGGGAGAAACGGTGTCGCGGTGAGTTGGTGGATGATCCCCGTGCGGCCTTCATAGCCCCCTTCGAGCAGAACCCGCTGCGAAGGGAGATAGGCGAAGACGTCGTCGTTGTAGCCGGCGACCCAGACCGTGGGGCCCCGGAAGTCGACTTTCGAGCGACGGGAGTAATCGACGACGGTTTCGCCGCTGATCCCGACGAACAACAACTCCCGGCCGAACCGGGCCGCGAGGAGCGGACAGGCTTGGGTCGTGGGAATCCCTGCCGGTTGATCGAGCAGCCCCAGCAGATACCGGGCTTTACGCTGCGGAATCCCCTGCGTGGTCGTCGCTTGCCGTTCCAACTCGGCCTGTGAGGGAAGGGGTTCGAGGTCGAGTGTGACCGAGGTCCGGGCGACGGCGAGCGGACCATGGACGACCGTCTGGGGCCCCGCCGTCGCGCGCAGGACGGCGTCGGCGAGTTCGCGGCCATGTTTGCGGCAGTGCTCGAGGCCGAGTTCCCCATGCCGGGGGTATGGATTCTGATCGCCGCCGCAGCCCATCACAAAACCGGCCGTGATGCCGGGGTGCGCCGCTTCGACGTACTCCTGCGCGAAGCCGGCGTAATCACCGCAGTATTGATAGAAGGCGAGCGTGGTGTTGTGGCAGGCATAGCCGAAGAAGAGGCCCCGCAACACACCTTCCAACGAGCGGACCTGCAGCACCGGCACATCGTGGTCGGTGACGCCGGCCTCGTAGGGCTGATTGACGTAGCCGTTGTCGGTCGGGAAGCGGCGATTCTTGGCGAACTCGGCGGTCGACTGACTTAACGTGAGCACGGCGGGTTGACGGTCCGCGACCGCCTGCCCGATCACGTCGATCAGCTTCGGCTGAAGTTCTTCCGCGATGTACTTCGCGAGCTTCGCCTCTTCCGCGGCGGGCAAATCGTGAAAGACGGGGCGCTCCTTGGCGATTTCGGGAGCGCAATGGGTGTGGGAGATGTTGATCAGGACGTGATCGGCGGGAATGCCGAACCGTGAGGCCGCCGCGGAGGCGACCGCGTCGCGCAGTTCGGCATACATCGAGCCGAGGTCGCAAGTCACCAGAACGAACGTGGTGCCTTGCTCATCGGTGAAGCACGCGGCTTTGGCGTAGAGGTCGTGGATCTTTCCCTCGGCGGCATGATCACGGTGGCTGTAACCCGACAGCCAAACCGGCTCGGAAGGGGTGATCACGACCCGCCCGAGGCCGACGCGCCACTCGGCGGCGTCACCGGGAAGAGTCGTCCCCGCGGCCGTCAAGCCCCACAGCGCGACCCACATCCAACCGGCGATTCGTCGCATCATCGATCCTTGGTCTACGTGACGGTATGCGTTCAGGAATCCGGGTGGGCGAGTGTGGGGATTTGGAAGCTGTAGGGGGGTGGTCACAAGGGTGGGCGGGCGCCGAGGGCGCGCGGCTAAACGGGGGTGATGACGGTGGGATTACGGCGCGGGGCCCACCAAATGATGCCGAGGAGACTCGCGAGTCCCGCCATGACCGCGCCCGTTGGGCCGTAGACCAACGCGACGAGTGTGGTGGCGATGAGCCCGAGCAAGATCATCAAGGCGAGCCCGCGGTGCCACGTCAGAAACGGCTCCGCGACCAGCAACAACAGCGCGAACCCCAACAGCCAGCGGGGTAACGTGCCCGATTCGGTGGGACCAGGACCAACGCGGCTTGCGTCGACCAGTTCCGTGGTCTCGGCGGGGGCGTCGAACGGCCGCCCGCCGAAGAGACCGTCGCGCAACTCCCCCGATGCCAGCGGGGTGGGGTCGCTCTCGACCGCGCGGGGATTGACCGCGTACCACAGTGTCGGGCTGCCCCGTTCGGTCCCTTCCCAAGCGTAGAATCCGGGATCGGCGGTGTCGTCCCAAGTCCAATCATTCGGGCCGTCGTCGGGGGCGATCGCGGGGACGACACGATCATCGGGTAGTCGCAATTGTGTCCCTGTCCGTATCGCATCGCCACGACCCGACAAGCTGAGGGGCGTCCCAACCTCGACCTGTCGCCGCGTGTACCGGTCGGCCAATTGCCATTCGACGAGCTCATGGACCATCGGAACGAAGGTGTGGCCCCACACGGCCCAGGTCCCCCACGTCCGATCGACGGCCGTGGTGATGAGGACCACCCGACCCCGCCCGAAGGGTTGCGTAAGGATCGCCGGATCACCGTTCTCGAAATCGACGGCTCGCTCCGCCGTCGATTTCGGCAACGCGCGGAGATAAGCATAGGTCAGCGTCAGTTCAAAGCCGGTGTTCGGATTGCCGCGAAACGGCGCGAGGATCGGATGGGCGAACTCCGCCGCGGCGAACGGGAAGCCTTGCTCGCGACGAACCGGATCACCCACCAATTCGCCGAGTTTCGCCGGAAGAAACGAACGTTCGGGGCTACCCAAGACGGCGTTGTACGCGGCGGTTTGCACGCTCGGTCCGAGACTGACGATGGTGCCGCCCCCCCGGCGGGTGTATTCGGCGAGCCACGACCCTTCCCGCTCGGTCAGCCGCGGGACGTCGCACAGCCAGACCAAGTCGTAGTCATCGAGATTCGTCGCCAGCAATTCGCCATCGGTCACCACGGTCGGCAAGAGTCCGCGTGTCGGCGTGCGATCCCCCTCGGGAGCGAGGGCCAACCGCAACGCATCGGTCGCGTTCTGGAACGGCTCCCCCGACGGTCGCCCATCGACCAGCAGGATCCGGATCGCCTCACGCACCACGCAGACGGCATGGCGCTCGTTGTCGGCGGCGAGCGCATCGTTCGGCAAGACCGCCGAAGCCCGCAGTTCGCCCGGCGACGACGGCGTGTACCGCAGCTCGACCGTCAGTTCCGGCTCCGCTGATGCGGGGATCGGCATGTTGGCGACGACGCGACCATCAATGCGCCACGTCAATGTCGGCGGATAGGTCGCCTCGCCGAACCGTCGCAGCGTGGCGATCAACCTCAACGGTTGCCCCAACATCACATAGGGCTCGGACAATATGAGGTTTGTGACGGCGACGTTCCCGACCGCTTGCCTTGAACCATCGAGCCAGACCACGCGGGCCCGTTCATCGAGCGTCGCGAGCAGCGACGCCAGTTCTGACCGATCGGCCTCATTCTCGGGATGCCATTGCGAACGCTGGCCATCGGTCAGGAGATAGACCGTTCGGGGCCCCGGAGGAGCCCCTTGCAGGGCCTCGACAATCGACCGCAACCCATCAACCAAGGAACCGCGACCGAACGTGGGAGCGAGTTGCCGCAGCTCCTCGACGACCGTCTCGGGGAGGAACGTCGGCTCGGCGATGATCCCCCGTGGCCGCGGTCCCCCGAGGACGAACAACTGCCAAGTGTCGCCGGGACGTCCTTCGCGGACCAACTCAAGCGCGGCTTCCCGCAGCCGCGCGGCCCGCGAGCGGCCCTCTTCGACAACCTGCGTGCTCAGGCTGACATCGAGGATGAGGACGCGATGCATCGGTGCCGGGCCGGCTCCCCCGGCGAGCAAATCCCAGATCGGTCCCGCCACCGCGAGCGCCGCGGCGAGGGGAATCAGCGTGCGGACCAGCAGCAACAGCCAATGGTCGAGCCGCGACCACCGCGATTGCCGTTTCGCTGCCGCCATCAGGAATTGCATCGCGGCCCAGGGGGTTTCGCGATACCGCCGCTGGTAGAGGAGGTGAATGAGGACCGGCGCGGCGGCGAAGAGGAGCCCCCACAACAACCAAGGGGCGGCAAACCCGAACGCCAGCAATCCGGTGGGCAACACGGCACTCCCGAGGAGCGACCCCGCCGGCAGCAAGGTCGTGCCGTTAGCGTAGGTGATGGTCCGGCTGGTTGCCAGCGGAGCAGCGAGACGCACCAAGAGCGGCGCGGCGATGATTCAGCCAAAGAGTGGCGCAGCGTCAGCTCGCCGTGTCTGGTCTTGGGGGGTGCCGGACGGCTGGGTTGATCTTGTGACAGACCCCGAACGTTTGTGTCACCCCATCAGGCGGGGGGAGGGATCTGTCGGAGTTGAACGGTCGGGCGTGGGACATCACCCTCGGCGGATCTATGGGAAGACACGGCGGGCTCACGCCGCGCCGCTCTTTTCGCGAACATGCCGACGGTGTTGGCAGCCCCTCGGTCACCCCCTAGAATACGGCCCGCTTGACGGTCGATGACATCGATCGGAAGCGAATGATGGAACACGACTTGCGTTCGGCGGGGCCGATCGGGCGGACCAGCGGGACCGATCGAATTAGGCCATGACGCGGAAGGTGGATGGGTTCATGTTCGAGAAGGTGGGCGACGCCGAGTTTGTCCGTGGGGAACATGCGATGCTGCGGTTCTGGAAGGACCGCGACATCTTTCGGCGGCTGCGCGACCAGAATGCCGAAGGGGCTCCGTGGAGCTTCATCGACGGTCCGATGACCGCGAACAACCCGATGGGCGTCCATCACGCCTGGGGCCGCACCTACAAAGACACCTTCCAGCGTTATTGGGCGATGAACGGCCGGGCGCTGCGCTATCAGAACGGGTTCGACTGCCAGGGTCTGTGGGTCGAAGTCGAAGTCGAAAAGCAGTTGGGGCTGGGGGCAAAGAGCGCGATCGAAGCGTACGGGGTCGACAAGTTCGTCTGGGAATGCAAGAAGCGCGTCCTGAAATACGCCGCGATTCAGACCGAGCAATCGGTCCGCCTCGGGTATTGGATGGAGTGGGACGACCCGGCGACGCTGCGACGGCTCGCGGCGGCGATCGGAACCGATCAACCGGTCGACTTCACGCCGCCGAAGAAACCGACCGAGACGATTCGGGGCCCCGCCGAGCAGATTGTCGAGCGCCTCGGCAATCCGGAATGGGGGGGGAGTTACTTCACCTTCAGCACCGAGAACAACGAGACGATTTGGACGTTCCTGAAGACGTGTTTCGAGCGGGGGAAGGTCTATCGCGGGCATGACGTGATGCCGTGGTCGGGGCGCGGCGGGAGCGCGTACTCGCAGATGGAGGTCGCGGATGGGCGGAAGCTGACGGTCCATCGTGCGCTCTTCGTGCGGTTGCCGATTTTGCGTGGTGCAAAAGGGACCGAGGGGATGGAACCCCTCGGCTTCGATGGGTCAAAATCCGATCCGTTATTCTTCACGTCGCCGACGAAAGAATATCTGCTGGTCTGGACGACGACGCCTTGGACGTTGACGAGCAACGTCGCGGCGATGGTCAATCCCGACCTCGATTACGTCAAGCTCCAAGCGAAGCGGGATGGGGCGATTTACTATTTCGCCAAGGAGAACCTCGAGTTCCAACGGCTGGCGAAGGAGTTCAAGGAAGGCTTCGGGCGGCCCGAATGGATGTGGCCGGAGGGAGTGCCCAAGCTCAAGACGCTGGCGCAGATCTTCAAGGAACAGGGAGGCTACGAGACCCTCGACGTCGTCAAAGGGGCGGACCTGATCGGCTGGCGCTACCGCGGGCCGTTCGATGATCTGCCCGCGCAAAGTCAAGCCGAACATCCGTCAGTTTCGGACCTATACTATGCTGAAGAACTCATCCGGCGAGAGGGACTGGCCCGCGCAGTTCATGGATCAACTGTCGGCATGCTCATCGAGGCCTTGTACATGGCATGCTACGACTACACAGTCGATCTGACCGCTAGCTATCAAGCTACGCTCGGAAAAATCGAGTCTGAAGAGGACATGATGCTCGCCGTGAGGTGCCGCACGGATGCGATTATCTGGAAGCAGTTCCAGACGCTTATCGACATTCTGAAGTGCTTGCGGGCGATTCATCCCGATGATCGCAAGATCAACTTCGACAGCGAATTCGGAGAAACGCTCCGATTGGCAGTCCCGACTGTTGAAGGCGACGGAACGATTTCTTGTGATGGCCTGTGGATGATCTATTTTGAGAAGATCATCAAGCAGCTTTACACAAATACCGCAGAATGGATGAGGCGGCCTAAGTCATCCGCAGAGTCTCATCGGATTATCGATGGTGGTCGTGATTTCAAGGGGAGTCCGAACGTAGTTGCTGGCGAAGGGACCGGAATTGTCCATAGTGCGCCCGGTTGCGGTGACGTGGATCATGCCATCGGGTCTCAATACCGCCTTGCCACCATCGCCCCGCTCAATGAAGACGGTACTTTCATGGCGGGTTTCGGCCCCTTCACCGGGAAGTCGGCGACGGCGGACGAGACCGTGGATCTGGTCATCGAGGAACTGAAAAAGAAGGGGCTGCTGGTCTACGTCGAGAAGTATCCCCATATCTACCCGTTCTGCTGGCGCACCGGCGACGAGCTCGTCTTCCGCCTGGTCGATGAGTGGTTCATCAAGATGGACTGGCGGCAGGAGATCATTGACGTCGTGCGGGAGATCGTTTGGCTCCCCGACAGCATTCAGGGGAAAGAGCGCGAGGCCGAATGGCTGACGAACATGCGCGACTGGATGATCTCCAAGAAACGCTTCTGGGGTCTGGCGCTGCCGATCTGGATCGATCCCGGTGATCTTTCGCACTTCGAAGTCTTCGGCAGCCTTAAGGAACTGAAGGAGGCTTATGACCAGCGCGGTGGTGAAGGCTGGGAGGCGTTTGAGGGTCATACCCCGCACAAACCGTGGATCGATGCCGTCAAGCTACGGAACCCAAAAACCGGCAATCTGATGTCGCGGATTCCCGACGTCGGCAATCCCTGGCTCGACGCGGGGATCGTGCCGTTCTCGACGTTGGGGTTCAACACCGATCAGGACTACTGGCGGAAGTGGTTCCCCGCCGATCTGGTGACGGAGTGCTTCCCCGGCCAGTTCCGAAACTGGTTCTATTCGCTGCTCGCGCTCTCCACAATGATGCAATGGAAGCAGCCGACCGCCGCGGACAAGAAACCCTTCAAGACGTTGCTTGGGCATCGGCTGGTGATGAACGAGGCGGGCAAGCCGATGCACAAATCGGACGGCACCGCGATCTGGTTCGAGGAGGCGGCGGAACAGCTCGGCGTCGACACGATGCGCTGGATGTATCTCCAGCAGAACCCCGCGCAAGACCTGCGGTTCGGCACGCGACATAAGGATCAACCGGTCACGCTGGAGACGGTCGACGGTCCGCGCGCGACGACGATCGACGGCGTCCCCACCTGCAAAGTCGAGAGTGGTCCCGCCGACGAAGTCCGCCGGCAGGTGCTGCTGCCGCTGTGGAACTCCTACTCGTTCTTCGTGAATTACGCCCGATTGGATGGGTTCGATCCGACCCAGCCGGAGGTGCCGTTCGCCCAGCGGCCGCAGATCGACCAGTGGATTCTGACCAACTTGCAGTACCTCATCGAGAAGATGAGAAAGTCGATCGAACATTTTGACACGCCAAGCGCATGCGCGGAGGCGGCGACTTTCATTGATGACCTCTCGAATTGGTATATTCGCCGGAATCGCCGGCGCTTCTGGCGCAGCAGCAGCGCCGGCATGAAAGACTTCGATAAGCTTGCAGCCTATCAGACGTTGTACCTCGTCCTAACTACCCTTACGAAGCTCCTCGCACCCATGGTGCCATTTCTCGCCGAGCGGATGTACCGGAACCTGGTTACGAGTATCTCCAAGAACCACCCTGAATCCGTTCATCTGTGTGAGTACCCTTGTTTCGATGAGGGTTACGCTGCAGAGTGGCTTATGGGGCCAATGAAAGCCGTGCAGGAAGTCGTGCAAATGGGACACCGTCTCAGGGAAACGGCAAATCTTCGCGTGCGACAGCCGCTAGATGAAATTCGTATTGCCAGTCGGTCTCCGGTTATGCGAGGTCAACTTTCCAACCTTCAAGAGATCATTCAGGATGAACTCAACGTCAAGAAGGTGACATTGCTTGAGTCACTCGGTGATCTCGTCACATATGTGTATCGTGCTAATCTGGCATCACTTGGCAAGCGATACGGAAAGTTCTTGCCAAAAATTCGTGAATTCATCTCTGCGCTCGACCCTGAATCATACGCGACGCTGAATGAAACACGCAGTTTGTCTGTGGTGATCGACGGACAGCAGATCGACATGGTTCCCGACGATGTCGATGAGTCAGTTGTGAATGCATCGGGTTGGAGCAGTTGCTCCGGAAACTTGATTGCGATCGCCTTGAACACCGCGTTGACGCCGGCGTTGATCCGCGAAGGGATGTCGCGCGATTTCGTGCGGCATGTGCAGCAGCTGCGAAAAGACGCCGACCTGGAGATCGAGCAGCGGATTCGGATCACCTACTTAACCGACGATGCCGAGGTGGCGGCGATGCTCGCCGAGTTCGGGGCGTACATTCAGGGGGAGACGCTGGCGGACCAGTTGGTCGCGGGAACTCCGGGAACCGGGTCGCGGGAGGTGACGGTGGGTCAGGCTGCGGTGGTGTTGGGGGTGGTGGTGGTGTGAAAAATTTGTGAATCGGACCGAGGGGATGGAACCCCTCGGCTTCTTGGGGTTATCGAGGACGTCGCCCGAGTGCGATCAACATTTCGACGTCCTGCATATCCACGGGGCGCCCGGCGGCGCGCTTCGAGCGAATCAAATCCTTGCGGGATAAAAACGGGACCTGCACGCCCGAGATTTCCCGCAGGTCGCGATTTTTCCAAGCCGTAGCAAACCTCACACCTGGCGTTCGTGTCTGGACATCGATCGGCAGACGGTCGTTGAAGACGGTGATCTCCATCGACAAGACCCGTTCCGGCGTGGTCAGGAGCGCCGTCCCAAGCCTTGCGGCCACAAAGGCCTCGAGCAAGGCGGATGCGTTCTCCACGGTTGGTTCAATCAGCAAATCAAGATCGAAGGTGCCGCGGGCCACGCCATGAGCGATCGCGGCATTACCCCCGATCACGACGTATTTGACCTTCCGGGAGTTCAAGGACCTCACGACGTCCAGGAATGGGCGTTGCATCGGGTTTCCTTGGCAGACGCCCGCCGTTGGTTTGGCAGGCCAGTTCCTGCAGGCCGGCGAGCCAGTCGAAGCGTTCCTGCGTCGTCAGCGAGGCGAACCAGCGACAACGCTCGATCAGCCCGGCGGCTTCGCGATCGTGTGAGACATACGGAGCAGGGTGCGGTCGACGGCGGGGCATGGATGGGGCCTGCTCAAGATCGAACAAGGATTCTTGGCGTCGTCCTGGTGCCGATGGTTGACTTGGGCCGCCGGGGATCATGAGACTTTACGTTCACGACGTGCGCGATGTCCATGGCGGGTAGTCGCGGACGGGACCGCCGAGCGTCATGACCGGGAAGACTTTCCGATTTCCACCGCCGAACTCGACTTCACCGATGCCGAATTGGCGGCGTATGTCGCCGAGACGCTGGCGGTGCCGCGTTCCGTGGCGCTCGAGCAGGCGCTGCGGTCTTCGGAGCCGCTGCGGCGACGGGTGTCGGGCGTGGTGCGGAATCTCGAAGACGCCGCGCCGGGCGTCGGCGAAATCTGGCGTCGCCGGCAGCTTTCCTGCCCCACGCGCGAGACCTGGCGGGCGTATGTCGCGGACGGCATTCATGGTGAATTCCGGGAATACCTGCGGTTCCACCTCGACGTGGTGGGGTGTCGCCGGTGCGCCGCGAACGTCGATGATCTGCGGGCGGACGGCGATCCCGCCGCGGCGTCGCGGGTCCGCAAGTTCTTCGAGACGTCGGTCGGCCGACTCAAGGAACTCCCCGTGATGCCCGCCGAACTCCCGCCGTCGTAAACCGCGGGTTCCCTTTTCGCATGCGATGGACGGACGTTGTGGCGACGCTGGAACTGGTGGAAGCCAAGGCGAAGGCCGAGACGCGGCCGCGGCCCGGAAAAACGGTCGCGGTGATGCCCGCCTACAAGGCGGCCCGGACGATCGAACGGACGGTGAACGACATTCCGCCCGGCACCGTCGACGAGGTGATCGTCGTCGATGATTGCAGCCCGGACGATACCGTCGAGGTCGCCCGGCGGTTGGGGCTCACCGTCGTCCGGCACGAACGGAACCTCGGCTACGGCGGGAATCAGAAGACGTGCTATCGGCTCGCGCTCGAGTCCGGAGCCGACTACATCGTGATGATCCATCCCGACTATCAGTACGACAGTCGGTTGATTCCCGTCGCGATCGAAGTGATTCGACTGGGGATCTGCGATGTCGTGCTGGGTTCACGGATTCGGACGCGGGCGGAAGCCCTGTCGGGCGGAATGCCCAAGTACAAGTACCTGGCGAATCGCTGTCTGACGTTCCTCGAGAACGTCGCATTGGGCCAGAATCTGGGAGACTTCCACAGCGGTTTTCGCGCCTATCATCGCTCGGTGCTCGAACAGCTTCCCTACGAGCGAAACTCGAACGACTTCGTCTTCGACAGTCAGTTTCTGGCGCAGGCGGTCCACGCCGGGTTTAAGGTGGGGGACATCCCGGTCCCGGTGCGCTACTTCGACGAGGCGTCGAGCATCAACTTCCGCCGCAGCCTGACGTACGGTCTGCGGACGGTGCAGGTCTTGTGGCAATTCTGGTTCCACCGTATGGGACTATGGCGGAACCCGCTGTTCGCGCCGCGCGATGCGTCGTCATCACCCGAGACCGTTTAGCCGCGACCCGCAGGGGAGCGCGATCCGCTCCCACGCTAAAACCACGGGACCGACGACCCATGAAGATCGTCGGTCCCGTATGTTGGTCGTTCTTGATTCACGACACCGCTGTCAGCGCGGGCTGGCGGTCGTCCGTTCGGCGCGGACATCCTCACCGCGCGGCGAAGGTTCCACGGGCGTGGGGCCTTCATCCTCGGCGCGCCGCTGAGCGGCATGCAGTAGGCTCGACGCCCCCAGCAGTTGCTGGCGTGTGAAGTACGGCGTCGGCGGTGTCCCGGCGAGGCTGGTCACCGACTTGGCGGCGAGCTGCTCGAAGGAGAGGTTGTCGGTGAGATGCCACGCCGCGGCCTGGGCGGCTTGCGGGTCGACGCGACCGGTGCCGACCATCTCCAAGAGCTCACGCAAGGCGGGGTCGTCGGAGAAGCGGGTCACGGGGACCAGGGTGTAGTTGCTTTTGACGGTCGGTTCCGGTTTGCCGTGCTCGAGACAGACCGAGTGGAAGGGAACCGTGGCGATCGCTTCCGGGGGAATGCTGCCGAAGCCGCCGGCTCCGCCTCCCATAAAGCCTCCACCGCCGCCCAAGCCGCCGCCACCGAGACCGCCACCACCGAGACCCCCGCCCCCCAGCCCTCCGCCGCCAAAGCCCCCACCACCACCAAACTGGGCGAGATGTTTCGGGACGCCGACGGCCGCCTGTGGCAACTTGACGTTCAAGGGCTTATCGGTCAAGTTTTGAATGAGGACGTTGCCCACCATCGAGTTTTGATGGATCAGTTGTACGGCCAACTGACCGGCTTCCATCCCCTCGAAGAGGTCGACTTCGGCCGCTTCGGGATCGTGCGGGAATTTGGCGAGGGGCTTCTTGACCGGCTTCTTGCCGGCTGCCGCCACATCGCTCGAACCGGGGATCAGCAACAGGCCGCCGACCACAAGGGCGAGCGTGCCAAGGACCGCGAGAGTGCGGCGGACCATCGGTGAGACCTTTCGTTCGTAACCCGCGTCGCGGTGACGAGCCCGCGTGTGTGATGCCGGAAGGGGCCCCCCAGGATCACGCCGTGTCAGGCGAAATCGTAGTGAGGTCTTGTAGTAGTCTATGGAGCCAAGCCCTATGACCGCAACAAAAAGTTGCCGAAACTCACGAAATCCGCGGCGAGTCGACCGAGCTTGGTCGGCCCGCGCGTTCCCGAGAACCAGGTACGCTCCTGTCGGTTGATCGGTCGGGCCGCGGGGGAACGGCGAACGGAAACGTCGGCCCCGGCGCACGAGCCACAATCGTCACAGGTGCGGCGGCGCAAGCGATCTCTTGGGGAAAAGATCGAAGACCACTGCAACCGCTGCAATCCGCGCGGCCGCTAAAATCGGTGCGACCGGTCGGTGGGGTTGATGATCGGTGGGGTTGATGATCGGGGGGGTTGATGATCGGGACCGTCGGCGAACCTTCACGATTCGCGGGCCCGATGGTGGATCGGTCACCGCAGGGGTAGACTACGCCCACTTGCCGAGGACCGACCGCCCTCTCTCTTCATTGAGCCACCACCGTGCGAACCGTTTATCTCGATTGTGCCAGCGGCATCAGCGGCGACATGACCGTCGCCGCGCTGCTCGACCTCGGTGTCGAACTCGACACGCTGCAAAAGGTCGTTGCGTCGTTGGGGCTCCCGGGCGTCTTTCTGAACGTCACCGAGGTGATGCGCGGCGGGTTCCGGGCGGTCCATTTCCGGGTCGAACATCCCGAACAGCACGCCCATCGGCACCTCAGCGACATCATCCGCATCCTCGATCGGTCGACCCTGCTGACCCCCGCCCAGCGCGACTTGGCCCTGGAAATGTTCCGGCAGATCGCGGCGGCGGAAGCCAAGGTCCACGGCACGACGATCGACAAGATCCATTTTCACGAAGTCGGGGCGATCGACTCGATCGTCGACATCGTCTGCGCCGCGGTCGGATTCGATATTCTGGGGGCCGACGAAATCGTCTGCAGTCCGCTTCCCACAGGTCGCGGCACTGTGAAGATCGCCCATGGCGAATGCCCGGTGCCAACCCCCGGCACCGCCGAACTCCTCGCGGGGATCCCCCTCGCCGACGTTCCGATCGCCACGGAGCTGACCACGCCCACCGGGGCGGCGATCGTCCGTTCGGTCGTCGATCGGTTCAGTCCCGGGTGGCCCCCGATGGCGGTTCAGGCGATCGGTTGCGGCGCGGGGACCAAGGACTTTCCGGAGCGGGCGAACATCCTGCGGATCGTCGTCGGCGAGTCGGATTCCGATCCGCATGGGGACGAAGTGGTCTTGCTGGAGACCAATCTCGACGACGTCTCGCCCGAAATTCTCGGGTACACGCGCCGGAAGCTGATGACGGAGGGGGCCCTCGACGTCTATACCACGGCGATCCAGATGAAGAAGGATCGGCCCGGGGTGCTGCTGAGCGTGCTCTGCGAGCCGAGCGACGCCGACGAGCTCGAATCGATCCTCTTCCAAGAGACGGGGACGCTGGGGATTCGACGGCAAACGATTCGGCGGACGCTGCGTCGCCGGGCCGGTTACACCGTCGACACCGATTGGGGCCCGATCAAAGGGAAAGTCGCCTGGCGGCAAGGGGAACCGGCAAGCTTCACGCCGGAATACGAAGCCTGCGCCCGCGTCGCCGAGGCGTACGATGTGCCGCTACGGGAAGTCTACCTCGCGGCGGAGGCGGCGTTCCTGCTGTTGGACGACGTCGACATCGACGAGTTGGAGGAATCCGACGAGGACGACGGTGGTGATGAGCCGCACGAGCACGACCACGATCATGACTGCGAGCATGATCACGACCACTCGCACGATCATTCCCATGACCACGATCATTCCCATGACCACGATCATTCCCATGACCACGATCATTCCCATGACCATGCTCATGACCATCGGCACGATCACGATTGATGGATCGGCGCCGCCCAAGAGCGGCGCGGCGTGAGCCCGCCGTGCAACGCAAGCGGCGTGTTGAGAGTTGAAAGTTTAGAGTTGAGAGCCGGGAGTTTGTCCAACGTCGTTCCGATGCGATGGTCTTAACCTTCAACGTCCTTTCTCCCTTCGCACGGCGGGCTGACGCCGCGCCGCTCTTTGGGGAACGCGCTCCGCGGTGGTGGGGTCGGGCTTCCCCGATTCCCATGATTTCGCTAAGACTTTCCCTGAGGATCGGCCCAGGAGCGGCCGGTTCGGCGTTTCAGGGATGAACGACGATGGATCTCGGCGACATGCTCGCTCTTGCCGCGGCGGGGGCCGGGGTGGGTCTGATGCTGTTGGGCGGGTCGCGGCGGGCCGCGGCGCTGCGTCGGCGCGATCCGCTGACGGAAGTCCGTCACGAACGGGTCAAGCACGCCGAGTCGCCCCAAGGTTTGATCGAAGCGCTGGAGGTGCGGCTGCATGATTACGGCCGATCCGTCGAAGCGCGGATCGAGAATCGGTTGACGGTCCTTGACCAGTTGATCGTCGAGGCCGATCAGGAGATCGCCCGGTTGGAGGCGATCCTCGCCGAGTCCCGGATCGATTCGCCGGTCGATCGCGCGCTCACTCGGGGCGAGCAGCAGCGGTGCTTCGCGATGCACGAAGCGGGCTTCAGCGTGGAGGAAGCCGCGCGGTGTCTCAACGTGACCCCGGCGGCGGTCGCGGAGGCTATGGCCGAGTGGGCACGGCCCGATCGGCGCGCGGCGTAGCGTAATCGCCGGATCGCCGGCATCGGGACATCACATAAGCGTCGCTTCGCTCATCGAACCGTCAAGGCTTGCCGCAGACCGTCGCGGTAATTCGGATACCGCAGGGTGACCGCCAAATCCCGCTTGAGTTTGTCGTTGCGGCAGCGTTTGTTGAGCCCGCCGGCGCCGCGTTTGGCGGGGGTCTGCTCATCAAAGACCGGCGCGGGCGTTCCCAGCAATTCGGCGAGGTGGGCGTAGTAAGCCCCCCGACGAATGGGTTCGTCGTCGCTGACGAGATAGCATTCCCCCGCCCTGCCCCGCGTTTGGCACGCCACCACGGCAGCCGCCGCGTCGTCGACATGAATGAGGTTCAGCCATGCGTCGGGGGATCCCGCCAGCGGTTCCTGACGCTTCAACCCTTCGATGCGGGAGAGGAGTCGATCCGGGCCATAGATGCCGCTGAGCCTGAGGACGTGACCGCGCAGTCCCGGGGATCCATAGACCTCACGCACGAGGTCTTCGGCGGCGAGACAACATCGGCCACCGGGTTGCGCGGGGACGCAGGACGACGTTTCGTCGACCCACTCGCCCGCCTGCTGACCGTAGACGCTGCTGCTGGAGACATACAGGAACTGCGGCGAACGATCGCGGACAACCTCGAGCAAGGATCGCAAGCCGTCGACATAGACCGCCTGCTGCGACTTTCCCGATGAGCGGTCGTACCCCACGGCGGAGAGCGTCACGTCCACGGCGGGCAAGGCCGCGAGGGAATCCGGGTCGCAGAGGTCCCCGATAATCGGCCGCCAGCCGAGGGCCGCGAACTCCGTGGCCCGTACCGGTGATCGCGTGAGGGCGTGGATCGTCGTCCCGGCGGCTTGCCACAATCGAGCAACCCGGCGACCGAGATAGCCGCAACCGACGATGAGCGCGCTGGCGGGGGGGACGGTGATCACGGCGGAACGGGACTCTCGACAGAAAGCGGATGTCCGCTCAGCATGATCGCGCGGGAGTCCGCTTGCTACTGCCGACTTGTCCAGCGGTGGTGATCGACCAGGGTGATCGGTCTCGACCGCGGGGGCCTCGTCGAAATGGTGCCGGGAGAAAGAATGTACGGGCGTGTTGGTAGGTGACGTGGTCGACGGCAACTCGGCGTTATGTCACGATGTCGCCCGTGGGTTGGGTCACGATGTCGCGTGGGGTCTCCTGGCGGGGAGTGGGCATGTTCGGGGCGAGCAGATGGTGGTGGGCCGTGGGTTTGATGCTGGGCGTGGGCTGCGCCCAACCCGCAGAACGACGGGAACTCCCCCCGGCGGCGGTGGTGACGGCGACGCCGATCGTGATGCCGATCGTCGAATGGGACTCGTACGTCGGTCGGTTGGAACCGGTGGAGTTCGTCGAAGTCCGCGCGCGGGTGAGCGGCTATCTGGCGTCGACCCATTTTTCGGAGGGCCAGGTCGTCCAGGCGGGGGATTTGCTGGCGGTGATCGATCCGCGGCCGTTCGTCGCCGATGTGAACCGCGCCGCGGCGGATGTCGCGCAGGCGACGGCCCGCATCGCGCAAAGTGAAGCCGCCGCCGTCCAAGCGGGAGCCGAAGTCGAGTCGGCACAAGCCCGGGCCGATTTGGCTTTGAAGACCGTGGAACGTTGGCGGGCGCTGGTCGCCAAGAACGCCGCCCCGCAGGAAGATCTCGATACCCGCGAAGCGGAATTGTTGCAGGCGATGGCGGCGGTCGCGGCGGCCGAAGCGGCCCAAACGGCGGCGAAGGCCGACACCGTGACCGCCAACGCAAGCCGCGACACCGCCGAGGCGCAATTGGAAATCGCGCGGTTGACTCTCAGTTACACCGAGGTCCGCGCGCCGGTCTCGGGCCGCGTCAGTCGCCGGTATGTCACCGAAGGGAACCTGATCAGCGGCGGATCGGCGCAGTCGACCCTGTTGACCACGATCGTCTCCCTCAACCCGATTCATTGCATGTTCGACGCCGACGAGCAGGCATTTCTCCGCTATGTCCGCCTGGCGCAGTCCGGGGCCCGCAAAAGCTCGCGGGAGCATCGCAACCCGGTCTATCTCGCTCTCGCCGACGAAGCCGGCGGCTATCCGCACGTTGGGCATATGGACTTCGTCGACAACCGGCTGGACCAGGCGACGGGGACGATCCGCGGCCGCG
>CAYRVS010000035.1:0-35656 GCA_964427725.1 uncultured Planctomycetaceae bacterium | reverse complement strand
CACTTTGGTCATCGACTCGCGAAACCCGCCGAGCTGCATGTCCCGGGCTTCGTTGTCGCGGCCGGTGCGGGTGCCGAACCGGCCGAGGAGCGTCCCGTCGTGATGGAGATACATGACCGCGAACGACATGTCGTAGTCGTACTGAAAGAGACTCAAGTCGATGCCGTTGGTTTGCGGGATGCGGACGCAGACGAAGCGGTCGAGGAGTTCGCGAATCTCGGGATCGCGTTCGACGACCTGTTCGTCGAATTCGTGGCAGGCCTCGCAGGGGATGCACCGCAGGACGACGAGGATCGGAAGCTTCCGCCGGGCCGCCTCGCGACGGGCGCGGGGGAGGTCGGTGTAGATCCAGGGGGTGGCCGTATCGAGGAGCAGGCGATCGTTGCGGACTTTGGTCTCGCGATCCTGCGCGGCGACGGGGGCCGCGAGGGTGACCGTCAACAGCAACGTCACAAGCAGCGGCAGCCTGAGAGAGTGACGCATGGTTCGAGTCCTTGACGGGAGGTTGCGGGTGGCTGATGCATGGACACGGGATCGCGATAGGGCCCACGCTTAAGGGGTCGACGTGGGTTGGACCGGCGGAGTCGTCGCGGCGGGGGGCGCGGTCGCCGGAGGTGTGGGAGGGTTCGGAGCGGCTTGGCCCGGTGGGGGCATCGGGGCTCCCGTCGCGGGGCCGGACAAGTGGGATCCCCCGTCCGCGGCGGGATTCGGGCCCTTGGTCAGCATGTCATAGGAATAAGGGATCGGCCGATTCTCCAAGGCCGCCTCGGCGCAGCGGAGAAAGTAGAGCCCCAACTCTCGGTGATAGTCCCATTCGCTCGTCGGAATGCCGCGGTTCAGCGCCGGCAGCAAATGGTCACGCGCGGCGTAAATCACGAACGGCTCGGCGCCCTTGCTGCCGCGACGACGATTGTATGCGTCCAACCGCTTGACGATCGGTTCGACGCGGTTCCGACACTTTTTGGCCAACCGCTCCCATTCGTCCTCGCCCGCCATCGCTCGACGGTCCAGCACCTCGGTCCATAAGGCCTTCACGACGGCGTATTCGTCCTTGGCGTATTTCGGGGTCGGAAGGAGCAGATACCCTCCGATCGCGGCCAAGATCAACGCGAGGCTGCCGAGCAACTTGCGTTGTCCCCAGAGTTGTTCGCGAACCGGAATCTTGGCGACTTTTCCGAGGGCGGCCCGCAGATCGCGATAGGGCTCCCACATCTGGTCGAGCTTCATCAGCCGCAGGACGTCCTGCATGTCGCTCGAAGCGCCACACATCGCGACGCGGCCGCCGCGCTGCCGGACCGCGTTCCCCATTTGAATCAGCGCGCCGAGCACCACCGAGCCGAAATAATTCGCCCGGCTGAGGTCGATCACGAGATGCTTGGTATCGGAGGCCTCGATGACCCCCAGGACCGTCGCCATTTCCTGGTTGACGACCTGCAGGCTGAACCCGGCGGCGTCGCCGCGCGGCCCGACGACGAGCGTGTCGCCCCACCGTTCGACCAAGTAAATTTGATGACGACGAGTCGCCTGCACGACGGGCATGATCAATCCTCCACGGAGCGCGCGAGGCCCTTTCGCGCCGGTACAGAGCACCGTGCGTGGCACAAGACGCCGCGTAGTTTGGTCTGTGGCTTGGACAATGGCAATCGGGCATGGTCCGTGGTGTAGGGGTGTGTGGTCGGGAGATCAGGTTTCGGCCCCTATGACTACTGGCTACGGACCGCGGACTCTCTCGCCCGGGAAACGAGCCGTTTCACGTTCCGCAAATCGGTCTAGGCCCGAATGGACTCCCCCACTACACTCCGGCCCGGATGATCGACCGCTCAGGCCGCCGCGGGCGCGGCGTGGGCGCGTGGAACTCCTTGCCGCTCAGGAAGATCGGCTCTATGTCACCATGCAATACGCGGCCGTGGATGCGGCTGACGGGTCTGTGTCTCGCGCTTGGGACGGCGGCCCTCGGATGGACGCAAGGCCCCCTTGTTCAAGGCCCCGCGGTCCCAGGGACCAAGGGCAAAACCCCCGTGAAGACGGTGTCGGCTCCGCCCGTCATTCGCCCCACGAGTGGACCGGCCAATCCCGCGACTCCCGCCGCGCCGCAAGGGACGGGGCAGGCGAATCCCCGGCCGCAGGGCCAACCGCTGCGGGTGGAAGCCCCCGATCCGAAGCTCCTCGCGATCCTGAAGAAGTGGGAGGTCGAATCGGCCAAGATTCAGGTGCTCCAAGGGGAGCATGTACGGACCGAACTCAATCAGGTCTTTTCGGTCGAGAAGCGGTCCAAAGGGCTCTTCTATTACGAGGCTCCCGACAAGGGTCGCTTCGATCTGCAGGCGATCGCCCTCGAGCCCGGCCAGAAATCGGAGATCATCGATCCGGGGACCCAGCAACCGTACGAACTCGCCACGGGGAGCGATCAAGGCTGGATCTGCACCGGCGCGGAAATCCTGATCTTGAATCCGAAGGAAAAACAGTTCGAGGTCTATCCGATCCCGCAGGAGATGCGCGGGCAGAACATCATCAACAGCCCGTTGCCGTTCCTGTTCGGGATGAAGGCGTCCGAAGCGCAGCGGCGATTCGCCCTCAAGCTCATGGAAGAGCACGAGAAATACTATGTCATCCTTGCCATCCCGCGCACGGAGCTCGACTCACAGAACTACAAAAGCGCGAAGATCTATCTCGATAAGACGACGTTCATCCCCCTGGCGGTGAAATTGATCGATCCCGCCGGGACCGTCCTCACGCAGTACGTCTTCAAGAACGTCAAAGTGAATCCGACCCGGAACGCGATCGCGCAGGCCCTGTCGATTTTTAAGGATCCCGATCCCTTCAAGCCGAAGCTGAGCGGCTGGAAGCGGATTCAGGCTCCGGAAGTCGTTCCCGTGAATGGCGAAGCCCCCGCCGGCGGCAATCGCCCGGTCGAGCCCCTGCCGCAGAAACCCGGCTTCCGCCTCCCTCTGCCGGGCGGTCGCTAGAGCGAGCACGAGTCCGCGTCTGGCCGGGTCCGCTCGGCGGCACGCGGGTGGCCCAGGTTGACCCTAGGTCTACCTGGGTGGCGAAGCCACAAACATCATGGGCACGATCCCCAGAGACGGTTGCGGGTCGATCACATGATGTTTGTCGCTGACGCGACCCCGGTAGCCTGAAGACAGGCAACCGGGGCCACCCACCAGGTCGATGATTTGGCCGCGCCAGCCCCGAAGGTGCGGCACTTGTTGGTCGAAAAGTGTCGCCCCTTCGGGGCTTTGGCTGAGTGACTTCTTCGACCCCACGCTGACGCGTGGGGCCACACTCTGCCGCCCTTACGGGGCCATCGCCCTCATGTATGAATCTGATGATGGGTGGGGACCATGATGTGTCGATCCCAATGCCCGCTCAGCCGTGGCACCCATGTTTCGCGACCTGCTTGACAACATGAGCTGATCCCTTCGGTCGCTGGGAGTCGGGCGGCGCGGCTATGCTGACGGCGTGTTCTTGGACCCGCCTCGCATCCCGGATACGCCGCCGTGGATTTCGCCCCCTGCATCGAGTTTCAGCGCGTCACCAAGCGGTTTCAGGCGGTGACGGCGCTCCGCGACGTCTCGTTCACCGTCCGCCGGGGAGAGTTCCTCGCGTTGTGCGGCGAGAACGGGGCGGGGAAAAGCACCCTGATGAAAATCCTGTCGGGGGTGATCTCCGACTACGACGGGACGATCACCGTCGAGGGGCAGCCGGCCCGCTTCCAGAACCCCCGTGACGCCGAAGCGCGCGGCATCGCCATCATCCATCAGGAACTCAACCTGGTGGGGGAACTGACGGTCGCGGCGAATCTCTTTCTCGGCCGCGAGCGGTTGCGCGGCGGGTTATGGCTCGACGAAGCGCGGATGCACGCCGAGGCGGTCGAGTTGTTCCGTCGGCTCGAGTCGTCGATCGATCCCGCCGAGTTGGTGCGGAACCTGCGGATCGGTGATCAACAGTTGGTCGAGATCGCGAAGGCGTTGTCGCTCGACGCGCGGATTTTGATCATGGACGAGCCGACGAGCGCGCTGACGGAGAGCGAGGTCGAGCGGCTGTTTCGGGTGATCGCCGGGCTCCGCCGCGCGGGGGTGACGATCATCTACATCACCCACAAGATGGACGAGGTCTTCCGCAACGCCGATCGGATCACGGTGCTGCGCGACGGAGAGGTGGTGCGGACCCTCGACCGGGCCGCGACGAATCCCGCGGAGATCACGCGACTGATGGTCGGCCGCGAGATCGGGACGGCGCTGCGTGACACCGCGCGGGCGGGCGGTGACGAGATTCTGCGGGTCCGCGGCTTGACGTTGCCGTGGCCCGGGCATCCGCGCGGGTATCGGCTGAAAGACATTGATCTGACGGTCCGACGGGGCGAGGTGTTGGGGGTCGCCGGGTTGATGGGGGCCGGGCGGACCGAACTGCTGGAGTGTCTGTATGGGAGCAGCCCGCAAGTTCCGGAGGGTGAGATCGAACTGTTGGGGCGGCGGGTGAGTTTCGCCCATCCGAACGAGGCGCTCGCGGCCGGGATCGCGATGGTGACCGAGGACCGCAAGCGGTACGGGCTCATCGGGCCGATGAACGTCCGCGAGCACATCACGCTGTCGAGTTTGGGGACGGCGGCGGTCACGGGGTTCGTCCAGCGGGCGAAGGAAGCAGCGCAGGCGACGGCGTCGATCGAGCGGTTGCGGATCAAGACCGCCGGGTCGGAGGCGGCGATCTCGAGTCTGTCGGGGGGGAATCAGCAGAAGTGTCTGATCGCCCGCGCGCTGCGGACGGCTCCCGCGCTCCTCTTGCTGGATGACCCGACGCGCGGCATCGACGTGGGGGCGAAGGCGGAGATTTACCGCTTGATCGAGGAGCTATGCGCGCAGGGGCTCGCGATCCTCATCACGTCGAGCGAACTTCCCGAACTGTTGACGGTCTGCGACCGCATCATGGTGTTATGCGAGGGACGCAAGACGGGGGAATTCCGTCGCGAGGAGTTTTCGGAGGAAACGCTGATGGCGGCGGCGACCGCGGCGTATCAGACCGTCCAAGGCGGATGAGACCGGAGTCAACCAGTCAGGAGTGCCGATCGATGTCGCGGCTCATGCGGTTCGTCGTGTGGGGCTGGTTCGTCATCCCGATCGGGTTCGCGGTGGAGGCCGACGAGCCGAGGGATGCGGCGAGGCGGGCGATGGAGCGGGCGATCGCGTTCTATCATGAGCGGGTCAGTTCGCATGGGGGGTATGTCTACCTCTACAGCGCGGACCTGACGAAGCGCGAAGGGGAAGGCCGCACCACGACCGAGACCGTATGGGTCCAGCCGCCGGGGACGCCCGCCGTCGGGGAAGCCTTTCTGCGGGCGTATCTGCGGACAGGGAATGTCGCGGCGCTCGCGGCGGCGCGCGATGCGGCGGCGTGTCTGCTGAAAGGGCAGTATCGCAGCGGCGGGTGGAACGCGAGCATCGAGTTCGAGCCGAAGGAGCGCGCGAAGCACGCTTATCGGGTCGATCCGCCCGCCCCGAAGAAGCGGCAACGGAATATCTCGTCGCTCGATGATGACAAGACGCAGTCGGCGCTGCGGTTTCTGATGCGGTTGGATCGGGCCCTCAAGTTCGAGGACGAGGCGCTCCATACCGCGACGCTGGCGGGGCTCGAGGCGCTCCTTGCCGCGCAGTTTCCGAATGGCGCCTGGGCGCAGGTTTGGGAGGCCCCGGCCGATATGACGCAGCCCCCGGACCTCAAGGCCCGCTTTCCCGCCGAGTGGTCACGCACCTACCCCGGGGGCGACTATTGGTTCCACTACACCTTCAACGACAACAACATCAGCCGCGTGGTCGAGACCTTATGGCTTGCGGCGGCGATCTATGACGACGAGCGTTATCGGCAAGCCGCCCGGCGCGCGGGGGACTTCATCCTCGCGGCGCAACTCCCCGAGCCGCAGCCGGCGTGGGCGCAGCAATACAATGTCGCGATGGAACCGGTCTGGGCGCGGAAGTTCGAGCCCCCCGCCGTCTCGGGGAGCGAGTCGCAGGCCTTGATCGGGACGCTGATGGACCTCGCCGTCGCGACGGGGGAGCGGAAATATCTCGAGCCGATCCCGCGAGCGCTCGAGTATCTCCGGCGATCGGTCCTGCCCGATGGTCGCCTGGCGCGGTTCTATGAACTGCAGACGAACCGGCCGCTGTATATGACGCGGGAGTATCAGCTCACCTATGAAGCGAACGACCTGCCGACCCATTACGGATTTCTCGTCGAGCATGACCTCGAGGAACTGACGAAGCGATACATGGCGCTTCAGGCCGAGACCGACCTGCGGCCGCGTCCCCCGACGGCGGACCTGAAGGCCCCGCGGCGGATCACGGCCGATTTCGAGCGGGAAATCGCGGGGTATGTCAAAACGCAGGACGACCGCGGCGCGTGGGTCGAGACGGGTCGCTTGCGCTATCACGGAAAAGACGACGCGACCCGCGACGTGATCTCGTCAAAGACGTTCATCCAGCGGCTTGATCGACTGATCGAGTACCTCGCCCCGCGCGAATGACCGCGCGGTCCGTCCGATCGGACCTATCGACGATATCGCCACGCCCGCGTTGTCGATTACGCTCAGCGAAACGGACGATCTTCGCCTCATATGTCCCGCCATCCTGAAAGCCCGCCGTGATGTGGATCTTCGACGCCCATCTCGATCTCGCGTTCAACGCGCTCGATTGGAACCGCAACCTGGAATGGTCGATCGCGGAGCTGCGCGCTGCGGAAGCGGGGATGACCGAGTTGGGGCGACAGACGGCGACCGTCACGCTGCCGGAGATGCGGACGGCGGGGGTCCGGATGTGCGTCGCCACCCTGTTCACGCGACTGGAAGGGGCGGTCCACCACGACTTCGGGCGGATCACGAAAGAGTCGTGCTATGCATCGGCGATGGCGCATCACGCCTACTATCGGGCTCTCGTGCGGCGCGGGCTGATGCAGCTCATCGGGAATCGGCGGGAACTGGCCGCCGGTGTGCAAGCCTGCGAGGCCCCCGCCCCGACGTCGCCGTTGCAGGCGATCTTAAGCATGGAGTGCGCCGACCCGATTCTCGACGCCGCGAACGTCGCCGAGTGGTATGACTTGGGGGTCCGGGCGATCGGGCTGACGCATTACGGGGTGAATCGCTACGGCGGCGGCACGCGGTCCGAGGTCGGGCTGTTCCCCGAAGCGAAACCGGTGCTGAAGGAGATGGAGCGGCTGGGGATCGTGCTCGATCTGACCCATTTGTCGGACCAAGCGCACCTCGACGCCTTGAAGTGGTTCGACGGCAAGGTGATCGCCAGTCATCAGAATTCGCGCAAGTGGGCCAACTGGCAGCGGCAATTCACCGACGAGCAGATTCAGGCGGTGCTCGACCGCGACGGGGTGCTGGGGATGGCGTGCGACGCGATCATGCTGCAGGAAGGCTGGGTCCGCGGGGTCACGAAACCCGAGGTGACGCTCGAGCGGGTCGTCGACAACATCGACCACATCTGCCAGTTGGCGGGGACCTGTCGGAATGTGGGGATCGGGACCGACCTCGACGGGGGCTATGGTTACGAACAGACGCCGGCCGACCTCAACACGATCGCCGATCTGCAACGACTCCCCGAGATGCTGTCGCGGCGGGGGTATGCGTCGCGCGACATCGCCGCCATCCTACACGGCAACTGGGTGCGGTTCTTTGAAGGGGTGTTGCCGGCATGAGCGGGGTGTGTTAGGGATGAATCACCGGTGGGACTGACGTCTCACCGCTCCTTGGCCGGGATGCGGAACCATTGATGACGCGGAACGACGACATCACGCGGCAGGGGGTGACGGCGCGGTGGGCCGATGCGGTGGTGCATCGCGGGGTGGCGTATTTCGTCGAGGTTCCCGACGACCCGACCTTGCCCCCCGCCGGACAGATCGCCATGGTCCTCGCGCAGGTCGACGCGCGGCTGGCGCTCGTCGAGAGTGATCGCACGCGGTTGTTGCAAGTGCTGATCTACCTGCCGTTCCCCGAAGATCTGGCCGAGTTCAATCGGCAATGGGAGGCGTGGGTTCCCGCGGGGCATGCGCCGAGCCGGGCCTGCGTCCATGTGCCGCTGGCGGCGGCGGGCTACCGCGTGGAGTTGGTCCTGACGGCCGCCGTCCGGGAGTCGTCGGAGGCTCGTGGCTGAAACCGGCGGGGACGATTCCGGCGAGCGTGAGGGCGAGGGCGCCGATTATCGATGGAATGGCACCGAGCGCCCCCGCGAATCGGGAGAGACCAATCCCCGGCGGGCGTGGTGGAGAGTGAGTTTCCGATGTCCGGGGTAGCCCTTCCTCGGGCATCGGAATCCATCATCAGCCATCCAACCGTCGCACGGTCCCCGCGACATGGCGGGCCAGGCCCCGCGGCGTCTCGATCAGGAGCGCGCCGGTCGAGTCGATGCCGCGGCAGCGCCCTTCGAGCACGCCTTCGCCGGTCGTCAGCCGGATCCGATGATCGGTGAGCTGACAGCGGGCGCGCCATTCGTCGGCGAGCTGAATCGCGCCGGCGTTGTATCGGCGTAACGTTTCGCGCCAGGCGACCAGAATCGCCAGCAGGACTTCGACGGGGGCCACCGTGCGGGGGAGTTCATCGCACAACGCGGTCGCGGTGGCTTGCAGTTCGGGCGGGGCCTGTCGGAACGAGTTCGCCACGTTCACGCCAATGCCGATCACCAGCCGATCGGCGTGCGTCGGCGCGGGCTCCATCAGGATTCCGCAGAGCTTCTTGCCGTTGAACAGGACATCGTTGGGCCATTTGACGGCGATGCGCTCTCCGGGGGCGATGCGGTCCAAGGCTTGGGCGACCGTCAAACCGACCAACAGCGCGACCCGTGGCCAGTCGCCGCGTGGCAGTCCCGCTTCCGCGCCCGACAGCAGCAGCGAAAACGTGAGGGCCCCGCCGGCGGACCACCAGGCATGCCCGTTCCGCCCGCGTCCGGCATGTTGTCGATCGGCCCACACAAGGAGCGGCGTGTCGATCTCCGGCACGGCCGCTTGCGCCAAGGCGTAGTCGTTGGTCGACCCGAGCTCGGGAAACCATTCGACCCGGCGAACCAGCGACAGGGCCTCGATCCGCAACAAGGCATCGGCGACGTCGGGGGGCATGCTCACGGGAGGGGTTCGTGGATCGATCGGAGCTCACCCGCCGAATTGTTGCTTCAGACGGGCTTGATGATAGGCGAGCCGTTCGGCGGCGCTCATCGTCTTGAAGTTCGGCGCGGCAGATTCCGCGGCGACCGGAGCGGACGTGGCCGCCGCAGGAGTCGCCGGTTGAACCGCGATCGGCACGCTGACCGCGCCCGAGCCGCCATAGCTCATCACCGCCGTTCGCAGGGTGAGGTCCTCTTCCAGCGAACGCTGCGGCTTGATCCCCAGTTTCGCGAGCACGCCGTGGTACGCCGGGACCGCCTCTTCCGGCGTCAAGACGTCGTCGGCGATCAGCTTCAGGAACTCGATGAAGGCCAATTGATGCTCGGCGTTGTTGATCTTGCGGCCGAACAAGGCGGCGCGGCCGCCGTACTTCTTCGCTTCGCCGAGGAGCTTGAAGGCGTCGTACGTCGTGCCCGCCGCGCCCCCCAAGACGCCGACGATCAGGTGCGGGTCGTACCGAACCAGTTCCTCCATCGCCTTCGGACCATGGTAGACCATCTTCAGAAAGACAGGGCGGCCGGCCTGCGGGACCCCCGCCAACGTGCGGGCGATCAGGTCGTTGATGAAACCCCCCAACAGCTCGGGGGCGATCGCGCCGGGGACATTGGGATCGAAGATTTCCAGGAAGTGCCGAAAGCCTTTCCGCTCGGCCTCTTCGCGGAATTCCTTGTACTTTTCCAGGGTGTGCAGATCGAGTTCGAGCTGATTGTTGAACGTCACCGAATAGAGCCCCAGGCACGACCCCTGCAGGCGTTCCTCGGGGGCGCAATCGAGCTTGCCGCATTGCATGTGGTCGATGGCGGCGGTGCGGAAGGGGCGCGCGGGTTCGGTATGAACGCGGCCGCCGCGCGGGATGTGGACGTCGGTGGCGTCGTTGGCGCGGGTCGCGGGGGTCATCGCCGAGTCGTCGAACAGCCCTTCGCGAAGCGTCAACTGATCGCTGGTGCTGGTCGACATCAGCATGATGTCGACGATCCCCTGGGCGATCACCTCGCGAATCTGCGCGCGGTACTCGGCGAGGGTCTTATAGCGCAGTTCCCCGTCGTGTCGCTCGGGGGAAAGGCCGGGCGCGCCGAGACCCAAGGCCATGTCGGCGTCTTTGGCGTCGGCGAGAATGAACTCCTTCGAGCCGGACGGATCGGCGTGAATCGCGGCGAGCTTGCGGTCGAGGGATTTCTGCATCGTGGCGTGGGTCTTGGACGGAAGCGGACGGCGGCGGGGCGATGGTGCCGATAGCCGCCTGATTGTCATGGTCCGCCCGACCTGCGCCAATGGCGGAATCGGCCGGGACCGATCGGAACGAATCCGCCGCTTGCCGCAACGAGCGGCGCGGCGTCAGCCCGCCGTGGGGTCGTCTCCTAGGGCTTGCACGGCGGGCTGACGCCGCGCCGCTCCTTTTCGAGTGGTTTGCCCAAAGCGCGGCTTGCGTGGGGATGACCGTTTTTAAGGCCGTTGGTTGGATCATTCGGCTCGAAGCAACCTGTGGTGAGCGAACGCGATGTCCGGTCAATCGCCGGCGGCACCCATCCTGCGGCGGAGAATCCGACCGTGGTCCTTTCCTGCACTCTCGAGGCTCGCGGTCGTCGCGGCAAATCACGCCCAGCTTTCCCCGGCGGTGCGACCTGACGACGTTCCCGCCGATTTTCCCGCCATCGGTCGCGGCGTCTTGTTCGCGGGGGGCGCGGCACTTTAGAGTGTAGAAGAGTTTGTTGCGGACCCTCGGAGCCCCGAGTGGTCCGCCGAGTGGATCGTCATCGTGGCGCTGACCGAAGTCGATCGTACGCTGCTGCAACGCTGCCTGGGGGAAGTCCCCGGAGCATGGAAGGGGTTCGTCGACCGCTTCACGGGGCTCTTTGTTCATGTGATTCACCACACGGGCCACGCCCGCAGCGTGACGTTGTCCGACGCCGATGTCGACGATCTCTGCTCGGAGATTTTTCTGGCGATTTTGCATGATCAATATGCGGTCTTGCGGAATTTTCGCGGCGAGTCGTCGCTGGCGACCTACCTCGCCGTCGTCGCCCGCCGGGTGGTGATCCGCGAGATGACGCAACGGCGGATGTCGGAGGCGTTGGGGCACGTCAAAGCCCATCACGGTTCGGTCGACCAGGCCCATCAGGACGCCTCGCCGCACGAGCATCGGATCGACAACGCCGATCTGGTGCGGCACATGCTGGAAGGCCTGCCCGACAAAGAGGCGGCGATCGTCCGGCAGTTTCACCTGGAGGGAAAGACCTACCAGGAAATCAGTCAGGACTTGCAGGTCCCCGAGAATTCGATCGGCCCGCTGCTGCATCGGGCGCGTGAGAGGCTTCGTCGCGGACTCGCCGGGGTCGAGTGAGTTTGCCGCGCCCCCGCCCATCCACGTATCGGCGGCGTCCGCGACTGCGCTCCGGGAGCGAACCAAAAAGTCGCCTCGGGGGGTCACGTGCGGCCGCGCGACAGTCAGTGACGATGTGGCCCAGGCCTTGGCACTTCGGGGTCCCCCGCGTAGGCTACCGCATGCCGTTTCCCTGTTGATCCGCGGCGCGCCCCTGAAGTTCTGATCGTGGCTTACCTGTTCAATACGCCGGAGCAACGTCGGGCGATGCTCGACACCATCGGCCTGCCGAGTCTCGAGCCGTTGCTCGCGCAGATTCCCGCCGACCTGCGCCTGACGCGGCCGCTCGATCTGCCGCCGGCGCTGAGCGAACTCGAGCTGGAGCGGCGACTGCGCGAACAGGCGGCACGAACCGTCGGTGTCGGAGCGCGGGTCTCGTTTCAGGGCGGGGGGGTCTACGACCACTTCGTCCCCGCCGTCGTCGATGAGCTCACCGGTCGCGGCGAGTTCTACACCGCCTACACGCCGTATCAGGCGGAGGCGTCGCAAGGGACGTTGCAGGCCTTCTTCGAGTTTCAGTCGCTGCTCTGCACGTTGACGGGGATGGAGGTCGCGAACGCCAGTCTGTACGACGGGGCGAGCGCGGTCGCCGAAGGGGTGTTGATGGCGCGGCGGGTGACCGATCGCCCGCGGAAGGTCGTGATCGCGGGGGCGGTTCATCCGGATGCGGTCGCGACCGTCGAGACTTACCTCCGTCGACTCGGCACGACGATCGTCCGCGCGCCGGTCCGTGACGGGTTGGTCGATCCCGCGGAGTTGGCCGCGATCCTCGATGATCAGACGGCGTGCGTGGTGGTCCAAAGTCCCAATGTGCTGGGGCAGCTCGAAGACGTCGCCGCGATCGTCGAGCAGGCGCGGCGGGTCGGGGCGCTTTGTATTCAGAGCTATCACCCGTTGAGCCTGGGGCTGGTGAAGCGGCCCGGCGAGCTGGGGGTCGACATCGCGGTCGCGGAGGGGCAATCGCTGGGGCTTCCGCTGCAATACGGCGGGCCGTACCTGGGGCTCTTCACCTGCCGCCGCGAACATGTGCGCAAGCTGCCGGGGCGATTGATCGGGGAGACGGTCGATCGCCTGGGTCAACGGTGTTTCGTGTTGAATCTGCAGGCCCGCGAGCAGCACATTCGGCGGGACAAGGCGACGAGCAACATCTGCACGAACCAGGGCTTGATGGCGCTGCGGGCGACGGTGTACCTCGCGCTGTTGGGGCCGCGGGGTCTGCGTGAGGCGGCCGAGCGGGCATGTCGCCTGGCCCACTACGCGGCCGATCAGTTCGCGGCGGCGGGGTTCACGCGGCTCTCGAGCGGCCCGTACTTCCACGAATTCGCGATCCGTTGTGACGATGTCAAGGCGACAATGGTCCGGGCTCGCGACGCCGGGTTCGAGTTGGGACCGGATTTGACCCGGTTGGGCGCGATCCCCGGGCTGTCGGACCTCGACCGCAACCATGGCCTTTTGGTCGCGGTGACCGAATCACGGACTCGCGCGGAGATCGACCGGCTCGTCGCGGCGTGTGGTGCGTCGTGACGAGTCAGCCGCGTCAGGTCACGCCGCCCGACGTTGGGCCGGTGGACCGTAGAGGCGGTGTTCCAGCAGTTCGGCGACGCGTTTGGTCGCCCCCGTCGCGCCGATTTCCTCGCGGATCGCGGCGAGTTCCGCCTTGGCCCGCAAGAGGGCCTGCGGATCGCTCAGCCAGCGGTCGAGGTCCGTGGTCAAGCCTTGAATCGCCGGTTCCGGATCGCCGACGGCGAGATGCTCCGGCATCACCATCCGGCCGGCGATCAGATTCGGCAGCGAGAAGGACTTGATCGTCACCAGCATCCGCCCGATGAGATACGTCACTCGGCCGGCGGAATAGATCACCGCCGCCGGGGTGCCGCGGGCCAGCATCTCGAGACTCACCGAGCCGGAGACCATCATCGCACAATCGGCGAGCTGGATGATCTCGGGAGTCTTGCCGACGAAGAAATGCACCGGCAGATCGAGCCCCCGCCGACGGTAATGCTCGACGCACCATTCCCGCTGCGACTCCTTGTACGCCGCCACGAGGAACTGTGTGTCGGGATGGCGCTCTCGCAGACGGCGGGCCGCTTCCAGAATCAACGGCCAATTATGTTCGACCTCGTGTCGCCGCGAACCGGGCAGTAACGCGACGGTCCGTCCGGCGGTCGGCGTCCACTCGCGGAGAAACGCGGCGTCGAGCCGATGCGCGGCGACCTCGTCGAAAAAGGGATGCCCGACATACAGCGCGGGGATGCCCCGCTCCGCGTACCACTTGGTTTCAAACGGCAACCCGGAGAGGACCAGGTCGACGTACTTGCGGATCTTGCGAATCCGCCACGCCGCCCACGCCCATAACTGCGGCGGCAGATAGTAAACGACGGGGATGCCCCGGGCTTTCGCGGCGGAGGCGATCCACCAGTTGAACCCGGGAAAATCGATGACGACCACCAGGTCCGGCCGATGCCGCGTCAGATGTTCGCGCGCCTGCCGGACGAGTTGATGGAACTCCCAGATTTTCGGCAGGACGGCGAAGATTCCCATCACCGCGAGATTGGTGAGCGGATACAGGAGCGCGCACCCCGCCTGCTCCATCCGCGGGCCGCCAAACCCGGTGATTCGGAGATCGGGGCGACGGCGGCGTAACTCCTGGATCAATTCGGCGGCGTGTTGATCACCGCTCGGTTCACCGACGGAAAAGAAGACGTGCATCCCTGCCCCCCCACCCGGAATCGCGCAGGCCCTGTGCGCGACGACAGTCCCCGTAAACCGGAAGGCATCTCACAAACCGCCGAACCCGTCAAGGGGAACTCGGCGGAGTCATGACGCGATGACTCGTTAAGGCGACGACGCACGCGCCGACAACGGGTCGCAGCACCGCCTCAGGCCCTTCAGTGCAGCCATTCCGGCTTCAGCAGCATCGCGAGGCCGATGGCGAGGATCACCAGGCCGCTGATCAGTTTGAGGATGCGGCCCCCTTGTTCCTGCAGGCGGTGTTTGCCCAGCGTGGCGACGACGATGGCGACCATCAGCGAGTCGTCGAACATATACGCCAGGTTGTAGAGGAGCAGGTATGCGTAGTTTTGCCACGTCGGGTAGCCTTGCATCGTCAAGATGCCGGTGTACATCGCGGGAAGGCCGGCGGTGCAGAGGAGTTCGACGATGTTGACCAGGACCGCGAGGACCGAGGCGCCGGCGATCGCCCCCAGCAGCGATTCCGCCATCACGATGCGGCGCATCCGCTCGTAGAGCTTGGGTTTGGCCGATTCGGGGATCGACAGCGAGATGCCGCGTTTGAAGGCGAAGAAGTCTTTGATGTGGATCAGCCCGACGGTGATCCCCAACAGCCCCAGCGTCGTCTGGACGTAGGGGAGATAGGCGACGAGCCGCATCACGTTGAGCCACGCCGCCATGAAGGCGAAGTAGGCCGCCCCGCTGATGGCGACGAAGGTCCCCGCGACGGCGAGGATCTTCCAGCGATCCTTGAGGTTCACCAGCAATGACAACAGGAACAGCAGCACCCACATCGCGCAGGGGTTGAAGCCGTCGATGAGGCCGACGGTGATGGTGAAGGCGGGCATGCCGTAGCTGCGCCAGTGGATTTTCCCCAAGAGCGGGAGCTCGACCAGATCGGCGGTGGCGGGATCGACGGGGGTGGGCAGCGACAGGGGTTCGCTGTCCGCCGAGACTTCGGGGGGAAGCTCCCGTCGGCGGCGCGGGGGCGGGGCGTCGCTGTCGGTCGCTGGAGCGATCGCGGGATCGGGCAAGACCGTTGTGGGGGCATCGCTGGAGGGTAGCGCGGGGAGCGGGAGCGCGACCTCGGGGGTGGGGGGCGTGTCGGGGGTCGCCGTGGCGACGGTTTCGCCGGCCAATGCGATCCCGCCAAACCAGCCGACCGAAGCGAGCGGGAGCGCTGTCCGGAATCGTCGCGGGGTCGACCGTTGCGAGACCGGTTGCGGGCAGGGGACGGTCACGGCGCGCAGGACTTCGTCCCATTGACGGAAGCTGGTGTTGGCGTCGTAAAAGCCGACCATCAACCGGCCGCACAGATGGAGCGCGGGGACCGACGTGGCGGCGGCCCGATATCGCGCGGCGACCTCGTTCAACCGGCGTTGGGCCTCCGCCGACGTCACGAGGTCCTTTTCGACGAAGCGATACCCGGGATAGAGCTGAGCCAGTTGCTGGAAGATCACGGGCTTGGCCGAAGCACATCGCGGGCAACCCTGGCGGACGAAGACCTCGACGGTGAGCAGCTCGTCGAGTTTGGGAGGGGTCGTGACGGGATCCCAGCCGTAGTCGAACTTGCCGCTGACGTAGAACGCGGGGAGGCCGGGGTTCTCGACCTTGAAGTGGTCGGCGATCTGGTAGTAGCGGTCGAGCTCCGACTCTTTCGCGGCGACGTCGCGATAGATCACGAGCAGGCCGGGCCGTCCGCCGTAGGTCTTTTCGAGAAACGCCTTGGCCTCTTGCGACTTCGCGGCGTCACCGCGCAGGAAGACTTCGAGGACCGCGCAGCGTGTTTCGGCGGCGGGGAGGCTTGATGCCGAAGCGAAGGCTCCAAACAGAAGGACGCAGAGAGCGGATCGCGAGAGGCCGCGACCCGTCCGACTTGATGCGGACAGGGCTCGTGAAGAGGGCGACGTGGCAAGCGACGTCGAAGGCATGCGGTTCAGTCTGGCGTGAGGGCGTGGGAAAGAGAAGCGGAATTCCCCCTCCCTGCGCGGCCGCGCCGTCCGGACCGGTGAACACAAGGTTCACAGCCCGAGATCCTGCCTCGTTTCTCGGAAGGCCTGAACCGCGAACTCCAACTGATCCCGCGTGTGGGCCGCCGAAATCTGTATGCGGATCCGGGCTTTCCCCTGCGGCACCACGGGGTAGGAAAAGCCGATCACGTAGACTCCCTTGGCGAGTAGGGCTTCGGCGACTTTTCCGGCGAGCGCGGCGTCCCCCAGCATCACCGGCGTAATCGGATGACTCCCCGGAAGCAGCGTGTAGCCCGTCGCCGCCATCGCCTCGCGGAAGAACCGCGTGTTCTCGGCGAGTTGATCGCGCAGCGCCGTCGACGCGGAGAGCAACTCGAGCGCGGCGAGCGACCCGGCGACGATCGGCGGCGCGAGCGTGTTCGAGAAGAGATACGGTCGAGACCGCTGCCGCAGATACGCGACGATTTCCGCCCGGCCGCTGGTATAACCCCCGCTCGCCCCGCCCAAGGCTTTCCCCAGGGTTCCCGTCACGATGTCGACCCGTGCTTGCACCCCCGCCAGTTCCGGCGTGCCGCGACCGGTCGGGCCGAGGAACCCGACGGCGTGCGAATCATCGACCATCACCAAGGCGTCGTAGCGATCGGCGAGTTCGCAGATGCCGGCGAGATCGGCGATGGTGCCGTCCATGGAAAAGACGCCGTCGGTCGCAATCAGGCGGAACCGCGCGTCGCGGGCGGCTTGGAGCTGCGTCTCCAAATCGGCGAGATCGTTGTTGCGGTAACGGAAGCGTTTCGCTTTGCAAAGGCGGACGCCGTCGATGATGCTCGCGTGGTTCAGCTCATCGGAAATGACGGCGTCTTCCGGTCCCAGGAGGGTCTCGAAGAGGCCGCCGTTGGCGTCGAAACAGGAGGAATAGAGGATCGTGTCGGCGGTCCCCAGGAAGCGGCTGAGGGCCTGTTCGAGGGCTTTGTGAATCCCCTGGGTGCCGCAGATGAACCGGACCGAGGCGAGGCCGTAACCCCAGTCGTCGAGTCCTTTGCGGGCGGCGGCGAGAATCGCAGGATGTTGCGCGAGGCCCAGATAATTGTTCGCGCAGAGATTGAGGACGGGGGGCCCGCCCCCCACACGGACCATGGTCCCCTGCGGGGACGCCATGACCCGCTCCCCTTTCCACAAGCCCGCATGGCGGATGTCGTCGAGTTGCCGGTCCAGATGTTCGGTGAAGCGAGACATGTCGCGGTCCATCTCAAGAAGTCGTTCAGCGCCATCACTCTGAGGGATCGGTTCAAGGCAGGCAAGGAGATCGAGCCGGTTGGCGATGACGCCGCGCCGCTCTTTGGGCGCACTCTTGGATGACTCCTCACGGCGGGGACTCATCGAACATGAAACGCCCCTTGCATCAACGGCCGGTCGCGACCACACTTCGGAGGATCGATCATGGAATCCTCGAAGGAACGTGACGACGCCCGAAGGATGCCGGCATGTTCGTGCATGACAGCCATTTGCCGCAACGTCTGCAGGTCGCGCAGTACACCGACCCGGACTGGGCGCGACGCGAACGCGAGACCCTGTTCGAGCCGGGCTGGCACGCCGTCGGCGCCCTCGCCGAACTCCCCAACGTCGGCGACTACCTCACACAGGAAATCCTTGGCCGGCCGATCATCGTCTGGCGGACCGACGACGGCGTCCACACCTTCCTGAACGTCTGCACGCATCGCTTCAGCACGCTCACCGACAAACCCCGCGGCTGCTTCGCCGAGCGGATCAAATGTCAGTATCACGGCTGGGAGTACGACCACCAGGGGAACACCTGCAAGATTCCCGACGCGCAATCATTTCGGCCCCTTAAGAAGGGCGAACTGGGACTGCGGGAGTATCGGACCGAGACGCTCGGCCAGTTGATCTTCATGACGTTCGACGATGCCGCGCCCGAACTGCGTACGTTCCTGGGTCCGACGTACGTCGAGCTCATCGAGCGGTGGTTCACGCCGCAGCATCGGCTGACCCTCGCCACCACGCTGGACCTCGACTGCAACTGGAAGATCGTCGTTGAGAACATTCTCGAGTCGTATCACATCGCGTGCGTCCATCCGAAATCGTTCGCGGAATATCCGTCGGCGGAACACAGCACCCATCGGTTCGAGGCGACGTACGACCATTACATTCACGACTTCACCGACGAACCCCGGTACGCCAAGCCGGAGCGGCTGATCAGTCGGTTGATCGGCCGGCCGCCCGATTATCAATGGCATCATCTGCTGCGGTATCCGAACGTGGTCCTGGGCGGGGCCGACCCGTTTCATTACGTGCAGATGATCTGGCCGACCAGTCCCGAGACCTGCCGCTCGCGGTGGATCACCATGCACGATACCGGCCCCCGCGATTCGTGGTGGGCCTTCCTGCTTCATCGGGGCCTGTACCGCTACGGCCGCCACATCTCGAAGCAGGTCCAGCAAGAGGACGCGGCGATCTATCCGTCGGTCCATCGGGGGACGGCGGTCCACGACCGCCCGCACGGCGGGGGACTGATCTCCGTCCGCGAGGAACGGATCTTCGCGTTCCAGGACTATCTGCTGAAGACGATGAACGGGGCCGAGGCGTCCGTCTGAAGTCCCCGAATGGTTGGCGTGAGCAGTCCGAAGCACGAACTGTGAAAGCCGAAATCCCAGGCAAGAAGTCCGAAGGAAGCCGAAAAATCCCAAGAGGAAAACGGCCACATCCCGTGCCTGTTCTCCCCTTCGTGCCCGGGATTTCCTTCGGATGTCGTACTTGGGATTTCGGCTTGAGAGTTCGGCCCTTGCGGTTGACCGCCGGAACGCTCATCCCAACGCGATCCGTTCCTCCGGGTAGTGATAGGCCCGGGTCCGATTCGCGCCGGCGAGGGCGATGATCAGAGTCAACGGCCCGACGCGGCCGAGGAACATCGTCGCGATGAGGACCACCTGCGACGCCGGTTTGAGCGTGGGGGTCAGGTTCGCCGACACGCCGACGGTCCCGAACGCGCTCGCCGCTTCGTAAAGCTGATCGAGCAGCCGGGCGGGGTTGTTCTCGATGATCACGATGAGCAGCGCGGCGAACATCAGCGTCGCCAGCCCCAGCGTGATGATCGCAAGACCGCGAAAAACCTGTTCTTCGGGAATCGCGCGGCCGCCGGTTTCGACCGCGGACCGGCCGCGCAGGACGGAGCGCAGCGTGAGGAACGTCAAGGCGAGGCAAATCGTCTTGACGCCCCCCCCCGTGGAACCGGGAGACGCGCCGATGAACATGAAGATGATCCCGATCAGTTTGCTGGCGGGTCGCAACTGCTCATGGTCGATGGTGTTGTAACCCGCGGTCCGCAGCGTCACGGAATGAAACCAGGCATTGGCCCATTGTCGGACCTCGTCCGTGGGGTGCGCGGGATTATCTCGTTCGAGGACATAGAGGAGGAGCGTACCCACCAGGAGCAAGCCCAACGTGGTCATGGTGACCAACCGGGTGGTTAAGGTGAGTCTGGTCGGCGCGGCCGAGGTGGTGAACGATGATCGGTGTGCGAGTCGGTCAATGAGCACCCGCCGCCAATTGTCGAGGACGGTGAAGCCGAGACCGCCAAGAATGATCAGCGCGGGAATCACCCCCCAGACGCCGAAGCGGAGTTCCCAACCCATCATCCCGATGTCTCGGAGACTGAAGCCCGCGTTGCAGAACGCGCTGACCGAGTGAAACAGACCGAAGTAGAGCCGCTCGCCGAACGGGAGTTCGGGCCACAGGGACGTGAGCAGCAGCGCGCCGATCAATTCGATGCCCAACGTGAACCCGAGGATCGCCCGGATCATGCCGCCCACGTCTCCCATGCGTTCCGACTCCAGGAGCTCGCGGAAGGTGATCTGCTCTTTCACCGGGAGCTTGCGGCCGAGGACCAACGCGAAGAACGCGCCGAAGGTCATGATCCCCAACCCCCCGAGTTGGATCAGTCCCAGGATCACGACCTGCCCGGTACGGCTCCAGTAACTCCCGGGGGGATCCAGGACCAGACCGGTGACGCAGCTCGCGCTGGTCGCGGTGAACAAGGCCTTGAGGAACGGGGCGGCGGTTGCTCCGTCGGGTCGACAGCGCGGCAGCATCAGGAGAATCGTCCCCACGCCGATCAGCGCCGCGAATGAGATCGCCAGGACCAGGGCGGGGTTGAGTCCCGCGCTCGCGGCGGCATGAATCGTCGCATACAGGGCCTGCAGACCGCGCAAGACGGCGACGATTTCCGTCCAACCGAACAACAGTTCGCGCGCGCCGGAAGGTTCGCCCGGCGTACCCGCCAGCGCCCCAAGCCCCGCCAGCGCCGCGAGACCTGCCGGCCAAATCAGCGCGAAGAGGAGGTCGAAGCGTTGTACGCGAAGGAAGGTCGCCCGGGTTCGGCTCCAGCGGTAACGGAGCAGCAGCACCACCAAGGGAACCAATTGCGTGGCGACGATCACCCCCGCCACCAGCCGCGCGATCGACGTCGGCAGCAGCATCCCATGATGCGCGACGACGGCGGCGGCCCCGACGAAGCCGCTCGCGATTTGGCATTTCTGCAGCAACGAACACCACGCGGGATGGAGCGTGGCTTCGACGTCAAACGTCGGCGAAGGCCCAGCGGTCATGATGGCAAGGGATTCTACCCGGAACGCCGACCCGCCCGATAGGCGACGTTGTCGGGGGCCCATGGGCGAAGTGTGCGCGTGACGGTTGGTGCGACGGCCAACGCAACGAGAGGCGCGGCGTCAGCCCATCGGCGCTCATTGGAGGAACGCGAGGATTTTTTCGGGCTGGGATGCCCGTCGCGGCAAGGGATTTGCGTTCTGGTTCCGCGTTGCCGATTTGGCGGGGAGGCTTATCTCTCTCATCCACCGACCGCAACTACGGATCAACCAGATTGATTGTGAGTCCCATAGGGCTGACGCCGCCCCGGGCTTTAAGGTCATTGAACCCGCCGGGGGGTGGGGGAATAATACGTGAGGGGATGATCGATCGCCGGAAGGTGCCGGGTGATGGCGACGGGGTGGTTTCAACGGGCGGCGGGAGGGTTCGGACGCCCGTTGCCGAAGGCCCAGCCGCAGCCGTTCGAGGTCTTGTGCGACTGCGGCGCCCGCCTGACCGGCGTCCGCGAAGAGTCGAGTCAGCGGCCCTCGTGCGAGGCCTGCGCCCGGCCGGTGTTCGTCCTTCCGGCGACGACCTACCCCGTGCCGCCGTCGATGGTGGCGCGATGGCGGGGCATCGAAGAGGTCGACGATTCGGAACCTCGCGCTAAGTCGAAGGGGAAACGCGGCAGGCGCGGTGAGCCGCAACTGCGCGAGCCGACCGGCAGTGGGACGGCGAAACCACCGCGCTCCATGCGGGTGGCGTTGGAACCCGCGGCATCCGCCGGCCCGTGGATCACACCCACACGGTTGATCGCCGTGGCGATCGCCTGCGCGCTCTTGGGACTCGCGGGGACGATGTATTCCCGCGCCCGGTGGAATCACGCCCAAGGAGTCCTGCAAGGGGCGATCGATCGGGCCGAAGCGGCGCTCAACGAGCGGGACTACGAGACCGCCGTCGTCGAATTCGGGACGGCGATTACGGCGATGGAAACGCTGAAACGCGACGCGGCGACCATCGTGCCGCTACGAAACAAGCAACGCGAGGCGGTGGTCGCGGCGGGTTGGCAGACACGGCCGTTGCAGGACGTCTTGTCGGCCTGGCTCGCACCGAACGGAGGGACCGACCTTGAATCGCTTGCCGCAGGGGGTTGGTGGCTGTTCGAGGCGGACTTGGTGCCGCGACCGGGAACCGCCGACGGCAAGACGTACGTCGTCGACCTGCCGTTCCAAGTCGGAGAGACGCCGGTCGAGTTGCGGTTGGACTCGCCCGCATGGAGCAGTCATCTCGCGGGAGCCACATCGCTGGAAGCGAAACGGGTGATCTTCGCGGCCCAGATCGAGCGCGGGACGCGACCGGCGGACGCGACCGCGCAGGTCTGGCTCAAGGGAAGCACGGCGGTCTTGTGGGCGGAGGCCCAAACCTTTGAGCAGCTTGAGCTGTTCGCCACCGACCCCGCAGAACGCGAGGCGCAGCAGCGGCTGCTCGATTCGCAGCGTGATTTCCTGGAGCGGCAACCATGACGCGGTGCGTCCACGTGACATCGTGGGGAGTCATGCTGGCGTGGCTGCTGGTCATGCCGGCAGAGATCGATGCCGCCGACGCCGTGTGGAGCGTGGCGAAACTGAATGAGGCGAAAGGGGACTGGGCGAACCTGACGGATAACGTCTTGACGATTCAGGGTCGCGTGGGACCGCAGTCGGCCGGTCAGTTTCGGATGCAGTTGTGCAGCCTGAATTTCGTGGTGACTCCCGAACAGCAAAAAGGGATGCAGTCGGCGAAGCAGGTGGAGGTCACCGGACGGATTCGACTGGTCGACGGGTCGCCGCAGTTTGAAGTCAGTCAGCTCCGCGCGACGCCGACCGATCTCGAACAACTTCAGTCACGTCAGGCGGGGCTGAATAATCCGCAGCCGCAAGACTGGTACGCCTTGGCGACGTGGGCGCGGTCGCTGGGCGAGTTCTACTCGGATCGCGCGCTGCTCGACGAGGCGCGGCAATGTGTCGCCCGAGGGATCGCCGGAGAACTGGTGCGGCTGACCCCCGACGACGCGACCGGCCGCCTCGAGCTGGCCAAGAAGGCGCACGGCCTCGGCCTGCCCGAGAAGCTGGTCGACGAAATTCGGCATGAGGGGTACCGCGTCTGGTGGCTGCGGGAGTCGACGGCCAAAACGCCCAAGCCGGAAGGACTGGCCGAGTTGACGGCCAAGCTGCGGACCGACTGGCCGGAGGCCTTCGAGCCGGTCGCCGCCTTTCCCAGCGATTTGGCGCGAGACTACGCCGCCAATCCGACCGAGACCTATCGCCTGGCCGAGGCGACCCAACGCCCGATGCTGCGACGCATGTTCGTGGTCGAACTGCTGCTGCTGGATTTCAAGCGGCAACTCGCGGCGGATGGTCGCAATGGCGAGGAGCTCGCGGCCCTCATCGAAGCCCAAACGCCCGAACGACAGGCCCTTGCGGCGGCGTATCGTCAGCAGGGGCTGACCTACCGCCTGCAACAGGTGGGATCGGCGTCGCGGTCCGAAGCGTTGCGGCTCGCCGATCAACTGCGCGAGCAGGAGCGGCCGCAAGACGCCGTCGAAGCGCTCCGCTTGTGGGTGACGGCGAAGGAACGCCGACTACGGCCAGAGGCGGCGCCGGAGTTCATCGAACTGGCGGACGACTATCGGACCTTGCTGCGCGATGAGCGGCGAGCCGTTGCGCTCTTGACTGAAGCCCATCGCCGCGAGCCCCTGTCGGCGGAAGTCCGCCAGCGGTTCGACGAGTGGGGCTACGAGTTCAACGGCGTCACATGGGTCCGCAAACTCAACGCGGCGATGCCGGCGGAGCCCAACGAGCCCGCCACCCAGGTCGATCCCACCCGGTTGCACGTCGGGATGACGACCGAACAACTGACGCAGCTGCTGGGCGCGCCGACGACGCGAACCCGGGTCTCGAGCCGCGGCGACACCGAACTCTATTGGGTCTACGGCCGCTCGACCGAAGGGACGCGGCTGGTGATCGAGTTCCGCCGCGCCGGCCCCGCCGCGCCGTATCTGGTAACGCGGTTCTATCAGCGCTGACGGGTGGGGATGGTTGGGGCGGGAAACCACGAAAGACACGAAAGATCACGAAGCGTTCGCGGGATGTGTGATCTTCGACATGGCTTGGATGACGGGCGGATGCTCATGCCTACGTCGACGCGTGTTTTCGATCACCCAGCGCAGAGCCAACACATCCTTGGATCGGTTGATGGATGAGGCGCGGAACGCGCGCCGTGCGAGTCCGACCGCTCGATGCCTTCGCGGATCAACCACGCTCAACGTGACCCTTGGGACATTCTTCTCGTGACCTTTTGTGCGATTTCGTGGTTCGTCTCTTCGGAAGCTGCTCGGTGTCCCTCCGCGTGTCCCGTGGTTCCCTCCAACCCTTGCCCCACAGGACGCGGACGGTCACGATGCGAGGCGAGCATGCTCGGGACGTCACAACGCGCTCCGTGACGAGACCGGGCGTGGGAGGGAGTCTGCGGGATGCGTGTCTGGCCGGGATCGCCGTTTCCATTGGGGGCCACCTGGGACGGCGGAGGGACGAACTTCGCGATCTTTTCCGAGCATGCGACCGGTGTCGAGCTCTGTCTGTTCGACTCGGCGACCGACTCGCATGAGGTCCGCCGGATTCCCCTCGTCGAACAGACCGATCAGGTCTGGCATGCTTATCTGCCCGATGTCCGGCCCGGCCAGTGTTACGGCTATCGGGTCGACGGCCCTTATCGCCCCGACCGCGGGCATCGTTTCAACGCCCGCAAACTGCTCCTCGATCCCTACGCCAAGGCGATCGCGCGGAAGGTGCTGTGGTCCGACGCGATGTTCGGCTACAAGATCGGCGATCCCGACGCCGACCTGACCCCCGACGAACGCGACAGCGCCCCCTACGCTCCCCTCGCGGTCGTGGTCGACCCCGCCTTCACCTGGGGGGACGATCGCCCGCCGCAGATTCCCTGGCATAAAACCGTCATCTACGAGCTGCACGTGAAAGGGTTCACGATGCGGCACCCCGAGGTTCCCGACGAACTGAAAGGAACCTTCGCGGGGCTCACCACCGATCCGGTCTTGCGGCATCTCGAACAACTGGGGGTCACCACCGTCGAACTGATGCCGATCCATCACCATGTCGACGATCGGCATCTGGTCGAACGGGGGTTGGTGAATTACTGGGGCTACAACACGCTGGCCTTCCTCGCCCCCGACACGCGATACGTCGCCAGCGGCGCGCCGGACGAGGCGGTCCGCGAGTTCAAGATGCTGGTAAGGGCCTTTCACAGCGCGGGGATCGAAGTGATCCTCGACGTCGTCTACAACCACACCGCCGAGGGGAACCAACTCGGGCCGACGCTGTCGCTGCGGGGGATCGACAACGCGGCGTATTACCGCCTCAATCCCGACGCTCCCCGCTATTACATGGACTTCACGGGCTGCGGCAACACCTTGAACATGCGGCATCCGCGGGTGCTGCAGCTCATCATGGACAGCCTGCGCTACTGGGTGCAGGAGATGCACGTCGACGGATTCCGGTTCGATCTCGCGAGCGCCTTGGCCCGCGAGCTCCACGAGGTCGACCGGTTGGGAGCCTTCTTCGACATCATCCATCAAGACCCGATCCTCAGCCGCGTCAAGCTCATCGCCGAACCGTGGGACGTCGGACCGGGCGGCTATCAGGTCGGCAATTTCCCGGTCTTATGGACCGAATGGAACGGCAAGTACCGCGATTGCGTCCGGCGGTTCTGGAAGGGGGACGGGGGGACCGCGGGGGAACTCGCGTCGCGGCTCAGCGGCTCGAGCGATCTCTACGAGCACAGCGGCCGCCGGCCTTATGCGAGCATCAACTTCATCACCTGTCACGACGGCTTCACGCTCCGCGATCTGGTGAGTTACGACCACAAGCACAACGAGGCCAACGGCGAAGAGAATCGCGACGGCGCGAACGACAACCATAGCTGGAACTGCGGCGTCGAAGGGGACACGACCGATGCCGTGATCCTGACGCTGCGGGCCCGGCAACGCCGCAACTTCCTGGCGAGCCTGCTTCTCTCGCAGGGAGTGCCGATGCTCCTCGCGGGGGACGAACTGGGGCAGACGCAGCAGGGAAACAACAACGCCTACTGTCAGGACGGCGAACTGAGCTGGCTCGATTGGGACCTCGACGCCGAACGCCTCGAATTCCTGCGGTTCGTACGGCAGTTGGTGCGGCTGCGCTCCGAGCAACCGGTGCTCAAACGCAGACAGTTCTTTCAAGGACGGCCGATCCGCGGCGGCAACATCAAAGACTTGTTGTGGCTGGCCCCCAGCGGCGCCGAGATGACCGATCACGATTGGCATGTCGGTTTCGCGCGCTGTTTGGGGATGCTGCTGACCGGCGATGCGATCGCGGAAACCGACGCGCGCGGCCGCCCGATCGCGGGAGATACGCTCCTGGTGCTCCTCAACGCCCATCATGAGGAGCTGACGTTCCAACTCCCCGAATTGCCGCGCGTCCAGCGCTGGGAGGTCCTGCTCAACACGGTCGAGCCGGTGATCCACGCGCCGCGGAAGCAGAAGCTGACGAGCTTCGACCTCGCCGCCCGCTCGCTGGTCGTCCTGCGGCCCTGCCCGACCCCCAACCGCGTCTCGACCCAGAAGGTGGTGAAAAAGGTGCATCGGTTCGACGTGGGCCACCCATCCTGAAGGCCCGGGGATGATCCCGACGGGCTCACTGCACCTCGGCGTCTTCCCGCGGCTCGGCGGCGACGCGGGTGACGTTTTCAAGCCGCAGCACGTGCTGGATCCGGGTGTACCGCAGCGGGCTCGATTTGAAGCGGAGGCGCGACTCCTCGGTCTTGAAGAGATAGAGGTCGCCGTCGAAGAACGCGCCGAAATCGGTGCTGCCGGTCACCGCGCGGTCGGTCTCGACCAGCAGCACCGGGTCGCAACCCAAGAGTCGCGGGGCGAAGTCTTCCGGCCGGGCGCGGAACGCGGCAAGCTCGTCGACCGTCGCCATATAGTAGGTGATCCCTTTGTACTCGAAGCCGAACTCCGGCTTGCCGACGACCCATTTCCGCTCGGCCCCCAGCGCGACGGGGGAGAAGCCCTCCATCCCGATGATCGGCTGCGGGTCGCCCAGCGAGACCGATTCATCGGGCCGGCCCTGGGGATCGTCGACGGGCTTGGGTTCCTGCTGGTCGACGATGACGATTTTGTGGGCGTTGTCGAAGGCGGTCCGCGAACGGACGGCGGTGGTCCGATAGCGGGCGAAGTCTTGATAACCCTCGGTCTGACTGAGAATGCGACCGCTGAGGGGATCGATGATGACGTCACTGGGCAGGGCGTGAATCCCGAACCGCTGGACGAGCTGCCCAACGCGGACGTTGCCGGGGTCGCCCGCGTCGAGCTTCACCACGACATACCGCTGCGTGAAGAGCTCGGCGATCTCGGGCCGATGGAGCACCTCCTGCTCCATGCGGTTGCAGGGGGGGCAACTCCGGCCATAGAAGTGGATCAGCAGCGGGCGTTCACGGTCGAACGCCTCGGCGTAGGCGGCGTCGAAGTCGGTTCGCCAGACCTCGGCGGCGAACCCAACCGGGAGCCCACCGACCCAGATCAGCATCGCCGGCACCCAACACCAACGCCAAGCGGGGACGCGCGACATGCGGCACGCTCCGACGTCCGCCGGAAGAGCCGGACGTGGTCGAAAGGAAGCGGCCAAGACACCCCGAGCCGCATCGCCCTCCATCGACCCCGGCGCGGGCGGGGGTTCGGAACTTCTCGTGGTGAGGTCACACGCGGCGAAACCGGCAGATTTTGCCAGAGGGGGGGCACTCAACAGGTCACATGGTCACTTCATCAACCGGGTTGGGGCCGATGAGGTACCCATCCGGCAAGCGTCTCGTGTTGCCTTTCCCCGCTCGGGAGGTGATTCTGGAATCTGGGATCCCTGATGTGTTCCTGATTCCTCTCATGATGTAGGACCGTCCGTGACCATGCCCGTCTCGTCTCGCGTTTGTGGGATCGCGGTGACCGTGCTGATCGGGATGACCGTGGTCGCGCGGTCCTTCGCCGCCGACGTTCCCGATTTTCAGCGCGACATTCGACCCATTTTGGCGAATCACTGCTGGAACTGTCATGGGCTCGACGAGGGCTCGCGCGAGGCGGGGCTGCGGCTCGATCGGGCCGACTTCGCGACGCACGCCAATGACGAAGGCCGCCGGGCGATCACGCCGGGGGAGCCCGCCGCGAGTGAGCTGGTGGCGCGGATCGACGCGACCGATGACCGGCGGATGCCCCCCGAGTCGTTCGGGAAACCGTTGACGGCGGCGCAGCGGGAGTTACTGACACGATGGATCGCGGCGGGCGCCCCCTATGCCCAGCATTGGGCCTTCACGCCCCCCCAGCGACCGGCGATTCCCCCAGTCCGTCACGAGGCATGGCCGCGGTCCGAGCTCGATCGGTTCGTCCTCGCGGAACTGGAACGAAGCGGGCTGTCGCCCTCCCCCGAGGCCGATCGCGCCACATGGCTCCGACGGGTGACGTTGGACCTGACGGGGTTGCCGCCGACGACGGAAGAACGGGCCGCGTTTCTGGCGGATCAGTCCGCCGACGCCTATGAAACGGTCGTCGAGCGGCTGTTCGAGTCGCCAAGGCACGCCGAGCGGATGGCGATGCAATGGCTCGACGCGGCCCGCTACGCCGATACGAACGGCTACAACAACGACGAGACCCGGACGTTGTGGCCATGGCGGGATTGGGTGATCGACGCGTTCGCCCGCAATCTCCCGTACGACCAGTTTCTGACCGAACAACTCGCGGGAGACTTGCTCCCCGAGGCGACGCTGGGGCAGCGGGTGGCGACCGGGTTCAATCGCAATCACGTCCTCACCACGGAAGGAGGGATCATCGAAGAGGAGTATCGCGTCGAGTACGTCGCCGACCGCGTCCACACCACGGCGACGGTCTTCCTCGGATTGTCGCTGCAATGCGCCCGCTGTCACGATCATAAGTACGACCCGTTGTCGATGGTCGACTACTATCGGTTTTCGGCCTTCTTCGGCAATGTCCCCGACAAGGTGGTCCCTTACAGCCAAGGACGGATGGCGGAACCGCTGCTGAAGGTCCCTTCGCCGGCGCAACAGGCCGAACTTGCGGGACTCGACGCGCGACAAGGGGAACTCGATCGATTGCTTGCCGTGCGGCGGGATCAATGGGGCGATGCGCTGGGGGCGTGGGAGGCCGCGCTGACACCCGAGCAACGGCAACCGGTGCTCCCCGCGGGCTTGCTCGTCCACTTCCGGCTCGATGAACCCACCGGTCCCGCGGTGACCGATGCCGTTTCAGGACAACCGACGGCGACCGCGCAGGGGACGTTCCTGTCGGTCCCCGGCAAGGTGGGACCGGCCCTCGAGTTCGATGGCGGGAACTATGTCGACGCGGGGGACGTCGGCGGCTTCGAGGGGAGCGAACCCTGCTCGTTCACGGCATGGATTCATCCGACGTCGAACGAGCCCTCCACCATCCTCTCGCGGATGGACGAAGCCGACGGCCATCGCGGCTACGACCTGATTCTGGAAGAAGGAAAGCTGGCGACCCACTTCGTCCATCACTGGCCCGACAAAGCGTTCAAGCTGATCACCAAGCAGCCGCTGTCGTTGTCGGCCTGGCATCATGTCGCGGTGACGTACGATGGTTCCCGCGCGGCGACCGGCGTGAAGCTGTATGTCGACGGTCAGCCGCAAGAGGTCGACATCCCGACCAGCAACCCGCTGGAGGGGACGCTGTTGACCGCGAAGCCGTTCCACATTGGTCGGCGACACGCGTCCGCGCCGTTCCGCGGCCGGATCGACGAAATACGCCTCTACGGCGCGGTCCTCGCCGCCGAAGACGTGCGGATACTGGCCCAAGGGGAATCGCTCGCCGACTTGCTGCCGATTCTCGCGACCGCCCCCGCGGAACGAACCCCGGCCCAGCTCGATCGGCTGCGAACGTATTATCTCGAACAGGTCGACCCCGTGACGCGCGACGCCCGGGCGGAGTTGGCGACGATCGCCCAGCGGCGGACGGAACTCGACAAGGCGATCCCATTGACGATGGTGATGGCGGAGCAGTCGCCGCGACGGGTGACGCATGTCCTGAAACGGGGCCAGTACGATCAACCGGGCGACGTGGTGGAACCCGGCGTCTTGAGCGCCTTCGCCGACCTGGCCCCACGGGCGACGACACGGCTCGATTTGGCCCGCTGGATGACCGATCCCCGACATCCTCTCACCGCAAGGGTCGCGGTCAATCGTTGGTGGGAGTTGCTCTTTGGTACGGGGCTCGTGGAGACGGTCGAAGACTTCGGCGGCCAAGGGGCCTTGCCGAGTCATCCCGAACTCCTGGACTGGCTGGCGACCGAATTGGTCGCACAAGGCTGGGACACGCGGAAGCTGCTGAAGACGATCGTCCTGTCGGCGACCTATCGTCAGAGCGCGCGGGCCACGCCGGAACTGCTCGAGCGTGATCCCCGCAATCGACTCCTCGCGCGCGGGCCGCGGTATCGGCTGCCGGCGGAAATGGTCCGCGACAACGCGCTGGCCCTCAGTGGGCTGCTGGTCGAACAGGTCGGGGGGCCGAGCGTCAAACCCTATCAACCGGAAGGACTCTGGGAGGAGGTCTCGGTGGAACGCCGCGAAAAATACGCCCCTGACTTGGGGCCGGGACTCTATCGCCGCAGCATGTACACCTTCTGGAAACGGACGTGTCCCCCGCCGGGGATGACGACGTTCGACGCCCCCGATCGCGAGACCTGCACGGCCCGACGGGCACGGACCAACACGCCGCTGCAGGCGCTCGTGCTGCTGAACGATCCGACGTACGTCGAAGCCGCGCGGAAGTTGGCGGAACGGGTCTGGCACGACGGACCCAGCGAAGACGCCCGGCTGGAAGGGCTCTATCTCCGCATCCTCGGCCGCCTCCCCGACCCCGCGGAGCGGGCGATCATCGAGGAGGTCTGGTCGGCGGCATACGACAAGTTCCGAGCCGATCCCGCCGCCGCGGAACGGCTCCTCACCGTCGGCCACGCGCCGCGCGATCCGAACCTCCCCCTGATCGACCTTGCCGCTTGGACCACGGTTACCAGCCTTGTCTTGAACCTCGATGAGACGATCTCGAAACCGTGACGCCGTAGGTCACGAGGGACTGAAGGAGCCCTTCGTGTGCCACGGGCTTCGCCAGTGGTTTTCCTACAGCCGACTTCATGAGCGAACGCACTGGTGAAGCCGATGGCACACGATCCCGAACACCTGATATCGGACTCCAACCCGTACCTGCCGGCGGCTGCCCCGTGATCCCCCGACCGATGAATTCCCCATCGTGAGACCAAGCATGACCCCCTGGCTCGATCATCAGCGACAACTGCGGCGGCGGACGCTGCTGCAAGGCTCGGCGAAGGCGCTCGGGACGGCGGCGCTCGCGGGTCTCTTGCAGCGTGACGGCCGCGCGGCCGAAGGGACGCAGCCCGTCCACTTCCCCGCCAAGGCGAAGCGGGTCATCTACCTGTTTCAATCGGGGGGGCCGTCCCATCTCGAGCTGCTCGACCATAAGCCTAAGCTCAAGGAGCTGCACGGGACCGAACTTCCCGATTCAATCCGCCAAGGGCAGCGCCTCACCGGAATGACCTCGGGGCAGAAAAGTTTCCCGGTGGTCGCCCCCAAGTTCGGTTTTCATCCCTCGGCGAAGACCGGGACATGGATCAGCGATCTGCTGCCTCATACGTCGCAGGTGCTCGACAAGCTTTGCCTCATCCGCTCGATGCATACCGAGGCGATCAATCACGACCCCGCGATCACCTTCATGCAGTCGGGCTCGCAGCAACCGGGTCGGCCGTCGCTGGGGGCGTGGCTGAGTTACGGCCTGGGAAGCGAAGCCGAGGATCTGCCGGCGTTCATCGTCCTCATCTCGCACGGCACGGGAAAGGACGCCAACCAAGGGCTCATGGATCGGCTATGGGGCAGCGGCTTTTTGCCGTCGAGCCATCAGGGGGTGAAACTCCGCAGCGGGGCCGACCCGGTCCTTTATCTCTCCGACCCGCCGGGCGTCGATCGGGAGTTGCGACGGCGGATGCTTGACGGGCTCGCGAAACTCAACGAACGGCAACTCGCGACCGCGGGGGATCCCGAGATCGCGACGCGCATCGCGCAGTATGAGATGGCCTTCCGCATGCAGGCGTCGGTCCCCGCGCTGACCGATCTCTCGGGCGAAACCGCCGATACGTTCGCCCTGTATGGCGAGTCGGCGAAGACCCCCGGCAGCTTCGCGGCGAACTGTCTCCTGGCACGACGGCTGGTCGAGCGGGGCGTCCGCTGCATCCAGCTTTACCATCGCGGCTGGGACCAGCACGGCGGCCTGCCGACCAACATTCCCAAGCAGGCGCAAGACATCGACCAGCCGCAAGCCGCGCTCCTGATCGATCTCCAGCAACGAGGCCTGCTCGAGGAGACGCTGGTCGTCTGGGCGGGCGAGTTCGGGCGGACGGTCTATGGCCAAGGGGGCCTGCAGGACGATTACGGCCGCGACCATCACGGCCGCTGCTTCAGCACCTGGCTTGCGGGGGGCGGGATGCGCGGCGGCCACGTCCACGGCGAAACCGACGACTACGGCTACAACATCGTCCGCGACCCGGTCCACATCCACGACTTCAACGCGACCATCCTGCACGCGCTCGGCTACGACCACAAACGCCTGACCTTCCGCTTCCAAGGCCGCGACTACCGCCTGACCGACGTCCACGGCGACGTGGTGACGCCGCTCTTGGCTTGAGGGCGGTCATGAATGGGACCTTCCGTGGGACGTGAATCAACCCCACGAATACCGGGCAGATTCAAGAACCAACTTCAACCTGGTTGTCCGGTTCGGGGGGGAATCCAGGCTATGGGAACTCTTGGTACGCCGACATCACACTACGCCGCTCCCCACCCTCCGCCGCCGGGGGTTTCGATCGTCAGCACATCCCCCGGCGCGACGTCGAACGAGGCTTTCCCGCCGAGGTTCGTGGTGGTGCCGTCGGGGTGGGTGAGGGTGTTACGGCCGAGGGTGCCTGGGTGGCCGCCGTTTAGACCGTAGGGTGGGTAAGGGCCGCGGCGTTCGGTCAGGAGCGAGACGCGGATGGGGCGGAGGAACTCGATGACCCGGCGGACGCCGTCGCCGCCGCGATGAAACCCCGCCCCCCCTGAACCGCGTCGGATCGAGAATTCGCGCAGCCGGACCGGATAGCGGCGTTCGATGATTTCCGCGTCGGTCAGGCGGGTGTTGGTCATGTGGGTGTGGACCGCGTCGGCTCCGGGGCTCGCGGCGGTCGCGCCGCAGCCGCCGCAGATCGTTTCGTAGTACCCGAACGTCCCGTCGCCGAACGTGAGGTTGTTCATCGTCCCCTGACTGGCGGCGGCGAGGCCGAGCGCGCCGAGCAAGACGTCGACGACCCGCTGCGAGGTCTCGACGTTGCCGCCGACCATCGCGGGGGAGGCGTCGGCGGTGGGGCCCTCGGGGGGGTTGAGCAGCGACACGGGGAGGCGGATGCTGATCGGTTCCAGAACGCCGCCATTGAGCGGCAGCCCTGCGGCGGCGGGGGATTGGCCGATGAGACAGCGGAGCGAGTAAAGGACCGCCGCGGTGACGATCGCGCGGTTGGCGTTGAGGTTGGTCGCCAGGACGGGCCCCGTGCCGTCGAAGTCGATCACGGCGGTGTCGCCGTCAATGGTGATTCGCACCGCGATGGGGGCGCCGTCGTCGAGGTGATCGACGAAGTGGTAATCGCCGTCGGGGAGGCCGCGTAAGACCTGCCGCATCGCCTGCGCGGCGGCGGTTTGCAGATGGCCCATGTAGGCCAACACGTGGTCAAGCCCCCTGTCGCGGACGAGCTGCCACAACAGCCGCGCCCCGACCTGATTCGCCGCGACCTGCGCGCGGACGTCGGACAGATTGTCGGCGACGTTTCGCGACGGATACGGCCCCGCGGCCAGCAGCGCGGCCAATTCGTCTTCATGCGAAACGCCTCGGCGGATCAACCGGAAGTTACGGATGAGGACCCCCTCCTCGCCCAAGTGCTTCGAGAACGGGGGCATGCTGCCGGGGACGATGCCGCCGATCTCGGCGTGATGGGCCCGGCTCGCCGTGAGGAACAGCAGTCGGCCCGTTTCGGGCTGATGGACCGGCGTGACGACGGTGACATCGGGAAGATGCGACCCGCCGCGGTAGGGGTCGTTGGTGACGATGACGTCGCCGGGGGCGAGGTCGGGCAGGTCGCGCAGGACGCAGCGGACGGTCTCCCCCATCGCCCCCAGATGGACGGGGATATGCGGCGCGTTGACGACGAGCCCCCCCTGGGCGTCGAAGATCGCGCAACTGAAATCGAGTCGTTCCTTCACGTTGGTCGAGACCGAGGTTTGCTGGAGCGTGAGCCCCATTTGTTCGGCGATCGACGTGAAGGTCTGATGGAAGAGCTCGAGCTGGACGGGGTCGACGGCGTTGGTCGCGGGTGTGTCATTTATCGCGTCGTCGGGCGTCGTGATCGCGGTGATGAATAGCTCGCCCCCCGACAGGACTTCCGCCTGAAAACCGGGATCGATGACCAGCGTCGAAGTCGACTCGGCGATGATCGCGGGACCGGAGACGATGTGCCCGGGTTCAAGGCCCGCACGCGCATGGACCGGGACGGTGTGTCGTTCGCCCTGCCACCAAAGGTGATGTTCGTCAGGCAGCGGCGTCGGTCGGTTGGTGGTCTTGATCTGCGTCGAGGGGGACCACGCCGCCGCGCCACGACCCGTCACTTCCACGCGGACGGCGACGATTTCGAGCGGCCGTCCATCACGCACATAGCCATAAAGCTGCTGATGCTGCCGGGCATAGGCGGCCGGATAATCGCCGTCCTCGGGCCGCGGGACCGAGATTGTCGCTTCGACTCCCTGATACCGGAGATCGAGCGTCACGACGGGGGAATCGATCCGTTCACGGGGAATCCCCTCCGCCGACACCTCGCGAGCGGCCTGCTCGCCGAGCGCGGCGATGATGGGGGACAGCTCGTCCAACACGTCCGGCGTGTAGGGCCGCAGCACTCCTTGTTGACCGAAGCGGCGGACGTCGGCATGCCCGATGCCGTACGCGCTGAGGACGCCCGCCCAGGGATGGACCAGAATCCGCGTCATCCCCAACAGCCGTGCCAGCGCGCAGGCATGTTGCCCCCCCGCGCCGCCGAACGGGACCAGCGCATACTCGGCCGGGTCATACCCTTTCGCGATCGAGACCTTGCGGATGGCCCGCGCCATGGTCGCGTTGGCGATTTCGAGGAACCCCGCCGCCAACGCCTCCAACGTGTAATCATGCCCCAACGGCGACGCGGCGATCGCCGTCCGCAACGTGGTCAGCCGCTCCGCGATCGCCGCCAGATCGAGCGCGAACGGAAAGCGTTCGGCCGGAATTCGGCCCAGCCAGACGTTGCAATCGGTGACGGTGAGCGGCCCGCCGCGGCCATAACACGCGGGTCCGGGGTCCGACCCGGCGCTGTCGGGCCCGACGAACAGCTTCACGCCGTCGAACCCGCAGACGCTCCCTCCGCCGGCGGCGACGGTCTCGATCGCCAGCATCGGCGTGACGATCCGGACCCCCGCTTTCGTTGTTTCCCATTCGTAATCGTACCGGCCGTCGAACCGCGAAACGTCGGTGCTGGTCCCCCCCATGTCGAACCCGATGGCCCGGGGGTGACCCGCTTGCCGCGCGGCGCGCGCGAACCCGATCACGCCCCCCGCCGGCCCCGACAAGACCGACTCCTTGCCCGAGAACCGCGCCGCCGTCACC
>CAYRVS010000034.1:24324-36525 GCA_964427725.1 uncultured Planctomycetaceae bacterium | reverse complement strand
TCGGGGAACATCATGTCCGCCCCCGCCGGTATCCGAAACTCCTGGGCTATCGCAGTTCGCGCTCTTCTGGTCGATTCTGAACGGCTTGTTGTTGGCGACCCTGCTGCTGCTGGGCGGACTGGTCGCCGGGTTGCTGATCGATCAGGGCGAACTTGCGGCGACCTTGGAACCCGGGGAAGTGGCTCGCTTTGAGGCGGTCACGGGACTGAAGGTCTTGCAAGCGCCCGCCGTCGAGGAGTCGGCTGCGCCGAAAGACGCGGGACCAGCTCGCCCGGCGGCGGAAGCCACGGATCCAGCCTCCGCCATGCCGGCCGCCACACCCGCTCCGGCCAACGGTGGTGAACCACAATGTCCGGCGCGGTAACCGCGCCTGGCGCGACGCCGAGGGGTAAGCCCGCCCGGTGTCCCTCCTCGTCACCCGTCACCGCCGGGTCCGCAATCCACTCGACTTTCCGCGCCACGCACACACTCGACGCAAACCCGGCCTGAGCAATCTGGAGCGCGGTCATCAAGTGACGGACTTTTCCCCACACATCATGCAGCTACGCCTCCGTCCGATGATCACTTCGAGGATCGAGGAAATGCTTCGCTGCCTGTTCCAAGGCCCCGTCCCCGTCCCGATACGATGCCGTTTACCGAACCCGCGGCTTCCGCTAAGGTGCGACCGCGGTCGTGATTATTGAGCCGCGGAGGCGGGGCGGAACGTGGTCGCTCACGACCCGCGACCACCGCCGCATGCCGAGGTCAGGAACGGACATGGATGGAGCCCACGAAGCGCCGCGCTATCTCGTGACGGTTTGCACGTACAACGAACGCGACAACGTGGCGACGCTCGTCCCCGAGATTCGTCGCGTCCTGCCCGCCGCCGATGTCCTGGTGATCGACGATAGCTCGCCCGATGGAACCGCCGACGTCGTCCGCGCTTTGCGGGCGACCGATCCGCGGGTCGATCTGCTCCTACGGACGGAAAAGGCGGGGCTCGGCGCGGCGACGCTGCACGGCTTTCAAGAAGGCATTCGCCGCGGCTACGACGTCCTGATCAATCTCGACGCCGATTGGAGCCATCCCCCCGCCGTGCTGCCGGCGATGGTGGCGGAACTCGCCGCCGCCGATGTCGTCATCGCCTCGCGCTATGTCCCGGGCGGGGGCGTTCAAGGCTGGCCGTGGAAACGCCGCTTCATGAGCTGGGGCGTCAACGGCTACAGCCGGTTCTTCCTCGGGCTCACCGCGCGCGACGGCAGCGGGGCGTATCGGGCGTACCGCGTGGCGAAGCTCAAGGAGATCGACTTCGCCCGGTTCCGCTCGATGGGCTACGCCTTTCAGGAAGAGATGCTGTTCCGCTGCATGCGGGTCGGTTGCCGGATTCGCGAGACCCCGTTCGTCTTCGTCGACCGCGAAGTCGGGCAATCGAAGATCAACGTCCGCGAGATCGTGCGGGCGCTGAGCGACATCGCCTGGCTGGGCGTGGGCCGCTGGACCGGGCGAGTGTGATCATGGTCACAACCTGATTGATACCCAGGGAAGGCCTTCCCTGGGTATCCTGAGACAAGCACCTCACGCCGCCGAGGGTTCCGTGGACGAGCTCGTCGTCGCGCCGGCGAATTGCGTCACCAACGTCTCGCTGAACTTGAGATCGGGCGACAGGCAGGGGTGCTTGTACTGCTCGACGCTGCCACCCAGCCGCGATTGCCGTTGCCGTACGAACCGCTTCCAGGTCCCTTCGGGGAGCGCCTGAATCTGCAGCGGGGCCAACCGGCCGGTCTCGCGCTTCTCCCCGTACTCGCAGTTGAGGGTCGCCAATTCGCCATCGACGGCGTGGGCGAGTTGCGTCGCGAGCGCGGGATGCGGCAGATCGCCTCCCTCCAGGTGCAGCCGGTAATGCGGGGGTTCGTTCCAGATCGGCGAGACGGTGAAGAAGCTGAGGTCGAACCGCAACCGATGGAGCGAGCTCTTCACCGCCGAGACCACCTGCGATTCGGAGATCTTCTCCCCCGTCAGATTCGAGATGTGGGCCCCCTTATGCAGGAACTCAAGCTGCGGGGTCGTCCCATGGAAGTCGCAGCACCGGACGACATCGCGGATGTTGTAGCGATACAAGCCCGATGACGTCGTCAGCAGAATGTAGTAGTTGCGGTCGGGCAGCAACTCATGCGCCTGCAGGACCGTCGGCTGCGGGGAGTCGTACTCGTCTTCCGGAATGAACTCGAAGAAGTGGGTCCCGACATCAAGGACGCCATGCGGCAGCGCGTCCTGAAACGGAATGGTCATCCGGCCTTCGCTGGCGGACAGTCCGTGATCCCGCACCGGCACTTCGCCGAAGTACCGCCGCATGCCGGAGAGATACGCCCCCGCGCTCCCCCCGGTCCAAACCGCGACCAACGCCAATTCGGGCCAGACGTGCTCGGGAGCCAATCGTCCATGCTGTTCGACCAGCGACTCCAACTCCTTGGCCCGTCGCGGATCCTTGCGACAGCGGCGGACCAACGAATTCCGTACGCCGGCAGGAAGCCGATCGGCGACCGACAGCGTTCCCTGGGCAATGTCACGAATCAGCGATTCCCGTTCGCGATCGACCATCTTCCCGAGATGGACCAGCGTGCTGGGGTTGGCGGTCATCACCAGTCCGACATGCTTGTTCGCGATCGATAACCGCAGCGCGGTGTAATACTTCGCGTCGGGCTCGTGGATCTTCGCCACTTCCAGCGGGACGGTGTACATCCCCCGCACCAGCGGGCTCTGCATCGCCCCGACCAAGCCGCTGATGTTCCCGCACGGCGTGCCTCCGGGTGTGCGGAACTGGTCGTAATCGCTGCTGAGCTGAACGATGTCGAGGCGATGGATCGCCGGATGGGCATCAAACGCCCGAATGCCCCATAACGACCAGCCGCGACGATAGTCCTTCAGGAACTGATCGGTGATCGGGATGAATTTGGAGTCGGCGGTCGTGCCGCTGCTGAGGGTGAACATCAGCAGTTTGTTCTTGGGGCCGAGCAGCGCGCGGGTGTCCCCCTGCTTGAGCCGCTCGACATACGGGCGATAAGTCTCGAAGTCGCCGACGGGGAGCCGCTGTTGGAACTCGCGGATCGGCATCCCCGGGCGGAGGCCACGTTCCCGCGAGAAATCGCTGTCGGCGTTGAGGGCCAGCACGCGATCCAACGCGGCCCGTTGCGAAGCGACGGCGTCTTTCGCCGAGGCAAGGTAGGCGGCCACCTGGGCGCGGAGACGGGCCTTTAGCGGATAGCCCGCGATCGGACGAATGTGACGGAGCATACGCACCCTGCGGTCGGTGCGCAGACGGAATCGAGGCCGGTCGGACGTGGCTTTCCGCGGACGAATCTCGCTGGCGCCGCACACGCACATCGAGAGCGATCGGGTCGAGTCCCTCGACACGATCAGACCGGGAGCAACACGTTCACACGTCGAACGAGGTCCACCGCCTCCGCGGCGCCCCGATGCGTGCAGACCTGACGACCGTGACTCCGGCTGCGGGGGGGAGGCTTTGACGCCGCACCAAGCCCCGACCATGCCGGAGGAACTCCGACGGTCGACGTGATTACTTCTTCTTGGCGGCCTTTTTCTTATCGGCCTTGGCATCCGCCCCGGCAGCGGCTTTCTTCTTTTTCTTCCCGATGACCAGTTTGATCACCCGCAGTTTCGGCAATCCGAACGGGCTTTGCCCATCCTTCCAGCCGTCGTCTTCCTGCATCTTCTGAATCCGCTCGTGCCGCTGCAGCACGTTCCGCGTCCGCGCCAGGCGTCCCTTACGCTTCAAGCTTTGATCGATGGTCACGGTGGCTCTTCACTCCCCGGCGTTCGTTCGACGGCCGGTCTTCGGGACGACGGACAATTTCGGCATCAGAATCGGTGCGACGAACGTTCCCGCGAGGCTGGCACGGCGTCGCCGACCATGTCGGCCACCGGCTCACGGCCAGTTGATGACGGGTCGACAATCCCAAGTCGCGACCGAACACGTCGGTACGTCGCCGCGTCAACTTGAGCCCATCGACCCATCGCCGTTCCCGGTCTTGTCGGATCGGGGCCGGTTGGGAAGAACGCGTGAGTTTATCTTGCCCCATGCAGACCTGCAAGTCTTACGCGGGTGGCGTGCCGATCTCATCCCCATCGGCCTGTAGCGGTTTTGAGGAAGTTCCTGAAAGCGCGCGGCCTCCTGATGGTATCGGTCGGCGGCGAACTGACGATTGTGAGCGGTCCGGCGGATCGCCCATAGTCCCCCTAGGCCCGGAATGGCTTCGCTGATAAAGTTTGCTCGCCTAATTCTCGCCGAATGTACACTATCTCCGCGCGGATCGCGGAGACGCGGGATCGGTTCGTGAAGCGCCGCTTGACGATCGTCTGGACTTGGCTCGCCGGTGCACTGGTCTCCGCCGCGCTTGTGGCGGAAATCCATGCCCAGAGTGTCGTCGACCCTTGGGATGATGGCTCGGCGTTGGACGCGCTCCAACCGGATCAGCGTTTTGATCGCCCGGCCCGACAGGTCAGCCACGAGCCTGATCGACTCTTCGACGAGGGAACCGCGACCGCGGGTTGGTTCGATTCGGTCCTGCCGACGTCCCCGACTCCTCAAACCGGGCCCGTGTGGCAAGCGGTCCCCGCGCCGTCCGGGGCCACCCCCCCCGAGCATCTTCAGCCTTGGGATTGGCACATTCTGCCGGATGGCGTGGTCTACAAGTCCTATTTGGCGGGCGAGCGTGAATCACGCCTTTCCTCCGCGTTTCTTCACGAAAAAGGAGGCGACCTGCTGTGGGATAGCGCGCTCGGCGGTCGGGCGGCACTCCTCCGATACGGCACGTTCGGTTCCGAGAAAGCCCAAGGCTACGAGTTGCAAGTCGAAGGGGCGGCGTTCGTCCGACTCTTGCCCGAAGACGAGAGGGATGTCGCCGCCGTCGATTTCCGCGCGGGGGTGCCCCTCGCGTATCGCAACGGTCCGTGGCAATATAAATTCGGGTACTACCACATCAGTTCACACCTCGGGGACGAGTTCCTGCTCAAGAACCCGGGATACGACCGCCTGAACTACAGCCGTGATGCTCTGGTTTGGGGGATGGGCTACTTCCCGACCGACAAATTAAGGCTCTACGGCGAAGTCGGTTGGGCGGTGATCTACACCAGCGGCGGGGCGGAACCCTGGGAAGTGCAGACCGGGCTCGAGTACGAAACGCACGAGCCGACCGGGATCCGCGGCGCGCCGTACTTCGCCCTCAATGTCCATCTTCGCGAGGAGGTGAACTGGGGGGGCAACCTGAATCTGCTCGCCGGCTGGATGTGGCGAGGCTATCACACCGACCACACGTTCCGACTGGGCTTGCAGTACTTCAACGGCAAGAACGCGCAGTTCTCGTTTTTGCAGGACAACCAGCAACTGATCGGCTGGGGTATCCGGTACGATTATTGATCGGCATGGAAACCAAGAAGCCCAGGGCATGCGTTCCCCGGGCTTCCTCAATTCTCTGGTTAACCGGGCATTATTCTTCCGGCACGTAAGGCAGCAGAGCCATATAGCGGGCCCGCAGGATCGCGTCGCGGACGGCGCGCTGGAACTTGGCGCAGCAGCCGGTCTTCCGGCGAGACAGCAGATGTCCCTCGCGGTCGATCATCGTGCGCAGCGTGCGCAAGTCTTTGTAATCCACGAAGATCGGACGTGGCGGCTTATCGCAGCCTTGGGGGCAGAACCGACAGCGCAGCTTCTTCTTCAGCCGCTGCCGCTTCTTCCGCAGCTTCTTGATTTCGGTCTTGGTATAGGCCATGGTCGAGGCATCCTCTGATGGAGAGCCCCGCGGGACGACCCCGACGGCGGCTCCGTTTCCTCGCGGAGGAAACGCAGAAGGGACGGAACCCGCACGACAGGGCGGATTTCCGCTCGAAAGCCGAAACTTTCGGAAGGTGGGATTGTCGCGATCCTCCCGCGGTCATGCAAGGGCCGCGACGAACTTTTCCGCTCCGCTGCGGGATTCGTGCACCCAAGGAGCGGCGCGGCGTCAGCCCGCCGTGGGCACCGTCTTCGGTCGCTCATGCGGGCTCACGACCGGGAAACAAGGTGGGTGGCCGAGCGAAATTCGCTACTGACGGGCGGTGCTCATCGCACGGCGGGCTGATGCCGCGCCGCTCCCTCAATGCGGGACAGGCTTGCATCGCCAGTCGGCAAGACCGACGATGCCGGTCCCTGTCCCGTACTCTCTTCTTGAAGCCGCACCATGAGTTCAGCCGCCGATCGTCGACATTTTTTGCAGGCCGCCGGGTTGGGGGCCATGAGTTTGGGGGCCTTGGCCGGGTGTCAACCGGCGGCCGGACCGGTCGGTGAGTCGACAACCACCACGTCGGGAGGTAACGGCCTCAAGCCGCTGAAGGCGTGCTTCTCGAACGCGGGGCTGCAAAGCACGTGGTGCGCGCTTGGAAAAAAGACGGCGGAGCTGTGGGGTCGACTGCTCAACGTCGAGATCGAATGGGTCGACGGGGAGTTCGATCCGGAGAAGCAACGCAACAAGATCGATGCGATCGTCCATCGCGACTGGGATTTCTGCTGCTTTCAGGCGGTGCAAATCGACTCGCTCGCCGAACCGGTCAAACAACTCAAGGAACGGAACATTCCGGTGATTTCGATGGACACGCTCCTCGTCGCGATGGACCAAATGCGCGAGACGGGGGTCTGGTGCGAAGTGACCCCCGATCATGTCAACATGGCGGAAATGGCAGTCGGGCATCTCATGAAGAAGCTCGACGGCAAGGGCAAGGTGATCCACATCGGGGGCCTGAGCGCCCATAGCGGCGCGCAAGGCCGCAAAACCGGCTTCGAGAACATCGTCGCCAAGTTTCCCGAAATCGAAGTCCTCGGCGGCGGCGTGCGGTGGTGCGATTGGAAAAAGGAAAAGGCGCGGAACACGTTTGAATCGCTGCTGCAACAGGAGACGACCCCGATCGCGGGAGCCTTCTTCCACAGCGACGACATGGCGCTGGCCTGTGTCGACGCGATTCAGAACACCATCCACAAAGACATGGTGATCACTGCGGTTGATGGGCAGCGTGACGGGCTCGACGCGGTGAAGAGTGGCAAGCTGGCCGCCACGTCGGTGAACCCGGTCTGTCGGATTCACGGCACGGCGCTCATCGTGGGCCAGTTTATCGCACGGAATCAAGAACCGGTCGACAAGGTCCCGCTCGAGATCATCACCCCCGGACCGCTGGTGACGAAGGACGCCCCGAACGTCCTCGAGGCGATGTACTACCTCGCGGACGAGACGCATTGCCTCGTCTGAGCGGCCGAGCAAGGCCATTCATCGGTCGGGGCACCCGCCCCGACCACGAGGAACGCGCGGGAAACGTGTGCCTGTGGCCATCGGTCGTGGTGAAGGGGAAAGCACGAAATCCGAAACTCGAAATCCAAAGGAAATCCAAAATCTGAATTGGAAAACGGCCTCGAGTGCGACACGTTTGCTGATTCGTGCTTGAGATTTCCTTCGGATTTCGTGCTTCGGATTTTTCCCAGAGTTAATGCCGTGCGGTGTGACGGTCGGCTCTCACCGCGCGACCCACCAACCCAACAGTGCGAGCCCGGTGGTCCCGAGCAGCGTCACCGCCATCAGCCACCATAACCATGTCGACGAGGTGGGCGCGGGCGCGGGGTCGGTTTCGGCTCCATAGGTCAACCGGAACCGGACGCGGTGTCCGATGACGAATTCATCGCCCGAATGAAGCTCGGCCTGCAGGCTGGTCTCTTTGGTGAGGTGACGTCCGTTGACCGAGGTGCCGTTGCGGCTGCCGAGATCGGTGAGCCACCAGTGATAGCCGTCGAACCGCAATTCGGCATGCTTTCCCGAGACCGCCGCGTCGTCGACTTGCAGGCCCGCCTCGTGACTGCGGCCGAGGATGATCCGGTCGTTCCATAGGGGGAATGATTGGCCGTCGGTCGGACTCGTCAGCAGGCCCAAGGGCTGCGTGATGACCGTGACGGCGGTGGAGGCCGTCGAGCCACCGGCGGCGAGATGGTCGACGATGCGCGTCGCCTGGGACGTGGAGGGCTTCAAGACGGGTTCGTGTTTGACCACACCTTGGGCGACGGTGTTTTGGGCTACGGAACTGTGTCGCGCGGGGCGGGCGGTGGAATGGGCGAGCCCGCTGCCGGAATGGCGTTCGCGCGAGAGTTGGGCTTGGCGTGCCTTCGCGTCCCGCTGGCGCTCGGCGAGAATCCGGGGATAGTCGAATGGAATCGGACCGGGATCGGCGAAGGCGAGCAGCGCGTCGGCGACTTCGGCGGCGGTGGCGAAGCGGTCGGCCGGGTTCCGCGCCAGCATCTGGGTGACAACCGCCGCGACCCCTTCCGGGATCGAGGGGACATACTCGCGGACCGATCGAAGCCGCTGGTCGCGATGGGCCTGCAGCATCGCGGCGGTGGTCTCGGCCTGAAACGGCGTCGTGCCGGTCAAGGCGGCATACAGGGTCGCCCCCAGCCCATAGATGTCGGAGCGGGCATCGGCACCGAGGCTGTTGTCAATCTGTTCGGGGGCCGAGTACTCGGCGGTCCCGACCGACTCGTGCCCGAAGATCATCGCCATCGAGAACTCGTCACCGGTGACCCCTTCCTGCAGCATCGCGAGGCCGAAGTCGAGGAGCCGGACATGACCGCTTGCGTCGATCAAGAGGTTTTGCGGCTTGAGGTCGCGATGGACGAGTCCCAGCCGATGGGCATAGTCGAGCCCCAGCGCCGCTTGTCGGATCAGGTCGCACGCGCGGCCCCAGGGGAGGCGATGTTCGATCAAGAGGAGTTCGAGCAGGTTGGGCCCGGGGACGTACTCCATCACGACGTAGGGCAAGCCCCCCGCCGATCCGAGTTCGAAGGTCCGGATGATGTGGGGATGTTGGAGCTTCAGCCCGATCCGCGCTTCCTGCAGAAACCGGGCGTGCATCCCGTCGTCGGTCCGCAGGGACTCGCGCAGCAACTTCAGGGCGACCGGTTCGCCGGTGCGGGTGTCTTCCGCTTGATAGACCGAACCCATGCCGCCGAACCCGAGGAGATCGGTCAGCTTGTAGTGATCGAAGAAGAAGCCGCGCGAGCGGCCTTCGAGGAGCCGGTCGGCTTGAAACTGCGTGATCCGCCGCTGGCTGACGAGCCACGCGGCGCACTCGGTCGCGGAATGCCCGCGTAGGGCGGGTTCGCGGCGCAGGGCCGCAAGTTGTTCGGCGGGGATGAGGCCGCTTTCGCTCACCCGCAACCAGAAAGCCGCCAAGATTTGCGGCGATTCCGTTTCGACCCGGGTCGTCATGATCCCCTCGTGCTGTCATGGCCCGCGCGATGTTCACTATCGCGCGAGCGGCGAGGTCTGACAACCACACCACGCCACGGGCGGCGGAAATTCCTCAAAATTTGCGCCGTACAGGCCGCTTGAAAACAGGTCGACAGCCCTCCGCGAAATAAGACTTCGCGTCTATGGGCTTGCCGCCGGAAGCGACTACAACGCGGTCCCCCGTCGTTGGGCTTCGAGTTCCCGGCGTTTGAGGACGATCATCCCTTCGTAGGTCGCCATCAGGGTGCTGAAGGTGAGCCCCGCGCGGCCCTCCAAAAAACCCCACCGCCACAGGTAGTGATAAGCGAACCGGAGCGCGGACCGACACGGCATCCGTCGCGCCAGATCGCGCAGCGTCCGGCGGCGTTCGGCGGCGGTCCCTCGCCAAAGTAGCTCCCACCGCAGCGGGTTCAGCTCTTCCATCTCCCTCAGAGCTTCGCGGGTCGAGTAGCGGTTGTGCCTGTCGTACCAATCGGCGAGGCCTTTGCTGAAGGGGAAGTGCAGGAACGGTTCCGTCAGACTGGGGAGACGCCCCGCCGCCGGCGGCACCGGAACTTCCCCATGTCCCGAATCCTGAAAGCTCGCGCGACCACGCCGCACCAGCCGCATGATCCAGACGGGGAAGGCGTCGGAGTATTTCAGCCATTTCCCCAGCAGCATTGTTTTGCGGCAGAGACAATAGCCGGCGACATCAGGCTCGGCGGTGCTCACGGCGTGGGCGACGGCTGCGGCGAAGGCCTCGGTCGAAACCTCGTCGGCATCGAGCATCAGGACCCATTCGCTGACGAGGCCCGCCTGCTCGAGCGCCCAATTCCGCTGGGCCGCGAACGACGTGAAGGGATGCGTGACGACCCGCGCCCCGCAACTCACGGCCAGTTCGCCGGTCCCATCGGTCGAATGATCATCGATCACCACCCGCTCGGCGCACCACGTCAACGAATCGAGGCACCGCCGGATGTTGACCGCCTCGTTCTTGGCGATCACGACGGCGGCGACGGGGACGACAGCGGGGGACACGAAGAAGATCGCTTTCGCAAAACGGGGAGCGGGACGACGCCGAAACTGGGCTGGTTCTACCATCCCGCAATAGGCCGTCACCATCGCAACCGAGAGGAATCATCCGTGATGGTCCGCCATCACTATGCTGACACCCCCCCCGCCTGGTACTCGCGGGCCTTCCAAGACGCCGGGCGGCCGAGAAGTCTGCGGGCAAGCGCGGTCCATTGCAGGATCAGGAAGACGCTGATCGCCACCGGATGCGCGACCACGCCGCGCCACGTCTGCCGGAAGACCACGGCCCCCGCGACCCGGGGGACATACGACAACCCGATCGTCGCCACCGCGACCAATCCAACCCACCACGGGGCGACATGGGTCCAAGCCAGCGCCGCGAGAATCCATGGCGCGACTTGCCCCCCGAAGAGCAGCAGCGTCGCGGGGAGAATCATCCCCGGCGCGGCGAGTCCTTCGGTCGCGTTCTTCGAGAGCCCCCGCCAGACCTCACCGTTCGTGCGATACATCCGGCAGACCGCCGCCGGGGTCGCATCGAACAGATCGGTCAGCAGGCCCGCCTGCCGAAAGGCCCGCGGCAGTCGCACGCCGTCATGCAGCGATTCCCGAATTGCCGCATGGCCGCCCGCCTGCAGATAGGCCGGTTTCGTCGTCAGAAAGAATTGGCCACACCCCGCGCCAAACGCGGGCGCGGTCGACTGCCGCATTCGCGCGATCGGCAGGAAACCCAGCAGGACGAAGTGGATCAGCGGGATCAGCAGCCATTCGAGGACGTGGACCGTCGTCTGCCGTGGGACGCCGCTCACCAAGGCCGCGCCACTGGCTTCGAGGAAGGCGACGCTTCGCGCGACCCCGGTTGGCGTCACTTGAACGTCGGCGTCGAGAAAGAGCATGCGGTCATATCGGGCCCGTTGCGACAAGACCCAGCAGGCATGTTGCTTGCCGCACCAACCGGCGGGCAGGGGCGGGGCCTGTTCCAAACGAAATCGAGGATCGCGGGCGGCGAACTCGGCGACGATCGCGGGGGTGGCATCGGTCGAATGATCGTCCAGGACGACCACTTCCCACGTCACGCCGGTGGTCGCGGCGGCGGCGGTCAGGGTCTCGCGCAGGCCTCGTTCCTCGTTCCGCGCGGGGATCAGGATCGAGACCTCGCGCGGGGGCTGATCGTCCGGAGGGAGCGCGGGAACCCGGTAATCGCGCAGGTTCTTCAGAAACAACAGCGCCGGCAACGCCGCCAGTCCGAACGAACCGACGACGACGATCCCCCACCACATCCGGCGACCACCCTGCATACGTCCGTGGACGGAAGGTCCACGCGGTCTCACCCGATTGACGGGATCCGCATGACCGCGGGACGACATGCGGTGATTGTAGCCGCCACGGCCGATTCGCCATGGTCCCGCACAAGATCACTCGGGCGAGGGAGGGGGGAAGGCGAGGTCGTTCTGAATCTTGCGGACCCCGGGTTCCAGTCGGACCAACCGCTCGGCGAGCTTGGCGACCGCTTCGGAATCGACCTGGCCGGACAGGATCACAGTCCCGTTCTCACCCTGCGCCAGGTTGACCTGACTCAATTGCGGATGACGCGTGGTCAACTTGTCGAACCGGATCTTGGTGCTCGTGACGACTTCCGCGACGTTCGCCGCCGGATAACTGAATCCGGTCTTGAGCCGGGGACGAATCGTCGGTTGTTGACCGGTCCCCCCGCCTTGGCCGCCGTTCATCTGGTTGAGCATCGCGGGATCGAGTTGACGATTGCCGCCGCCGCCCCGATTGCGGCCGCCGGCGTTCTGGCCACCCGTGGCACCCGCTTGGCCTTGCATCGCCCGGCCGATGAAATTCGCGACGTCGTTGTTGCGACCGATGAATCCGCCGTTTTGTTGATTCATCC
>CAYRVS010000034.1:18282-24314 GCA_964427725.1 uncultured Planctomycetaceae bacterium | reverse complement strand
CATCCCACCCGCGGCGGCGCCGAATCCGGTCCCGCCTCCCAGGCCGCCGGCCCCTTGGCCGAACCCGCCGGAACCTTGGCCGCCCAGACCGCTTCCGCCGAAACCACTGTTCCCCGTTCCCCCACCGCCAAAACCGCTGCTGCCCCCCGAGCTGAAGCCGCCGGTTGATCCACCGCCGCTGCCGCCGCTGTTATTCTGCGGAAACAGGCTACCACCACCCCCTTGGGACCAACCCGGCTGCGGTGCGGCCAGCAGACAAAGCCCGAGGACGCCCAGCCCCCAGGTCAGACGGTGGTGTTTCGCGGCGTGTCGGCTCATGGGCAAACCTTGTCTCGTGGGCCGCTCTCTGGCGAACCAGAGAATTACGAATCGACGGTTCCCGAACCGGCCATTTCCGCCGGTCTCGCGGGAGGCGTCCATGTTTACGACATCCAACACCAAATTTATCGTGTCGGATCGCGCCGACAGGGTCAAGCACTTCTTTTTTCCCAACCCGCAGCCTCACCCCAGCTTCCGACCGGCATCCGGTAGGGCTCGCCCCGTGAACGACTCCCGTGGGCAACCCTCCGATACGACGGTACGCTATCGGCATGACCACTTTTCGCACCACCCGCCGCGTCGAGTTTTCCGACACCGACATGGCGGGGATCGTCCATTTCGCCAACTTCTTTCGTTACATGGAAGCCGCCGAGCATGAATGGTTCCGGGCGCTCGGCCTCAAGATCGCCGGCAAACTCGCCAACGGGACCGAGTATGGTTGGCCGCGCGTCTCGGCCACGTGCAGCTATTCGTCCCCGGCCCACTATGAAGACGTCCTCGAAATCACGATCACCGTGATTCAGCGGAATCCGCGGTCGTTGACCACGCAGTATGAGTTCCGTCGCGGGCCGACCCTCATCGCCACCGGGGAAATGAAAACCGTCTATTGCCTGATGCCCGAAGGGAGCCCCATGCGATCGGCGGAGATGCCGGCCGAAGTCGCCGCCCGGCTCGACGGGGCGACGTGACGCATGACCGGACAGCCGCGCGCGATCGTTTCGGCGGGGCCGCGGCGGATGCTCGCGGTCGTTATCTGGTCCCTATGGTGGGGCGGGCTGACGTTCTACGCCGGCGTCGTGGTCCCTCTCGGCACAAGGCAGCTCGGCAGCGTCGACCAAGGCTTCATCACGCAGCAGGTGACGCACGTGCTGAACGGGCTCGCCGCCGCGACATTGCTGGTCACCGCGCGCGGCGTCTGGCGACTCGGGACGCGGTGGGAGCGCGGCGCATGGCTCAGCGCGGCGATCAGTCTCGCGGGTCTCTACCTCGTCCATGGCCGGCTCGACGCGCTGCTCGACACCACGCAACACGTGGTCCGTGACGAGTCGCGGTTCTATCGGCTCCATCAGGTTTATTTGTGGCTGACGGTCGTGCAATGGCTCGCGGGGTTGGGCTTGCTGCGGGGGCTCTTGCGGACCCTGACGAACATTCAGTCGCCATCCACCAGCACCAGGTCCCCCACGTGAATCGTCCCTGGCGTTCCGAGGCGGGTGTTGACCGTCAGCCGGTAGAAATGGTGGAACCGCTCCCGCGCGGCCCACGGGGGCAAGGTCTCTTGCCGCAGGTCGCTGAAGCGCTTCTGAAATCCCGGCAGGACCGCCGCCGTCCAGGGATCACGCGACGGCACCGCGCACCGCTGACAGGGATTGACCCCCAGCAGCGTCACCTGCGAACCAAGCCGGATCGCCGGACCCACCCCGTCAACGCGATAGAGCCGGTCCTCCCAGAAGGGAGGCACGCCGCCGATTTCGATGTTCGCCCGAAACCGCGCACGCACGTTTTCCAGGGTGAGCCCGGGAAACCAACTCGCGACCGTTTCCAACGTGGCGGTGCTGACGATCGTCGGCCCGGGACTGTCGAGGTCATCGGGGAAGCCGACTTCGCGATTTTCCACCAGCCGCGCCGTTCCTCCTAAAGACCGGCCGACCATGGCCTCTAGCTCCCCGGGATCGTTGCCGGGGGACCATTCGAGCGTCGTCCGATCGGCGAACGTGAACCTGAAGCTGCCATCAGCAGGGTCATACCGGCAACGAATCGCCTGAACCGTCGCCGTCCGCTTCGCGTTCCAGAATTTTCCGGCGTCATCGACAAACGCCCAGCGCCGATCCAGCGCCAGCGCCCCCGACGGCTGGACAGCGGCTGAGGTGACGGGCTGGGCGTCGAACGATTTGATGGGGTGGACGCGTAACGCCGCGATGTGGGGTGTCATAACGCCTGTCCGTTGCGACGAGACCAGAAACGGCCGTCGGCATGCACCTGTTGACGACTAATCTTGGCTCGCGTGAGGCGATGGGCCCCGGATGGTCCATCACATGTGGCAACTCTCGTTGTCAGTGATGCCGCCGCATCTCGATGGCCATATCATAGCGACACAAGTTCGCGTCAAGGAGCGGCGCGGTGTCAGCCCGCCGTGTCTAATGTTGCGAACCTGATAACTCCGGAAAACTCACTCGACGAAGCTCGCCCGACTTCGGTATGACGATTTAACCATCGGGCCCGAGGCTCCCGCACGGACACGCGATTCATCAGCTTATCGAACTGATATCCAGACACGGCGGGCTGACGCCGCGCCGCTCCTTACGAGGGAGACCGGCTCGCCTCGTGAGGATCGCCCCCATCCGCCCCCTGTGAGCCCCCCCGCATGCCCCGCCGTCGTCGACGCCGAGAGACCTCCACCGAGGGGACCTACACCTGCGAATCGTGCGGGGAGACGATCGTGATTCCGGTCGACATCACCAACGGCGAGTCGCAGGAATTGATCGAGGACTGTCCCGTCTGCTGCGTCCCGCATGTGGTGCGCATCGAGTTCGACGACGACCAACCCCGCGTCTGGGCCGAACGGGAGTGACGGATGATCGGATGAACCCAAGCCCTCGGCGGACTGTTCGGCGGCGGGTTGTCACGCGATGATTGTTCGTTGTTTGAGATCATCCGTCCTTGCAACCTGAAGCCTCCCCATGACGTCGCGGATTGATGCCCATCAGCATTTCTGGCGGTACTCCGCCGCCGAGTACCCGTGGATCGGCCCGCACATGGAGCGGCTGCGGCGGGATTTTCTGCCGGCGGATCTCGAACCGCTGCTGACGGCCGCCGGATTGACGCAGTCGGTCGCGGTGCAGGCGCGGCAGTCGCTCGAAGAGACGGCGTGGCTGCTGGACCTCGCCGCGCGGCAGCCCTCGGTCCACGGCGTCGTCGGGTGGGTCGATCTCCGTTCGCCCGAGATCGCCGCGCAGCTCGAGCGGTTCCTGCCGCAGGCGAAGTTCGTCGGCGTGCGGCATGTCGTGCAGGATGAGCCCGACGAGCGGTTTCTGCTGGGGGCCGACTTCGTCCGCGGCTTGCGCGAGTTGGCCCCGCGCGGGTTGACGTACGATCTGCTCCTTTATCCCCGGCAACTGCCGGCGGCGATCGAGCTGGTGAGGCTGTTCCCGGAACAGCGCTTCGTGCTCGATCACCTCGCGAAGCCGCGGATCAAGCAAGGCTTGATGGAACCGTGGCGACGCGACGTGCGGGAGTTGGCGCTCGCCCCGAACGTCTGGTGCAAGGTCTCGGGCATGATCACCGAGGCCGATTGGACGGCGTGGCGACCGACCGATCTCGAACCCTACCTCGACGTGATTTTTGAGGCGTTCGGGCCCGGCCGACTGATGTACGGCTCCGACTGGCCCGTCTGTCTGGCGGCGGGAAGTTACGCGGCGGTGCATGGCCTGGTGCGGGACTACGTCGCCCGCCATTGCCCGGCCGAGGCCCCACGCCTCTTCGGCGAAACCGCCGCGACGTTTTATCGGCGCAGGTGAGTCAGTTGCGCTCTCGAGTTTCATGTGGACGCCGTGCGACTGTCAGAACCATCCCGGTTAACCATTCCAAAAACCGGGAAATCGGATGACACACCATGGCATCGCGGGTCATCGGCCGATAAACTGGATGATGTCATCCGATTTAAGGGGCTGGTCATGACTCCGCTCGGAACCATCGGTCGTGTGTCGCAGGTCGGACTGTTGGTCGCGGGACTCATGGTCGCCTCCGCCCTCGGCCAGGACGACTACGAACGCGCGCCGATTCATTACGCCGCCGCCACCCCCGACAACGTCGTCGCGCGGTTGCAGCAGTCCCTGGCGGCAGGCGAGACGACGCTCGATCGCGAAGACCATTTCGGCTACCTCCGCGACGTCCTCGCCGCGCTGGAGATTCCGGTCGAATCACAGGTGCTGGTCTTCTCGAAGACGTCGCTCCAGCGGCATCGGATCTCGCCGAAGGCGCCGCGGTCGCTGTACTTCAACGACGACGTGACGATCGGCTTCTGCCAGCGGGGCGACGTGTTGGAAGTCTCGGCGGTCGATCCGACGTTGGGGACCGTCTTTTACACGCTCGATCAAACGGCCGAGCGGCCGGAGTTCGTGCGGCAGACCGATGAATGCCTGCTGTGCCATGGCTCGACGCAGACGATGGGAGTGCCGGGACATTTGCTCCGTTCGGTCTTTGTCGACGCCGGGGGGCAGCCGGTCTTGTCGATGGGGACGAAGCGGGTGAACCACACCACGCCGTTCGCCGAGCGCTGGGCGGGGTGGTACGTCACGGGCGAGCATGGGAAGCAGACGCATCGGGGCAATCTGGTCTTGCGCGGCGGCCCAGTGCGGAATCCCGACGAGATCGACAACACCGCCGGTCAGAACGTGACCGATCTCTCGGTGTTCTTCAAGACGTCGCAGTTGCTCACCCCGCATAGCGATCTGGTGGCGCTAATGGTCATGGAGCATCAGACGTACGTGCAGAATCTGCTGGTGCAGGCGAACTTCACCGCGCGGCAGGCGCTCCATCACGAGACGATGCTCAACGCCGAGCTGCACGAACCGGCCGACCATCGCTGGGACAGCACGACGACGCGGTTGCGGAGCGCGGCGGAGAGCCTCTTGGAGGGGTTATTGCTCGTGAAGGAAGCGCCACTCGCCGAACCGATTCGCGGGACCAGCGGGTTCGCCGAGGTCTATGCACGAACGGGGGATCGTGATCCGCAAGGGCGTTCGCTGCGGGATCTCGATCTCACGCGGCGACTCTATCGCTACCCATGCAGCCCGTTGATCCTGTCGGCGGCGTTCCGCGAGCTTCCCGACGAAGTGCGGCAACTCGTGTGGCGGCGATTGACGGAGGTGCTCCTCGCGAAAGAGCCCGAATCGAAGTTCGCGCACCTGTCGGCCGAAGACCGCCGCGCGATCCGCGAGATTCTCGCCGCGACCCATCCCGATTGTCCGGACGCCTTGCGGATGGTGACGCCGTAATGTGACCCGTACGTAACTTGCGCGGCCCGCCCCTTCGCGCTGACGCGGGGTTTCGCTATATCACACCTTCTTAGCCCGTTGAGTCGGGCGACGTGGCGGTCGAGACTTGCTCGATGGCCCGACGTCGTCGGTTCCGGGTGCCACGGAAGGGGTGGAGATGGCTCGTCAGCGAGTGGCGGCGGTCTTGCAGCGCGGGCAGCCCGGTGCGGTCGTCGATGTGCGCGGCTGGGTGCGGACCAAGCGCGAGTCCAAGGGGGGCTTCGCGTTTCTCGAGCTGAACGACGGGTCCTGCTTCGGCAATCTGCAGATCGTCCTCGACGCGAAGCTGCCGGGCTACGACGGCTGGATCAAGGACCTCGGCACGGGAGCCAGCGTCGCGATCGTCGGCGAAGTGGTCGAGTCGCCGGGTAAAGGGCAACGCGTCGAAGTCCGCGCCACCGAAGTGCGAGTCCTGGGGACCGCCGATCCGGCGACTTACCCGTTGCAGAAGAAAGGGCACAGTTACGAGTTTCTGCGCGAGAAGGCCCATCTGCGGCCGCGAACCAATACGTTCGGAGCGATGGCCCGCGTCCGCAACGCCCTCTGCGATGCGATCCATCGGTTCTATCAGGATCGCGGCTTCCTCTACGTTCACACGCCGATCATCACCACCAGCGACTGCGAAGGGGCCGGCCACCTGTTTCAGGTGACGACCCTCGATCTCGCTCGGCTCGCGGCGAA
>CAYRVS010000034.1:3275-18272 GCA_964427725.1 uncultured Planctomycetaceae bacterium | reverse complement strand
ACCACCGAGATCGACTACGGGCAGGACTTCTTCGGCAAGAAGGCGGGCCTGACCGTCAGTGGGCAGTTGGAGGCCGAAATCTTCGCCTGTGCCGTGGGCGACGTTTACACCTTCGGGCCGACCTTTCGGGCCGAGAACTCGAACACGACGCGGCATCTCGCCGAGTTTTGGATGGTCGAGCCCGAGATGCCGTTCTATGACCTCAGCGACGACATGGATCTCGCCGAGTCGTTCGTCCGGTCGATCATCAAGTCGGTTCTCGACCGTTGCCCGGACGATCTGAAGTTCTTCAACGAACGGATCGAGCCGACGTTGCTGGAGTCGCTGCACCACATCATCGAGCACGACTTCATCCGGCTGACCTACACCGACGCGGTCGAAATCCTGGAGAAATCGGGACAGCCGTTCGAGTTCCCGGTCGCCTGGGGGACCGACCTGCAATCGGAGCACGAACGGTACCTCACCGAACGGCACTTCAAGCAGCCGGTGATCCTCACTGACTACCCGCGGGCGATCAAATCGTTCTATATGCGCTGCAACGACGACGGGAAAACCGTCCGCGCGATGGATGTGCTGGTGCCGCGGATCGGCGAGATCATCGGCGGCAGTCAGCGCGAGGAACGTCGCGACGTCCTCGAACAGCGGATGACGGAAAGCGGCCTGAATCCCGCCGATTACTGGTGGTATCTCGAACTGCGGCAATACGGAACGGTCCCCCATGCGGGATTCGGGTTGGGGCTCGAGCGGACGCTGCAACTGATCACGGGGATGACGAACATCCGCGACTGCATCCCGTTCCCGCGAACGCCCCACAACGCGGAATTTTGAGGGAAGCCCAGGGAAAGCGTTCCCTGGGCTTCTTCCATCATTCCATCAACATGCCGTAAGATGCCCGCATGAGCGCCGTCGTCGTCCACGGGCTGGAGAAAACGTACCGCGTCTTCCGTAAGCAGTCGGGCTGGCGGGGGGCGTACCGCAATTTCTTTCATCGCGAGTACGCCACCGTCCATGCGGTGCGGCAGGTCGGGTTCGAGGTCGCCGCCGGCGAGATCGTGGCGTTTCTCGGACCGAACGGCGCGGGGAAGACGACCACGCTGAAGCTGTTGGCGGGGCTGATCTATCCTTCCGCCGGATCCGCGACCGTCTTGGGACATGTCCCTTGGCAGCGTGAAATCGCCTACCGCCGCCGGTTCTCGCTGGTGATGGGCCAGAAGAATCAGCTCTGGTGGGATCTCCCCGCGCAGGAATCCTTCCAGTTGCATCGCGAGATCTATCGCATCGAACCGGCGACCTATCAGCGGCGGCTCGATGAGCTGACGCAACTGTTGGAGGTCGGCGCGCTGATCCGTCAGCCGGTCCGCGAGCTCTCGCTGGGGGAGCGGATGCGGATGGAACTCATCGCGGCGCTGTTGCACGATCCCGAAGTCCTGTTCCTCGACGAACCGACGATCGGCCTCGATGTCGTCTCGCAGCGGAAGGTGCAGGAATTTCTCCGCTATTATCAGGCGGAACGGCAAATCACGGTCCTGCTGACCAGTCATTACATGAAGGACGTCGAGGCCCTTTGCCGCCGGGCGATCATCATCAGCCGCGGCCAGATTCGGCATGATGGGCCGCTGGGCGACATCCTCGACCGCTTCAGCAGCCACAAACTGATTCAACTGCAATTCGCGAACGGGCAACTTCCCGAGGATCTCGACCGGTTCGGGAAAGTCGTCCTGCGAAAAGCCCCCAACGTGAAACTGGAAGTCCCCCGGACGAAGATCCCCGAAGTCCTTTCCGCGCTCTTGTCGCGGTACGCCATCGAAGACGTCGGGGTGCAGGAACGGCCCCTTGAGGAAGTCATCGCCGAGTTCTTCACCAGCGACGATTGCGCCGACGAGCCGGTCATGACGGGGACCGCCCGATGAGCTCCTCCGGCGCGACGTGGCGCACCAACTGGTACATCCTGCGGACGAGCGTCGCGGAACGCTTGGCCTATCGGGCCGATTTCGTTTTCGCCACGCTCGTCCGGTTCCTGCCGATCATCACACAGGTCTTTCTGTGGGGGGCGATCTACGGCACGTTCGACGGACAATCGTCGCGCGAACTGAACGGCTATCGCTACGGCGACATGGTCGCGTACTACTTGTTGGTGATGCTCGGCCGGGCTTTTTCCAGCATGCCCGGGCTGACCACCGGGATCGCGCGCGATGTCCGCGATGGGTCGATCAAGAAGTTCCTGACGCAGCCGATCGATCTGCTGCAGTACCTGCTGTGGCATCGCGTCGCGCACAAACTGGTCTATTACCTGATGGCGACCGGCCCGTTCGCGCTCGTCTTCTGGTTGTGCCGCGACTATTTCACCATCCGCCCCGACGCGATGACGTTGTCGGCGACGATCGTGTCGCTGCTGCTGTCGTTCCTGGTCGGGTTTTACATCGAAAGCCTGATGGGGCTCGCGGCGTTTTGGTATCTGGAAGTCAGTTCGCTGGTCTTCGTCTACATGCTGCTCAGCTACTTCCTGTCGGGACATATGCTCCCGCTCGATTGGCTGCCGCAGCCCGTCAGCCAGGTGATTCTCTGCCTGCCGTTCAAGTACCTGGCGTACGTGCCTGCGGCGATGGCGCTGGGGCGTTACACCCCCGCCGAGTTGGGGGGGGAACTCGCGCTCGAGTCGCTCTGGGTGCTGGTGTTATGGCGACTCAACCGCTGGGTCCTCGCGCGGGGGCTGCATCGCTACAGCGCGTACGGGGGGTAATGTGGGGATGCCCAGGGAAGGCCTTCCCTGGGCATCAGGCACTCGCGCGCGGCTCTACAAACAATTCGAGCAGCGTCGTCGCATACGCCCCGGCGGGAAGCGTGAACTCGAACACGAGACACCCTTCCTCGATCGTCACCGCGAACCCCTCCGGTTTCACGAGATACGCCCGCCGCGTTCCAGATAGCAGATCGCCGAAGCCGTCGAAAGCGTCGAGGGTCAGCCCCGCTTCGTCGAGCAGGGCTTGCTCTCCGCGAGCGACCTCTCCTGCCGGCGATTTCATCTTCAGCCCGAAGATCGGTCCCGTCAGCGTCGTCTCCCCGGCCAGAAACCGGGCCTGCTCCGCCGGAGTGTCTTCCACGATGAACTTGCCCCCGCTGGCGGTCACCTCCATGACATCCCCCGGCAGGACCGTTTCGATGTGTCCTTCGATGATCCGCCGGGCCAGGGCCTGATTGAACAGGTCGGACTGCACCGATGACAGCGCGAGCTTCAGCAGGAATTTCCGCCGCGCGTACGGAATGTCGCGGGGTGTCTTGGTCCTCGTCAGGAGGTCGTAGCCAAGTTGCAAGGTTTCGCCGTCGCGGCCGAAGCGTTGATCACCGTAGTAGTTGGCGAAGCCGAAGCGCTCCAGCCGTTCGATCGCGGAGGTCCAGCTCGTGACGATTTCCGCGAGCCGCGCGGGATCGACCGGCGTCGGTTCGGAGCCTTGGTCCATGGAGAGGTCGCGGATCCGAATCGTGAACCGATTCCCCGCGAGATGTCCCGTGCGGAGTTTATTCCCATGGAGCCCCTGTTCGAGGACCCGTACATGGTCGGAGTTGAGGACGGCGGGGTCGGGGCATCGCCATGCGGGGACCGACAACCATTGCCGCGTGATTGCCCGCCGATCCTTCATTCCGGCGGTTCCGATCTCACCCTGCGGCAGGTCAAGGGTTCGCGCGACATGCTTGAGCAGCAGCTCGGCGGAGAGATCGGTTTTCTCGATCCATAGGAAGAGGTGTTCGCCGGCCCCGCTGGGGAGATACGCCGGAAGTTCTTCGACCAGGAAGTCGGCGGGAACCATCTTGAGGCCGCCATGAAGCCGAGGCGAGACGACGGGGTAGGGGGGGCGTGGAGCGGTGTGGGGACTGGTCATGACGGGCCTTGTGTCGCGCGAGTCGGAGGTGTCGGTCGCCATCGAGTGGGTTATGGGAACTGATCGAAGACGGGACTCGTCTCAGTGATACGGGGGAGCAGCGTCTCGAGGACGGTGTCGGCGAAACCCTTAAGTTGGGTCACTCAATGGATCCCAGTCGTCGCGGTCCAGGACTTGCTCCTTGGAACCTTGTCCCGAGTCGAGGCCATGATCGGTGGAACGCTGCGCGAGGGTCGGGCAGGAACGCCATGTTTTTCTTCATCGCGGATCCCGAACTTGATCTTGCCTCGACGAAGGAAGCGGGGATAATAGAGGATGACTCGCGAATCTGCATCGACGGGTCGGTCGACGCGAGAGTGGCGAGTCGGTCAAACGACGAATCCCAGGTGAAGCACGGGGTTTCAAGCGGTGATCGTGTCACCCGTTGTGGGGTCACCGATTTGTGCCCCTCGGCTTGAACCTGATGCCTAGTTCGGTGGATTCAGGTTCCGCCCGCTGAAGAGCTACAGTTTCGGATCCTTTGGTCGACCTGATCCGTGCGTGGTCGCGGCGATCCTGATGATCGTCGGTCGCACGCTCGACTCATGGTCGCCCCCGTCGGGGTGGTGATCCCTGACCCGACGGTCTGTTCTTTCCCACCCATGTGTCGGCGACCAAGGACGGTCAGCCACCTCTTCCGGGGTGTCGGTCGGTTCCCTCCCGCATTACGCCATCGACAGCGATCGTGGCTGCGCGAGGGAACTCCTCCCCCGGCAGACGTGTCTTTCGCAGGAGTGCGACCCACAGCCCGGTATTCATCTCCCATCCCGACCACGCCCCCAGGCAAGGAGCCGTCTCGTGAGCATCGGCCGATCATTACTCGAACGGATCTCCGCCACCCAGAACGCCGAGCAGTTCCGCCAGGAACACTGGCAGGGATCGTTCGACGAGTATCTCGACATCGTCCGTGAACGCCCCCAAGTCGCCCGCTCCGCCCACCAGCGGATGTACGACATGATCATGTCGTACGGCACCTACCCGGTCGACGAGGGCCGCCGCGACGGTCTCCTGCGCTATCGTTTCTTCGACGACCCCGACAACAACGGCGAAGACGCGATCTTCGGGCTCACCGAACCGTTGATGCAGCTCGTGAATGTCTTCCGCAGCGCCGCGCTCAAATATGGAGCTGAACGCCGCGTCCTCCTGCTGCATGGTCCCGTCGGCAGCTCGAAAAGCACGATCGCCCGGCTCCTCAAACGCGGCCTGCAGCGTTACAGCCGCAAACCGGAAGGGGCCCAATACACCTTCGGCTGGAAAGAGCCCGACGGCAGCATCCTCTGGGATCCGATGCACGGCGAGCCGTTACAACTGATCCCGATGGCGTTCCGCGACGAGGTCACCGCCACCTTGAACGACGGCCGCGATCCCAACAAGGATCTGATGGTCGAGATCGTCGGCGATGTCTGCCCGCTGTCGCGGTTCTACTTCCGCGAACGACTCGATCGGCACGGCGGCGACTGGACCAAGGTGTTGCGGGAAATCGTCGTCAAACGCTTCTTCCTTTCCGAGCAGGACCGCATCGGCATCGGCACGTTCCAGCCCAAGGACGAGAAGAACCAGGACTCGACCGAACTGACCGGCGACATCAACTACCGCAAGATCGCCGAATTCGGCAGCGAGTCCGACCCGCGGGCCTTCAATTTCGACGGGGAATTCAACGTCGCCAACCGGGGGATGATCGAGTTCATCGAAGTCCTGAAGCTGGACGTCGCCTTCCTGTACGACCTTCTGGGGGCGTCGCAGGAACACAAGATCAAGCCGAAGAAGTTCGCCCAGACCGACATCGACACGGTGATCATCGGGCACACCAACGAACCCGAGTACCGCAAGCTGCAGTCGAACGAGTTCATGGAGGCGCTGCGCGACCGGACGGTGAAGATCGACGTCCCCTATGTCACCAAGCTGGGGCACGAACTCCACATCTACGAGAAGGATTACAACCCCAAGCGGGTCCGCGGGAAGCACATCGCCCCGCATACCCTCGAAGTCGCCGCGATGTGGGCGGTCCTCACGCGGCTGGAGGAGCCGAAGCATCACGGGCTCACGGTGCTTCAGAAGCTGAAGCTCTACAACGGCAAGTCGCTGCCGGGGTTCACGCTCGAGAACGTCGAACAGCTTCGCCGCGAGGCCAAGCACGAAGGGCTGCAGGGGATCTCGCCGCGGTACGTGCAGGACAAAATCTCGAACGCCTTGGTCAACAATCCCGAGGCGACCTGCCTGAACCCGTTCATGGTCCTGAACGAACTCGAGGCGGGACTGCGGCATCACTCGCTGATTCCCAACGAAGAGGCCCGCGAGGTCTATCGCCGGTTGATCAGCGTCGTGAAGGACGAATACACCGACGTGGTGAAGAACGAGGTGCAACGGGCGATCGCCGCCGACGAAGAGGCGCTCACCCGGCTGTGTGCGAACTACATCGACAATGTGAAGGCGTACACCCAACGGGAAAAGGTCCGCAACAAGTTCACCGGCCAGGACGAACAGCCCGACGAACGGCTGATGCGGTCGATCGAGGAGCGGATCGACATCCCCGAGACCCGCAAGGACGACTTCCGCCGCGAGATCATGAACTACATCGGCGCGCTGGCCCTCGACGGCAAGCGGTTCGACTACAAGACGAACGAGCGGCTCCACAAGGCGCTCGAGATGAAGCTGTTCGAGGATCAGAAGGACACGATCAAGCTGACGAGTCTGGTGTCGAACGTGGTCGACAAGGACACGCAGGAGAAGATCGACGTGGTGAAGGGCCGGCTGATCCGCACGTTCGGCTACAACGACGAATCGGCGACCGACGTCCTGCAGTACGTCGCCAGCATCTTCGCCCGCGGGGATGCGAAGGCGGGGAGCTGACGTGTTCTCACTCATGTTTCGGAAAGGACGCTCGACATGCGGTGATTCCTGATTTCGGTTGGCGGGCTGTGCGTTGCAGCGACCACACTGTTCGCAGCCGCGGCACCGGATGGTGATGCGGCCAAACTTCCGGCGGCGCGGCGCGAAATCCAGACGGTGGTCCGTCTGACGGCTGGTGTCCCCGTGCAGGTGTCCGCTCTGCAAGCGAGCGCCTTCCGCGCGATCGATGGTTTTGAGCCTGGGACGTTGCGTGTGGTGCCCCTGACACCCACGGAATTGAGGCTGACCGGACTGGAACCCGGCAGTACGGAGCTGACGGTCACGTATGCCCAAGCCGGCAAGTCCGAGCGGATTCTGGTGCTGGTCCGGTGAACCGGGGCAACCACTCCGCTGCTGCGTTCGCCGCCCTCGACAGCCGAATGTCCCGCGCATCAGAATTAGAGGAGCCTTGGTTCACTGGTGGACCACGTTTGAGAGCACGCCATGTCGATCGACGCCGAGCACATTCTCGAAGAATCCGCCGAGACCCCGCCGATCCCGCGCTCGCAGCGCGGCGATTGGACGTGGGAACTGATCACGGAGTACCCACGGCAGGGAGAATGGACGGAGGCGGAGTACCTCGCGCGCGAGTTCGACGGACTGGTGGAGTACAACGACGGCATCCTGGAGTTCCTTCCCGTGCCCACATTGTCGCACCAATTCCTGGTGGCGTATCTCTATCAGGTCCTGGTGCGATTCGCCGGCCCGCGACAGCTTGGAGTGACGGCTTTCGCTCCGTTGCGGGTCCGTGTGGGGCATCGTCGGTATCGAGAACCGGATGTGGTCTTCGCGCGAAAGTCACGGGTCCTGGATCTAAACCGTCCACTCGAGGGTGCGGACTTGGTGATGGAGGTCGTCAGCCGGGGAGACGACAGTCACGAGCGTGATTTCATCGAGAAACGAAGCGACTATGCCCGGGCAGGGATCGCTGAGTATTGGATCGTCGACCCGCAGTCCGAAACGATCACCGTGCTCACGCTCACGGCGGGCGCAGGCGAATATACGGAGCACGGCGTTTTTCGGCCGGGACAACAGGCGATTTCGGTACTGCTGCCGGATTTCGCCGTCGATGTTGCTGCGTGCTTCGCGGCGGGGAAGGGGCCAGTCTCGTGAGCGCGACGCTCGAACAGTCGGCAAGTCTCGACGCGGCAGCCAAGAGTCCGCCTGGCGTGAGTCCCCCGCGGGCCTCGCAACGCGGCGAACCGGTGTGGGAACTCGCGAACTTGTATCCGCCACAGGGGTCTTGGACGGAGGCCGATTACTTCGCCCTGCCCGATACGCGGTTCGTGGAACTTAGAGATGGTTGCCTGGAGTTTCTCAAATCGCGGTCACGGCGAGATCAGCTTGTCGCACGGCACATGTTTCTATCGCTGGACCAATTCGTCGAGTCCCGCAAGCTGGGGGAAGTCCACTTCACGGGACTGAATGTGCGGTTGGAACCGGAACACATCCGTGTGCCCGACATCTGTTATCTCACCCCCGTCAAACTGGGGGACCCACGCGAGGTCCAAGACTTGGCGGACATGATCGTCGAAGTGGTCAGTCCGAGTCCCGAAGATCACGCGCGTGATCTGGTCGAGAAGAGGGCCGATTACGCAAGGACGGGCGTGGCGGAGTATTGGATCGTCGACCCCGAGCAGGAAACGATCACCGTGCTGACGTTGGCTGCCGGCGCGAGCGAATACACCGAGCACGGCGTCTTTCAGCCGGGCCAACAGGCGACGTCGGTCTTGCTGGACGGATTCGCCGTCGATGTCGCCGCGTGTTTCGCGGCGGGGAAGGGGGAGCCCAAGTGAATCTCTCCGTCGTCACCGACGGCCCCCCCCCGCGGCCGTCCATCCCGGACTCAATCCGGGGTGAACCGACATGGGAAATGGCGGCGTTCTACCCATGCCAGGGGGCTTGGACCGTCTCGGAATACTTGGGTCTGGACGGCATGCGACTCATCGAGTTCGATCGGGGTGTGCTGGAGTTTTTGCCGATGCCCACGGCCGGTCATCAATGGTTGCTCGGTTTCTTGTACGGGCTCTTCCGGGATGCCTGCTCGCACCATCGCCGTCCATGCCCGTTGTTCGCCCCGGTCCCCGTGCGGATCACGGCGGAACGGTATCGCGAGCCCGACTTGCTGGTGCCGCGTGTCGTTCCGCAGCGGGATCACCGCGAGATCGAGCGGCCCGAGTTGGTTTTGGAGATCATCAGTCAAGACGCCAAAAGTCGTCGGCGTGATCTGCACGAAAAACCCCGCGATTACGCCACGGCGGGGATTCCCGAATACTGGATCGTCGACCCCGAGCAGGAAACGATCACCGTGCTGACGTTGGCTGCCGGCGCGAGCGAATACACCGAGCACGGCGTCTTTCGCCCGGGGCGACAGGCGACGTCGGTCTTGCTGGACGAGTTCGCCGTCGATGTCGCCGCGTGTTTCGCGGCGGGGAAGGGACAAGCCTAGAACACTCGTGCCGGGACACGGGGTGATCGGCGTCGTCACGTTGAGGAGTAGAGCCCATGACCCGCGCGATCGATCGCGATAATCAGCGCTTCAAGGAGATCGTCCGGGGGAAGGTCCGGCAGAATCTCAAGAAGTACATCACGCATGGCGAAGTGCTCGGGAAGCAAGGCCGCGAGGTCGTTTCGATCCCCGTGCCAAACATCGAGATTCCGCATTTCCGGCACGGCAAAAAGGGCTCCGGCGGCGTCGGGCAGGGGGACGGCGACGTCGGCCAGCCGATCGGGAAATCGCCCGATGACGGCGACGGCCAAGGGCAGGCGGGCGAAGAGGCCGGGCAACACATCCGCGAGGCGGAACTGACGATCGACGAGCTCGCCGAGATGCTCGGGCAGGAACTGAAGCTCCCGCGGATCGAGCCCAAGGGGCAGCACTCGATCAAGTCGATCAAGACGCGGTACGACAGCATCCGTCAGTCCGGTCCCGATTCGCTGCGGCACTTCAAGCGGACCTACAAGCGCGCCTTGCGGCGGCTGATCGCGTCGAACGATTACAACCCGCGGCAGCCGATCGTCATCCCCACCCGAGAGGATGAACGCTTCCGCTCGTGGACCGACAATCCCGAACCGCAGGCGAACGCGGCGATCGTCTACATCATGGACGTTTCGGGCTCGATGACCGACGAGCAGAAGGAGATCGTCCGGACCGAAGCCTTCTGGATCGATACCTGGCTGAAGAGTCAGTACGACGGCCTCCAGCGGCGGTATGTGGTGCATGACGCCGTGGCGTATGAGGTCGACGAGGATACGTTCTACCGGACCCGCGAGTCGGGGGGGACGCGGATTTCGTCGGCGCTCGCGAAGGCGCGGACAATCATCGAACGCGATTTCCCCGTCGCGGACTGGAACATCTACGTCTTTCAGTTTTCCGACGGCGACAATTGGGGCGAAGACAACACCAACTGCCTGCGTCAGTTGCAGGAGTTCTTCCTGCCGACCTGCAACCTCTTTTGCTACGGCCAGGTCGAGAGTCCCTATGGGTCGGGCGATTTTCTGCGCGAGTTGAAGAAGATCGTCGGCTCGTGGGAGAATCTGGTCTTGAGCGAAATCAAGAACAAGGACGGCATCTACGAATCGATCCGCACGTTCCTCGGCAAAGGGAAGTGATCCTTCCCCGCACTGTCTTGACCCGGCAACATGCCGCCGCCCCTATCCAGTGAACCACGATGAGCCTGATCCTCGACCCGCCCGCGACACCGAAACCCGTCACCCCGGAGGAGCTCCTCGCGATGCCGGAAGGGGAGCGGTATGAACTGGTGAACGGCCGGCTGAGGGAATTGAACGAGGGCGTGCAATCGAGTTACGTCGCTGGTTTGATCTTTAGCCTCTTGAGTCGTTTCCTGGACCGACAGCGGCTGGGAGACTTGTTGCCGGAAGGGACGAGTTTTCAGTGTTTCGGCGGTCGCACGGTTCGTAAACCCGACTGTTCGTTTCTGCGTGCCGGACGATTGACCCCCACCGTCTTGAAGGCCGGCCATTGCCCACTTGTTCCTGACCTCGCCGTGGAGGTCCTCTCGCCGCATGACGTGTACCTCGAAGTGACCGCGAAACTGCAGGATTACTTTGCCGTCGGTGTGCCATTGGTCTGGATGGTCGATCCGGAGTTCCGGGTCGTGACGGTCTATCGAGGCGGATGGGCCGCTCAACAGCGGCTGACGGAACAGGACGAGATCACCGGCGATCCGGTGCTTCCGGGGTTCACCTGCCGGGTGACGGAGTTCTTCCCGCCCGCCGAATGGACCGATCCCTCCATGCCATCTGCGGGTCCGGCATGAGCGTCACAACCCCGAATGCACCCGCCACCACTGACCCGGACGACCGCCGGTTCGGCTTCGGCGCGAACTGGCGGCGGTTCCTGTCAACGTTGACCGACGAGCGGATCGCCAGCGCGATGTCGTCGCTGGAACGCGTCTTCGGCGTCGGCGGCTTGGAAGGCAAGCGGTTCCTCGACATCGGCTCGGGGAGCGGGTTGTTCAGCCTCGCGGCGTATCGGCTGGGGGCGAATGTCCATTCGTTCGACTATGACCCCGATTCGGTCGGCTGCACGCAAGAGCTTCGCCGCCGAGAGGAGGCCGACCCCGCACGCTGGCGGGTGGAGCCGGGGAGCGTACTTGACCCCGGCTATCTCGAATCGTTGGGCGAGTTCGACATCGTCTACTCCTGGGGCGTGCTTCATCATACCGGATCGATGTGGGCCGCGATCGATCTGGCGTCCCGGCGGGTCGCGCCGGGAGGCCGCCTATGGATCGCCATTTATAACGATCAAGGGCTCGTCAGCCGGGTCTGGACGCGGATCAAGCAGGTCTATGTCCGGCTCCCTGCGGCGCTGCGCATCCCCTATGTCTGCCTCGTGGGAGGCGCTTGGACCACCTATCGGCTGGGACTGCGACTCTTTCAAATGACGGCGGCCAGTCTGCTGCGGCTGGTCACCTTCGATGATCCCTTGAAGCCGTGGCGGACCTGGCGGACGGAGAAACGCCCCCAGGCGGCCCGCGGCATGCATCCTTGGTTCGACCTGGTTGATTGGATCGGCGGGTATCCGTTCGAGGTCTCGACGCCGGAGGGGATTTTCCGGTTCCTCCGCGATCGCGGCTTTCGGCTGACGGAACTCGTGACGTGCGGGGGGGGGCTGGGGTGTAATGAATTCGTGTTTGATCGCCCGCTGACACAAGCAGGACCGGAACGGGAGGACTCATGAGCATCGCCGAACCGCCGCGGATGACGGCGAATGAATTGCTGACGCGCGCGGGGGTGGCCGAGGTGTGGCAAGTCAATCCCACGATGCGGACCGTCACGGTCTATGCCGACGGGGGCCGCCGCGTCTCTCATCTGCACGAGGACGACGAGTTGACCGGTGGGACGGTCCTGCCCGGGTTCGCCTGCCGCGTGGCCGAGATGTTCCCGCCGCGCGCTTCGGCGCCGGGAGCGTGACCCCCGAGTGACCCGCGCTCGCAAGGATGCCGCACCGAGACGATACGTTCGACAAGGAGGCCGTGAAGCATGTCCATCTCGACCCATCGCGCGTTGCCGCCGGAGATTCAGGACATCCAGCTCGCGATGGAGGCGCGGGCCCGGTCGTACGGGCTCGATTTCTTCGAGACGATCTTCGAGATGCTCGATCTCGAGGAGTTGTGCATGTTCGCCGCGTACGGCGGCTTCCCGGTCCGCTATCCTCATTGGCGGTTCGGGGCCGAGTACGACGAGCTGCTGAAGACCCATATGTATGGGCTGCAGCGGATCTACGAGATGGTGATCAACACCGATCCGTGTTACGCCTACCTGCTCAACACCAATCTCCTCGCCGATCAGAAGCTGGTGATCGCCCACGTCTACGGGCACTGCGATTTCTTCAAATGCAATGCGTGGTTCGCCCATACGAACCGCAAAATGCTCGACGTGATGGCGAACCACGCCACGCGGATCCAGCGATACATCGATCGGCACGGGTACGAAAAGGTCGAGGAGTTCGTCGACGCCTGCCTGTCGCTCGAGGATTTGATCGACCCCCACTCGGTCCACATCCGGCGGCCATCCGAGACCGATCCGCTGCCGCACGCCGCGCTCTTGCGGGACGATGATTTCGAGTTTCTGGCGGGCCAGTCACGGCTCCCCGCGAAGGGCTATCTCGATCCGTTCATCAATCCGCCCGACGTGCTGCGGAAAGAGGCCGACGACCGTCGCAAGGAGGAGGCGGCCCGCGAGGCCAAACGCTCGTTCCCCGATCAGCCGCAGCGCGACGTCCTCTTGTTCCTGCTCCAGCACGCCCCATTGAAGGATTGGCAGCACGACATCCTGTCGATCATCCGCGACGAGGCGTACTACTTCGCCCCCCAGGGGCAGACCAAGATCATGAACGAAGGCTGGGCCAGCTACTGGCACACCACAATCATGACGCGGCATGGCCTCACCGACGCCGAGGTCATCGACTACGCCGATCATCACAGCGGCACGGTGGCGATGAGCCCCAATCGCCTGAACCCCTACAAGATCGGCATCGAGCTCTTCCGCGAGATTGAGGAACGCTGGAACCGCGGCCAGTTCGGCGAGGAGTACGAGAACTGCGATCATTGGGAGACCCGCCGCAAGTGGGATCGGCAGGTCGGACTGGGACGCGAGAAGATCTTCGAGGTCCGGCGGATCCACAATGACATCACCTTCATCGACACCTTCCTGACCCCCGAATTCTGCGCGAAGCACAAGCTCTTCAGCTTCGCCTACAACGAAGGGGAGTCGACCTACGAGATCGCCTCGCGACAGTTCGACGAGATCAAGCAGCAGCTCCTCAACAGCCTGACGAATCACGGTCGGCCGTTCATTTATGTGGTCGACGCGAATCATCGCAACCGCGGCGAGCTGTATCTGAAGCATCTGTTCCAGGGGGTCGAACTGCGGCAGGACTACACGCAGGATTGCCTGGCCAACCTCCATAAGCTGTGGGCGCGGCCGGTCCACTTGGAATCGATGGTCGACGACAAGCCGACGGTCTTTTCGTGGGACGGGCATTCGCATACCGTGAAGGGGTTGTGAACGGGTCACGCTCCGACACCCTTCAGGCACGCCATGAGTCTTTCCCTCGATCTCGCCGCCGCCTTGCAGACGTTGGTCGGCCAGACGTTTTTGCCGTCGCATACCCTGACGGTGACCGACACCAACGGGCTGGCGCTCACCGTCGACCTGATCAGCGTCGAATCGTTGGGGGTCTCCTGCGAGGAGCTGCGGCTGTCGGTCCCCGGCTTGTCGACGGCTTCGCTCGACATCCTGAAGACGTGGGCGAACGGCCTGTGTCGGCGGATCACTTATCTGCTCGAGACGCTGAACCCGCTGGAGTTTGACGCGCAGGGGAATCAGGTGCTGATCCGCTCGAATCCCCCCGACACCGCCACGACCGGCCGCCCGCGGTATTACGAAGTGCAGCTCGCCGCGCACGGCGGCGGAAAGTTCTCGTTGCGGCGATTCGAGGCCGACGCCACGACCGGCGGCCGGATCCCGGTGCCGCTGCGGATCACCCACGAGCAACTGGCGAAACTGGTCAACGATTTGGTGGCCACGCTCCCCACGCCGTGAGTCTGTTCGGATGGCAGCGGCAGATCGCGAACTATCCGGGGATGGGCTTGAGGCTGATCCGCAAACGGCCATAATGGCATGCGACTGGTCATATTGGTCGTTAGCCGGGAGCCGTTGGGACGGACGTGCGTGCCGCCGTGCCGCCGTGCTGACGGCGAAAAAGTATGTGAGGGAGATCCTCGAAGACCCACATCCCCGCCAGTATCGTGATCGATCGCGACGAGTTTTTGAAGTTGGGGCTGACTGACGCCGCGATCCTCGAATACCCTGATCACGCGGCGGTGCTCCTGACCGACGATTTGAAATTGCATGAACGTGTGCTGGCCACCGGCCGCAAGTCGATCAACTTCAACCACGTCCGCGATGAGTACCTCTGAGCGACGGCGGCGGGCGGCAGCCTGTCCCACGGGAGTTGCACCCTCGACGGGGGTCACGTAAGGTTGTCGCGGTGGGGTTTGCCCGTGTCCGCGATTCCGCGAGGGTCCGTCGCCGATGATTCTCACCGGTCCCGAGATCAAGGCGCAGCTCGGCAAGAACATCATCCTTGAGCCGTTCGACGAAAAACTCCTCAACCCCAACAGCTACAACCTGCGGTTGCATGACGAGCTCCTCGTTTACGAGG
>CAYRVS010000034.1:0-3265 GCA_964427725.1 uncultured Planctomycetaceae bacterium | reverse complement strand
TTTACGAGGAGATCATCCTCGACATGCGGCGGCCGAACCGCTATCGACGATACATCATCCCGCCGGAAGGGCTCGTCCTGCAGCCGCGACAGTTGTATCTCGGCCGGACGATGGAGCGGACCGAGACGCGCAACCTGGTCCCGATGCTGGAAGGACGGTCGTCGATCGGCCGGCTGGGGTTGTTCGTGCATGTGACGGCGGGGTTCGGCGACGTCGGGTTCTGCGGTTACTGGACCCTCGAGATGTTCGCCGTCCATCCGATCCGCATTTACCCGGGCGTGCCCATCTGCCAGATCTTCTATCACACGGTCGAGGGGGCGATCGCCGAGTACCAGAGCGCGAAGTACCAGCACAATCACGACATCCAGCCGAGCCTGTTGTTCAAGGACTTCGAGCCCAACCCCCGCGATCAGCAGATGCGGTTGGCGTTCGGGCAAGAAGTGATGGAGTGAACCCGTGCTGGAAGACCGGTGTCGTAGCGGGGAGGTTGAGGGTTGAGGGTCGATGGTTGAGGGTCGATGGTTGAGGGTCGATGTCAGTGGGCGTAGCGAGTTAAGGCGATCAACCCTCAGTCTCCCCACCCCGCGTGCTATGCTGGGCATCGTCCCGAACGTTCTCCGTAAGGTCTCGGCCGCGTGTCGTCGAAGAATCCCCGCAAACTTCGGATCGATCTCCGCAAGAACCGCGCGCCCGCCGCGCGGCGGAACGACCTGACGCGCGACCTGGAACAGGACGGCAAGGTCGATGATCTCGCCGGTCAGGAACGGATCGTCGGCAAGCGCGGCCTCAGTCGGCGGCGGACGATCGTCGGCGAAGTCGATGACGCCGGCAACCTGATCCGTGATGTCGACCTCGCCGTATGTCGCGCGGGGCGGGTCATCCGAGCCGTGGGGGCCACGCAATGCCAGGTGATCGATCCCGCGACCCATGCGACCTATGAATGCACCGTCCGGCGGATGCTGCGGACGATGTCGTCGGACGAACGGACGGCGGTCGTGACGGGAGACCGGGTGCTGTTCCGGCCGGAAAGCGCGACCCAGGGGGTCATCGAACGGGTCGAGCCGCGACAAGGGGTCCTGACGCGGGGACATCAATATCGCGAGCATGTGCTTGTCGCGAACGTGTCGCTGGTGGCGATCGTGGTGTCGGTCGCCGAACCCCATCTCAAACCCGCGCTGATCGATCGCTTTCTGATCAGCGCGGCCAAAGGAGGGGCGGAGGCGGTCATCTGCCTCAACAAATGCGATCTCGTCCCGCCGGTCGAGCTGCAACCGTTCATCGGACTCTACAGCCAATTGGGGTACGTCACGATTCCGATGAGCGTACGGACCGGCATCGGCCTCGAACGCTTGCGGGAATGTCTCCGCGGGCAACAGACGGTCTTCACCGGACAAAGCGGCGTCGGCAAGTCGTCGCTGCTGAACGCGCTCAACCCCGTATGGAAGTTGCGGACCGGCGCGGTGAGCGGCTGGTCGCAGAAAGGGAAACACACCACGCGGTATGCGCAACTGCTGGAATTGTCGCCGGGCAGTTGGGTCGTCGACACCCCCGGAATTCGCCAGCTCGAGTTGTGGGATGTCGGCAAGGGAGAGATCGAAGGTTACTTCCGCGAGTTCCGGCCGTTCGTCCCCCGCTGCAAGTATCCGAACTGCCTTCATTTGGAGGAGTCGTCCTGCGCCGTGAAAGCGGCCGTCGCCCAGGGATTGATCACGCGGCTGCGTTACGAGAGTTACACGCGGCTGGTGTGGGGGGACGAGTAGGTCTGGTCCGCTCATCAACTTCCCCCTGGCGAATCCGGCCTCGCGATGTCGTATTGAGGTCGACGGGCGCACGTACAACCAGAACCCGGGGGTCTTGCGACAGGCTGGCGTGGACCATGCTGCAGATCGCGGCTTTGAGCCCTTCACGGGATGACCAGCCCGATACACTCCCCAGATCGTTAAGCTTTCTCAAAGCCTTACGGGACGATGGCTTACGGCCGATGATGTTGAGGAACCCTGGAGCCTCGAAATCGTCTGGTTGAGCTGTCGGCTCGTTGGCCACAATCTCCGCACGGCCACAAAAACGCCCTTCGACCCGGTCGTCGAAGGGCTGCTTGTCAAAGACAGTGGCGGTGGTCGGACTCGAACCGACGACACACGGCTTATGAAGCCGTTGCTCTAACCGACTGAGCTACACCGCCCCTGATCCCTCCGAAGCCGAGATCCTTGGGGTGGATCCGGTGAACCGCCGGGCACCACGACGCCGGGAATCATCCCGCCGGAGGACACGAACCTGTGACCGCAGGTTCCGTCGTCCGATGGAAGACTCTGTGTTGACTCGAATCATCGTGGCCTGTTCCGCCCGGCGGACTGTAGTGGGGTGAGTATCCCCATCCGGCCTCTGTGACGCAAGGAGCACAAGGGCCCAGAGAGCGACGGAGCGACGCGGTGTCAGCTCGCCAAAAAACAGGCTCGCAGTTCGATGTTCAGGGCACGTTCGCGAGCCGATGACTCGACTGAGTCGCGTCAAGCGGTCCGCGGACTCGTTGGTGTTCGCCCCCCAACCGTCATCCACAACCAGTTCACGCGCGGACCCTGACGGCGGTAGGGGTTGTATTCAAGTCGCCGAAGATGCCGGATCGATTGGAGTTCGGTGGGGGGTGGCGTGCTCGGTGGCGGATACCGGCAACTCTTGCCGATGATGTCGACCCACCTCCGCGCGGTCACACATTGCCGGTCGATGGCACCGTGTCAGGGATGACGGTCCATGTATGCAGCCTTTTTCGGTCTTCAGCGCCGCCCCTTCGCCGCCACTCCCGATGCGAGTTGCTGGTTCCATGGCGAACGCTTTCAGGCCGCCCTCGATGAGCTGTTGATCTGCGCCGAACAAGGTCAGGGGATCGGCGTTGTCACCGCCCCTCCCGGCATCGGCAAAACCTTGCTCTGCGAACGCCTGATCCGCGAGATCGGCGAGCCACTGACTTCGGTGCTCCTGCGACACGCGACCTATCACAGCCGGCGGGCCTTCCTGCAAACGATCCTCAGCGAACTCGCCCAACCGTACGACAAGCCGACCGATCAGGAGCTGCGGCTGGCGCTCGCTCCGGTCCTGAAGGGGCTAGGCCACGCCGGCCGCGCGTTGCTGTTGGTCGTCGACGAGGCCCATGAGCTCAGCGAAGCGCTCCTGGAGGAACTGAGGATTCTGGCCGATCAGGCATCCGAAGGCCGGCCGCTCGTTCGGTTGGTCTTGTGTGGGCAGCCGAGTCTGGAGGACAAGCTGACCC
>CAYRVS010000033.1:0-37459 GCA_964427725.1 uncultured Planctomycetaceae bacterium | reverse complement strand
GGTCACCAGCGATTCGCTCGACGAGCCGCTGATGATGGAGGAAGCGACGAAGTTCTACGCCGACTCGGCGCAGTGATTTCGACGTAACCATCTGACTTCAAACAAGATGCCTGCGGGAACTCGAACGGGTTCCCGCAGGCGTTTTTCATGCGCGGTGGGGAATTCGTAACTGCTCACCGGACGGAGAAACCATCGATTGGATCGATGATTCCCTTCAATAGAACCACTTTTCCGAGGAATCACCCGATATTTTTCGCATTTCGGATAGCGAATATTCGCGAAAGGCGGATATGGTCTTTCAGAGAAGTTCAAAACACGACCGTACGACCGCGTTCCCCACCTTCGGAAAGCTTGATCATGCCCGCGACCCTGGCCTCGCGCAAGACCAAGTCCTCGCTCCCGACGAACCGGACTCCCGCCGCAACGCTGCCGTCCATCCCCCGTCGCCGCCGCAGCGAGACCGACCCGGTCTTTCAAGCGCTGCTCGATCAACCCGTGGAATACATCCCCTCGCCGGAGTTTGAACGCCCCGAATTGACCGACGCGATTCTCGACGCCGCGCCGGTTTCGGATCGCCGATCGACGATGAAGGCCCCGGAAGGGACCCCCGCGTATCTCGCCGAATTGTATGCGATCCCCCTCCTGGAACCGAAACAGGAGTTCCATCTCTTCCGCCAGATGAATTTCTGGAAGCACCGCGCGGAACTGCTCCGTCGGCAGATGCTGGAAGCGGGCGTCACCCCCGCGCGCCGTCGGCGGTTTGAAGAACACCTCGCCCATGCCACGCGGCTGCGCAATGACATCGTGCAGGCGAACCTCCGGCTGGTTGTGTCGATCGCCAAGACGATGGTCGACGAAGCCAACCGCCTCGACGATCTGATCAGCGACGGCAACGTCCCCCTGGTCCGCGCGGTCGAGATCTTCGATTTCACCCGCGGCCTTCGTTTCAGCACCTATGCCACCTGGGCCGTGCGCAACTGCCTCTTCCGTTCCTCGCCCAGGAACCGGAAATGGCAGCAGCGGTTCAAGACCGGGTCGGAGACCGAATTCCTCGGCCTCGCCGATGAACGGGAACCCGCCGCCGAACCGACTTTTGACGAACCCCCCGCCGCCGAATTGATCGCCGAATTGCTCCGCGATCTGCCGCAACGCGATCGGACCGTTGTCGAAGCCCGGTTCGGCCTCGGCCGACGCAAGGCGACCGCCAAGTTCCGCGAGATCGCCGGGGAACTCGACATCAGCACCGAACGGGCCCGGCAACTCCTCACGCGGGCGATGGACCGGTTGCGCGACTTGATCCTGGAACGGACCCCCGATCTGGCACCGGCGGGGTGTTGAGGGTCGAGAATCAATCGTCACGAGCGGGGGGACGTCAGTCCCCCCGGTGCGTTTGTGTAGACCATGTCGGATCAATCACCGGGGGGACTGACGTCCCCCCGCTCCATTCCCGTGACTCTTGACCATCGACCTCCGACCATGGTCCCTGCCCGCCCGATTGTGTTACGCTCGCCCCCATGCGTGTCTGATCTCACGATATTCCGTCATCAGGATCACGGACGATGGCTGGCGAGAGCTCCCGCCACTGGGTCGGCTTCGACCTCGGCGGCACCAAGATGCATGCGGTCCTCTTCGACCAGCAGCTCCAACCCCTCGCGCGCCGCCGCAAGAAAACCCGCGGCTATGAAGGGGTCGACGCGGGCATCGAACGGATCTGCTCGACCGTCGAAAAGCTCTGCGACGAGGCGAAACTCGCCCCCAGCGCCTTGGGGGGCTTGGGCATCGGTATCCCCGGCCCGATCGACATGGAGGCCGGCGTCATCCTCGGCGCTCCCAACCTCGGCTGGAACGACGTCCCCCTCAAGGCGATCCTCGAACGCCGGTTGGGTTGCCCCGTCGCGGTCTGCAACGATGTCGATGCCGGACTGTATGGCGAGTACGTCCATGGCGCGGGCCGCGGCGCGCGGAGTGTCTTGGGGGTCTTCCCGGGAACCGGCATCGGCGGGGCGCTGGTGTATGACGGCGCGATCTATCGCGGCCGGAATTCGTCCTGCCTTGAACTGGGGCACATCATCGTCGAGCCGGGAGGGAATCCCTGCGGTTGCGGTCGACGCGGCTGCTTGGAAACCGTTGCCAGCCGGCTCGCGATTTCCGCCGAGATCGCCAAGGCGGCGTATCGTGGCCAAGCGCCGCATGTGTTGCGGGTCGCGGGGACCGACCTCGCCAACATCCGCAGCGGCATCCTGGCGGAAGCCATTGAAGCGGGCGATCGGATCGTCGAGCAGATCGTCCGCGACGGCGCGCATCGCCTGGGCACCGTTCTCGCCGGGCTGGTGAACGTCCTGTTGCCCGAGCGGATCATCCTGGGAGGGGGACTCGTCGAGGCCCTCCCCGCGCTCTACCTTGAGGAGATTCGCCGGGCGCTGCGGGACGGGATCATGCCCGCCTATGCGCAGGCGACCGAGTTAGGCGTCGCCCAACTGGGGGACGACGCCGGCGTGATCGGCAACGCCGCCTGGGCCCAGCGAACCCTCACCGAGGAACCCGTCCTGGTGTGAATGGTCGGATGGAGCCTGAGAGGCTCGCCACGTGATCACGACGTGGCACCCGATGAGCGAACTCTCCGGAGGCAAGTCGACCATGCAAGCCATGACCTCCTCCGCGCCTTAAGACGGGCCTTCCTCAAGCCCCCGACCAATCCCGCACGAACCACCGCCGCGTCATGCCGACCGAACTTCTCACGCCGCTTCCCCGCACGACGTCCCCCACGCCGCAGCGGGTCGCCGTCATCGACATCGGCACCACCGCCGTCCGCATGGCGCTCGCCGAAATCGTCGACGGCGAACGGGTCCGGCATCTCGGCACGTTGTCCCAATCGGTCAGTCTCGGCAAAGACACCTTCATCCGCGGCAGCATCGAAAAGCAGACCACCGAAGACTGCGTCCGCGTCCTCATGTCGTATCGCCGCATCCTCAGCGAGAACGGCATCGACCGCCCCGAGCAGATGAAATGCGTCGCCACGTCGGCGGTCCGCGAAGCCCAGAACCGGCTCGCCTTCATCGACCGCATCTACTCCGCGACGGGGATCGCCGTCACCCCCATCGATGAAGCCGAGGTCAGCCGACTCACGTATCTCAGCGTCCAGCCGCTGTTCAAATCGTGGCCCGAGCTCGCGGGCCGCAACACCGCCGTCGCGGAAGTCGGCGGGGGGAGCACCGAGCTCCTGATCGTCAACGACGCCGACGTCCTCTTCAGCCATTCCTATCGACTCGGTTCGTTGCGACTGCGGCAACAGCTTGAAGCCTATCGCGCCCCGCAGGCCTCCTCCCGCCGGATCATGGAGCTCCAGATCCAGCGGTTCATGGAGCAGATCACGCAGCAGGTGCCGTCGGCCTCGGTGCAGGCCCTGGTCAGTCTCGGGGGCGATCTCCGCTTCGCCGCGAAGCAGCTCATTCCCGATTGGACGCCCGAAAAGATCGTGAAGTTGCCGCTCCGTGCCCTCGAACAACTCACCGACGTGGTCCTATCGCTCAACGAAGACAAGCTCGTTCACAAGTACCGCATCACCTTTCCCGACGCGGGGACGATCGGCCCGGCGCTCCTTTCCTACGTCCATCTCTGCCGGGCGTTCGAGCTCTCCGAGATCGTCGTCAGCAACGTCAATCTCCGCGACGGGCTGCTCTCGGAAATGGCGACCCGCGGCGTCTGGAGTCAGGACTTCGTCGATCAGGTCGTCCGCTCCACCATCGATCTCGGCCGCAAGTTCGACTTCGACGAACAGCACGCTCGCCACGTCGGCAAGCTCGCCAAGATCCTCTTCCAGCAACTCCGCGGGATCCATCGGCTCGAACCGGCCTATGAACTTCTGCTGCACGTCGCCGCGTTGTTGCATGAGATCGGCATGTACGTCAGCACGGGCAGCTACCACAAGCACACGATGTATCTGATCCAGAACAGCGAGGTCTTCGGACTGTCGGAGGACGACATCAAGCTGGTGGCCCTCACCGCCAGGTACCACCGCAAATCGTCCCCCAAGCCGCTCCATTCCGATTTCGCCCGGCTCGACCGCGACCGCCGGATCGCGGTGGCGAAGATGGCGGCGATCCTCCGCGTCGCCGACGCCCTCGACGCCGCCCACAGCCAGCGATTCCAGGAGATGCGGATCGAAAAGGAGGGGGGCCGGCTGGTGATCACGATCCCGCAAGTCGACGACCTGTCCCTCGAACAACTCGCCCTCAAGCAGACGGGGACGCTGTTCGAGGAAACCTTCGGCGTCCCGGTGACCCTGCGCAAATACCGGATGTGACCGCGACGACCGAGCCGGAAGCGCCAGCGGCGGGAGTCTTTCGTGCCGGACGCCGATGCTTCCGGCTCAGCTTGCGCGGTGATCGTCAGTGCTCCATGCCTTCCACGCGCGGAGGCATCCGCTGGCCGTAGAAGCTGTAGAGGACGGGGATCAGGTTCAGGAACAGCAACGTCACCGTCATGCCGCCGACCACCACCACGGCGAGCGGCTTTTGCGTTTGTGAGCCGATTTTCGTCGCCAACGCCGCGGGGAGCATTCCCAGGATCGCCGTCAGCACGGTCATCGTCAGCGGACGGACCCGTTGTTCGACCCCCTGCCGGATCGCGTCCAAGAGGGGCACGTCGTGTAGTCTGCGGGCGTTGAACCCCGAGACGAGAATCAGACCATTCATCATCCCGACCCCCAGGATCGAGATGAACCCCACGCCGGCCGAGATGTTGAAGTTCATCCCCGTCAGGAACAACGCCCAGACGCCTCCCAGGCAGATGACCAGGACGTTCGTCAGGACGACCGCGACGTCGCGGAGCGAACGCAGCGCGAGATACAACAGGATCATGATCAGGACCATCGCCAGCGACACCACGACCGACAGCCGTTGGACCGCCGACTGCATCTCCTCGAATTCGCCCGACCATTCCAGTCGATACGGCGCATGGATCAGCGGTTGCGTCGCCTGTTGGCCTTCCGCCACCGCGCCGGCCAAGTCTCGGCCGCGGACGCTGAATTTGACCGCGATCAGCCGTTGGCTTTGCTCGCGGGCGATCGTCGAGGCGCCCGGCCGCGTGAACGGCGCGGTCGGATCCCGTTCGCCGTTCGCGTTCCGGGGGGTGACCAGATCCCGCAACCGGCGGCGCGGGACCTGCGTCGGCAACGCCGTGTCTTGACTCCCCGTCACCGCGGGCTGCGCGGTCGACGTCCCCGGATCGGCGAGGTTGCTCGGGACGACGCGATTCTTCAGGACATCGACCGGGATGTTCAGAATCTGTTCCTGATCGGCCCGTAGCTGCGGCGGCCACCGCAGCGTGATGTCGTAGGTGCGTTCCCCCTCCACCATCTGCGTCAAGACTTTTCCCCCCACGGCGGTCGCCAACGCGTCCTGCACGTCGGCGATGCTGACGTTCCATTTCGCGCACTTTTCGCGATCGATGGAGAACTCGAGATTCGTTTGGCCGAGGATCGAGAAGACTCCCACACTTTCGATGCCGCGGACCTCCCGCAGTTGGGCCGCGGTCTGATGGGCCAGCCGTTCGAGCTCCTGCAAGTCCGGGCCGAAGATCTTGACGGAATTCTCGCCCTTTACCCCCGACAAGGTTTCCATCACGTTATCCCGAATACTTTGGGAGAAATTCCAGTCGACCCCCACGATGGCGGCGTCCAGATCGGCTTGCATCGACGCCACAAGCTCTTCCTTGGTGCGATGGCGTCGCGGCCGGAACCACCCCCATGGCCCCGCTTGCGGCATGAGTTTCGGCCATTGCTCCTCGGGCAGCAGCGGGACAAAGATCTCCGAGTTGTAGAACCCGGTGGGATCGGTCCCGTCGTCGGGGCGACCCATCTGCGCCAAGGTCCCGCGGATTTCCGGGTAGGTCTGCAACCGCGCTTTGGCGAGTTCGCTTTTGCGGGCGACCTCGTCGAGCGACACTCCGGCAGGAAAGGTGCCCCGGATGTAAATGTTCCCCTCCTCGAGGGTCGGCATGAACTCGCGCCCGAGTCGGGACAGGCTCGCCACGGTGCCCACCAGCACCAGCAGGAACCCGCCGACCACGACCCGGCGGTAGCGCAGCGCGAGGTCGAGTTGCCGCAACACCAGGCGTTTCAAACCTCGGACCAGCAGGTTGTCGCGGGTCTCGCGCACATTGGCGAGGAAGATGCGACACAGCGTGGGCGACAAGGTCAAGGCGAGCAGCAGCGCCCCCGCGAGCGCGAAAGCGTACGCATCCGCCATCGGTCCGAAAATCTGCCCTTCGGGCCCCGCCATCAGAAACAGCGGCAACAGCGCGCAGACCATGATCATCGTCGAGTACAGCAGCGGCCGCTGCACTTCCGCCGCCGCCGCGACGATCCGCCGCTCCAACGGCAGCGCGTCGGTCGCCGCGGTCCCCAGCCGGCGGAAGATGCATTCGACCATGATCACCGAAGAATCGACGATGATCCCGAAGTCGACCGCGCCGAGCGACAAGAGATTCGCCGATTTCCCGCGCAGGTACAGCATCGCGAAGGCGAACAGCAAGGCGAGCGGAATATTGACCGCGACGATCAGCGCGCTGCGCAGATGGTTCAGAAAGACCAGCAGCACCACCGAGACCAGCACCATGCCGACCAGGAGATTCTCGTGCACGGTCTCGGTGGTCCGGTTGATCAGATTCCGGCGATCATCGAACACCTGAATGCGGACCCCCGGGAGCAGCTTGCCGGTCGAATTGAGTTCCTCCACCTTGGCCTCGACGGCGGTCAGCGCGGGGAGCGACTGCTCCCCTTTCCGGAGCAGGACGACCCCTTGCACGGCGTCGGGATCGTGTTCCCACCGCCGCTCGCCGGCGGCGCCCTCCGCGGGGTTGCCGCCGGGAACGACCCGACTGACGCTGATGCGGCCCAATCGCGTCTCGTGCCCGACGACCACCCCCCGCTCGGAGGGTTCGTTCGCGTCGAGTTTGCCGCCGTCCACCACGTCGCCGATCCGGATGGGGACGTTGTTGGTGGCGGCGAGGACGATCTGGCGAATCTCATGCAGGCGACGGGCCGCTTCGGCGCGCAGGCGATCGCGCGCCGCTTCCGGGGTCGCATCGGTGACGGCCCGCACGACGGGATCGACACCGTCGCCCAAGAGGCCCAGCCCGCGGACCACCTGCACCGATTGGGGTTGCAGCAGGTAATCGCCACCCGCGTTGAGGTTGCTGTCGGCGATCGCCGCCTCCAATTGGTCGAGCCGAATGTCGTACCGTCGCAGTCGATCGGGATCGGGATGGATTTCATAACGCTTCACTTCGCCGCCGAAGCTGATGACGTCGGCGATCCGCGGCAAGCGGCGGAACTCGCGCTCCAACGTCCAGTCCTGCAGCCCTTTCAACTCGCGGAGCGGATAGACCGGCCGGCCGGCGGCATCGAGCGGGTTGCTCAGGGTGTAGCGATAAATCTCGCCGATGGGGGACGTCGGCGAGATGGTCGGGATCACTCCCGCGGGCAACGTCGCCAGCGCCAACCGATTGAGGACTTCGATCCGGGCGTCCTTGTAGGGCACCCCATACTCAAACTGGTTCCGCAAATGCGACAGCCCGAACAGCGATTTGCTGCGGGTGGTGTCGAGACCCGGCATCCCCGCCAAGGCCACTTCCAGGGGGATCGTGATTTGTCGTTCGACCTCTTCGGCCGACGCGCCGGGGTATTGCGCCACGACTTCGATGATCGCCGGCGCGGGGTCGGGATAGGCCTCGACGTTGATGTGCGTGAAGGCGTAGCCCCCCACCCCCGTCAAGGCGAGGGCGAGGAGCATGACTACCAATCGATTCGAGACCGACCATGCGACCAGCGAGTTCAACATCGCGCAGGTTCTCGCTTACGGAGTTGGCGCGACGGGTTCGGCGGCGAGCGCGTCGTACGCCGCCGAAAGCTCCAACCCGCCGTCCACCAGCAACGCGGCCCCCTCCTTAAGCAGTGGATGCGCCGCGGAGAGCCACGCCATCGTCCCCGTCCGCCGGGCCACCTCGACCTCCGCCGGCCGCCATCGCGTCAGGTCGGCGGTGGTCGCCACGAAGACCCGGGTTGTCCCCGCGACGTCCAACAAAGCCGTCACGGGAATCTCCCAGACCCCCGCGAGCGGCGGGACTTCGATCGACGCCTCGATGAATTGCCCCACCCGCAGTCGGCCCGCGTGATTGTCGATCGCCCCTTGCAGGACCGCCGTATGCTGATTGGGGTCGATCACGTTGCCGATGATGTCGATCGTCCCGACCACCGGTTCCGCCGCCCGATCGGCGTTCACCAAGACCTCCCAAATCCGCCGTTCGCGGGGGAGGGAGAGTAACGTCGGCAGATCTTCCTCGTAGATGTTGGCAAGCACCTGCAACCGGCCGAGATCGGCCACTTTGAACAAGTCGGTCGCGGTGTCCACGATGTCCCCCACCGTCAGATTCCGCTCCAGGATCGTCCCGGTGATCGGCGACCGGATTTCGATGTTCGCCCACGTGTCGATCGACGCGGGTTTCGCGGTCCGCGGAGCTGCCACCGCGGGCGGAGTCGACTCCATCGGCCGCGGTCCGCGCAGGGCCTCCGCATGGATCCGTTGGGCCTCTTGTTCGATCGCCTCGATCTCGTTCGCGGGAACCCGCCATGACGTCAGCGTCCGGCGGACCCGTTCGACTTCGATCACGTCGGATTCATAGGTCCGCTCCATCTCGTCGATGGTTCGCTGCGGCACCACCCCTTGATTGTCGAGCGCCTTCAACCGTTCATACAGCGATCGGTGGAGATAGAGTTGCGACAAGGCATCGACCAGGTCGCTCTTCTTCTCCCCCATGTCGCGGCTCCAGAGCACCGCGAGCAATTGTCCTCGTTCGACGGGCATGCCCACTCGTAACGGGGTCGCGGGATCCCCGACCGCGGCGACTTCCACCACTTCGCCGGGAAATCGCGTGGTGACATGCACCAATCGACCGGGGTCCAGGGCCAATTGTCCGGTCAACCGCAATCGTCCACCCCGCCGGACGGGATGCAACGTTTCCGCCCGCAACTGCATTGATCGGACGATGTCGGGGGGGACCATCAATTCGTCCCCCATCCGACTCACCGCCGGTGCGGCGGTTTCAGGGGGGGATTCACGGATCGCGGGCGCGACCAAGGCCTGTCCCGGAGATGAACCTGCCGCCGGCCACCAACGAACCAACAGTCCCCCCGCCACCAGACAGACCAGACCGATCAGGAATTGTCGGACCATTCGGGCCCCCGAAAAGCTGCCCCGACAGCGAGCGCGGTCCGCGGCATACGGCGCGGGCTCGATCCTGCCATGCGGACTCCGCATCAGTCAGTCCGATCAAAGCTGGATGCGGACGAATCACCGACCCTGCGAGACCATGCTTCCCATGGTGCCCAGGAACAAGTCCGCGCGAACGATCACGGTTCCGGGCCGTGGGATCACCCCTGGGGCCATCCTGGGTGCGGCCTGATCATCGTACGAAGTCCTGACGGTTTCGGTGGATCGAATCCCTGACGTTGTCGAGAGTTCAAAATCCGCGCCAACCCGCGGCACACACCGCCACCCCCGAACGACTCGAGCGACAACTTGAGCCGCATACCATCGGTCGCTCCGGGCGCCGACGCCTCCGGCTCTGGGGGGCCAAGCGCGACATCGCGGCTCAGCCCGCGAGGAGTTGTTGCTCGAGGGTCGAGACGATTTCGCGGAGCGTCCAATCCTGGGCGGCGACGCGGACGGGGGCGTTCTCTTCGAGCCACTTCTGCACCTTGCGTTCCGCCGCCATCACGGTGCTGTGGTTGCGGCCGCCGAAGTGCTGGCCGATTTCGCTGTAGGCCGACTGCGTGTGCTTGCGGGCGAGAAACATCGCGAGCATCCGCGGTTGGGCCAGCGTCCGCACGCGGCTGTCCGACTTCAGTTCCTTCGGTTTCAGCCCGAACGCCTGACAGACGACTCGCTCAATGTCGGCCAGCCGGACCACGCGCAGGCAATCGCGCTCGAGATCGGCGAGCAGTTGCCGCGCGGTCGCCAGCGTGATCCGTTGCCGCGTCATGCCGTGGAAGGTCTGCAGGCAGTTGAGCGCCCCCTCCAGTTCGCGGACGCTGCCGGTGAACCGCTCGGTGACGTACTGCAGCGCTTCGGGGGCGTAGTCCCCTTCGAGCTTCGCCGCCTTCCGCCGCACGATCTCTTGCCGAGTCTCGGCGTCGGGGGTTTCCAAGCGGCAGATCAGTCCCGATTGGAACCGCGAGACGAGCTCGTCCCCCAACTTGGTCAGCAGCCGCGGATGGCGATCGGTCGTCACCACCACCTGCCGACCATGATCGACGAGGTCGCAGAGGGTATGGAGGAACTCCTCCTGAAAGACCCGTTTGGACTCGAAGAAATCGACGTCGTCGAGCAGCAGGACATCGACGCCGCGGAAGCGTTGCCGGAAGCTGGGGAGGGTGCGATCGGTCAGCGCCTGCGAGAAATAATTGGCGAAGGCTTCCGCCGTCAGGAGCGCGACCTGGGCTTGGGGATGATTCCGCCGCAACTGCCGACAGATTCCCTCCAGCAAATGGGTCTTCCCCGTCCCGACCGATCCATACAAGCAGAGGGGATTGAATTGCTTGGCGGGGTGACCGGCGACATGCCGACACGCGGTGAGGGCGAACTCGGCGACGGCGGTCGGGACGTAATCGGCGAGATCGGCGAGCTTGCGCTGGCGAACGCCGATCCCGATCGCGGGAGTCGGTCCTGTTGTTGATGACGCCGAAGAGGCGGTGGGACGCGTACGGCCGGCGTCGCGCGGAGGATTAGGTACCGGCGACGAGTGATGCGCGGCAGGAACGGCCCCTGTTGCCGTGGTCCCGGTCGTGGGGGCCGCGGAAGTTCCGCTCGATATCGGTTCCGCGAGCGCGAGTGCGGCGTCGACCGTCAGTTGGAAGATCCCCGCCGGGCCCAAGACTTCCCGCGCGACCTCGGCGAGCTCTTTGCGGAACTGCTTGTGGACGCAGTTCAGCAGAAAGGGACTGCCGACGGCGATCGTGAGGAGTTCGCCCGCGATCTGCAGGCGGACCTTCCCCTCGAACCAGAGCGCGAAGGGGCGGACCCCCACGCGCGATTTCAGTTCCGCCAGGACGGCGCGGACCAGCGGGTCGTCTTGACCCGCCGCGCAAACCGTCTCCGCAGGCATCATGCCGGGCTGCATCGTGCCACCCCCAACTCCCGCGACGACGCCTTCCTCGTGTCCCGTCTCGTGGCGCAAGGCGCGAACGAGCCCGCCGCGTGAGCCTGGGGACTCACGTGTCGCGTGGGCGCGGCGGCAGCCGCGCTTGGGAAGCTTGATTCGAGAGAAGACGCCGCAGCGTCAGGACCGGATACGTCATGGCGACCGACGTGGTGTGGGTCGCTCATCAAAGTTTCATCTCGGGGGCCGATCGTAGCTCGCGGCGGCGAGGTGTCAAACCCACCGCCCCCGGGAAAAAACCGGGTTCCGTTCTTCGTCGCGATGTTGCGCCGAAAGTCTTGTCCAGATGGGGGATTGGCGTAATCGTTTGGGTCGCAACTCAATTCGCGTATTCAGCGGGGACTGTCAAGAACGTGTCGATGAGTCGCGTGCCAACGGACCACACGGCCGAAAGCGCGCGACCCGCCGCGCCAGCTCCGCGAACCCCAGATCGGCATAAACCGCGTTGGCGTAGGCGTTTTGCGCGTCGACGGCGAGGAAGAGCGCGACCCGCCCGCGCGCCGCGGCGCGATGCAACGCTTCGACGATCATCCGTCGGCCCAGTCCCCGCCCGCGAAACTCGGGGGCGACTCCGAAGTAAACCAACTCGAGCGCGTCCTGATCAGCGTGATCATTCAGCAGACAGAGCCCCGCCGCTTGACCGTCGAGCTCGTAGGTGCCCCATAACGTCGGATCGAAGCGGCCCGCCAGGCGATGACTGGCCAACGCCTCCGCGCCGCTGCGTAAGCCTTCGAGCCAGGGGCAGTCGAGCGAGCCTTGATACGTCCGTTCGAGGAGGGCAGCGAATTCCGCCGAGCGCTCCTCGGTGTAGGGTCGCCAAGTCGCGGCGGACGCGGGAACCTCGGGGAGATCCTGCAGCGTTCGGGCGAGGAAGAAGAGCTCGGTCCGCCACCGGAAGCCGACTTGCTCGAAACGGGCCGCCAACTCGGTCTCGTGCGGCTCCAGCAGGACTTGCGCGATCCGCGTCCCATCGCCGTCGACCCGCGCGCGCAGGTCGTCCATCAAGGCCGCGGAGATTTCGTTCTCCCCATCGACCTCCGGCAAGATCACCGGGGGCCAGACGAGTGTGATCCGATCGGGCTGGGCCATCGACAGCAGCACCCCGACCCGGACCCCGTCGCGACACGCCTGCCGCAACCCCGCGAGACTGAGCGAGCCTTGCGCGACCGATTGCTTGACGGCGGCGAGCCGTTCGTCCCGTTCATCGGCGGGAAACATGACGAAAAGGTCGCGCAGCACCGCCTCGTGGTCGGCGTCCGGGACCGGGAGAACGTTCACGAGGGCTGACGGTGTTCGCGACTCCCCGTCGAGCGGTTCCAGCATCAAGATTTCCTATAGGGTGATGGCGGTGGGATCGTACCGGTGACGCGCCGGTTCCCCAAGCCGGCGGAGCCGCTGCGATTTGGCCAGAGAGTCCGCGCTCGAGCTTCGTCACCGCATGAATTTAGGGTGCCACCGGCTTGGCCGGTGCGATGTATGTTGGATCGCCGTCGACAGATCGCACTGGCAAAGCCAGTGGCACACCTCCCCGGATCAAGCTATGGCCAAGTGATAAGGCCTGTCGCGGGGGGGGCCGCCATGCGATACGATCCCAACGGAAAGATTCTCCGAGCGAGTGTGAGGTATCGTGCGGTTTCCTGATTGGGCGGAAGGACATTCCGAGTGTGAGTTGCTGCGGACCTTGCGGGAAACCCCCGCGGTCTGGCCCGCGATCGCGACGGCGCACGGCAGCGAGCTCCAGATTCAAAAGCAACTCCGCGCGCGGTTCGACGACCAACTGGTCCGAGCCGCGTTGACCCTCGCGGAACTTCGCCGGAAAGCCGCCACGAAGTTCCCCCGCGCGGTGGAGCTGTGGTTCGATCGGCAAGGGCTCGAGCAAGCCACCAGCCACGCGGTCGCCGAGCATAAGGCGCGGCGGTTCACGGCGGAGACCTGGGATTTGTGCTGCGGCATCGGCAGCGATGCCTGCGCACTGGCGGCGCGGGTCGACGTCACGGCGGTCGATCTCGAACCATCCACGGCGCTGCGCGCCTGGTGGAACGCGGAGGTGCTCGGGGTCGATGCCCGGCTTAACGTCTTGTGTGCCGACGTGCTGCAGCTCGAGCTCGCGGGGCGGCTGGTGCATATCGATCCCGATCGGCGGCCCGGATTGCAGGGCCGGGCGATGCGGATCGAGGATTATGTTCCCGGGTTGGAATGGCTGCAGACACTCACGCGGCAAGCGCGCGGCGGGGCGATCAAACTGGGGCCGGCGAGCAACTTCGGCGGCAAGTTCCCGGGGACCGAAGTCGAGCTCATCAGCCTCAACGGCGAATGCAAAGAGGCGACGATTTGGTTCGGCGAGTTGGCGGGGCCGGCCCCGTTTCGCGCGACCGCGCTCCCTTCCGGTGAGACTCTCGCCGGTCATCCGCTGGATGCGTTGGCCCCCCGCTCGACGATGCAACGCTATCTGTATGACCCCGATCCGGCGATCGTTCGCGCGGGGCTGGTCGATCTCCTCGCGGAACGGTTGGGACTCGCGCGACTGGATGACGCCGAGGAGTATCTCACGGGGGACCGGCTGGCGACGTCGCCGTTCGTACAGGCCTTCGAGGTGCTGGAGGTTCTGCCCAATCAGGAACGGGAACTGCGCGCGGCGTTGCGGCGATCTGACTTCGGCACGCTGGAAATCAAATGCCGCCATCTCCCGATCGCGGCGGAGGAACTGCGGCGGCGGCTCCCCTTACCGGGTCACGCGCCGGGCGTGGTGCTCTTCGTGCGGGAACAAGGCCGCGCGAAAAGCGTGTTGGCCCGCCGGACTGTCTTAACTTCCGGTCAGTGACCACGAGTCAAGACGGGGCGAGGATTCGCGCGACATTGCAATCCCGGGCATGCAACGGCAAGCTTGGATGCGTTGCCAGCCGTGGATCGCAGGTTCTTCGAGGATGACAGCATGCGGGGCCGACTCGGTGGATTCCTGGGCGCGATGTTCATCGGGAGTTGCCTTACGGGCGGGATCGCCGCGCCCTTGTTGGCGGCGGAGCCCCTCTCGTTTCCCGACGTGCTCCCCGGGACGCAGCCCCTGACGATCGATCGACCCTTGGATGAGGTGATGGTCGAAGGGATCGATCGGTACGCGCTGCGGGCCATTGAGGAAGCCGCCGCCGCGCGACCGGGGAAATGGCGCCGCGACGTCTCATCGCCGGAGGCCTATCAACAAAGCCTCGAACCGTACCGTCAAAAATTGCGTGAGATTCTCGGCGTGGTAGACCCCCGCGTCGCCGGGCGTGGTCTGGAGGAACTCTCCCGGACTTCGCTGACGGGGACCGACACTCCGGGGACCCGCGTCGCCCGTTCCGACAACGAGTTCTACTCGATCCTCCCCGCGCGCTGGCAGGTCCTTGAAGGGGTCACCGCCGAAGGAGTGATCCTCGAGCCCGCGGCCGATGAAATCGTCGGTCAGGTCATCGCCTTGCCCGATTCCGTCTGGACCCCGGAGGAGTTCTGCGGGGCCGATCCCGATCGTCCGGAAGCGTCGCTCCTCGCGCGGTGGTTCGCCGAGCAAGGTTTTCTGGTGATCATTCCGACCCTCATCAGTCGCGACGACACCCACGCCGGCAACCCGGAAATCGCCCTCACGAATCAGTCGCACCGCGAATGGATTTATCGGCAGGCCTTCGAAGTCGGCCGGCATGTCATCGGGTACGAGGTGCAGAAGGTCCTCGCCGCCGTCGATGCCTGCGTCGCGTTCAACACCGAAGTCGAGGCCGATCTACCGATCATCGTCGCGGGGGTGGGCGACGGCGGGCTCCTCGCGCTCCACAGCGCGGCGCTCGATCCCCGGATCGACGTCACGCTCGTGTCGGGGTACTTCCAACCGCGCGAAGGGCTCTGGCGGGAACCGATCGATCGCAACGTCTGGAGGAAGCTGACCGAGTTCGGCGACGCCGAACTCGCCGGGATGATCGCGCCGCGACCGTTGATCATCGAAGCGGCGGGGGTGCCCGACGTCACCACCCCCTACGCGATCAAACCGAATCGACGCGGCGGGGCCGCGCCGGGGGAAATCCGCACGCCGAAGCTGGTCGACGTGCAAAGCGAGTTCGACCGCGCGGCGGCGTTGTATCAGGCGGTGGACGCGAAAGAATCGCTCAAATTGATCGTGAGTGGTCCCGGCGGGACGGGGACGCCGGGGTCGACCGCCGCCTTGCGGGCGATCCTCGAACAACTCGAGATCGACGAAGTCGACTACGACATGGGGGAACCGCTGAAGCTCGACGCGGTGGTCGATGCGCAGGAACGGCAGCGTCGGCAAGTCGAGGAGTTGACCCGGTTCACGCAACGGCTGCTGCAACTCAGCGTGAAGACCCGCGACCGGAATTGGGGTCAAGGCGACCGCTCCACGCCGGAGGCATGGTCGAAAACCGCCGACGGCTTACGCGACAAGTTGTGGACCGAGTTCATCGGCCGCCTCCCCGAACCGACGATGCCGCTCAATCCACGGACGCGGAAAGTCCTCGACACGCCGGAGTACACGGGTTACGAGGTGGTGCTCGACGTATATGACGACGTGATCGCCGCCGGGATTCTGCTCCTCCCGAAGGACCTCAAGACCGACGAACGGCGGCCGCTGGTCGTCTGTCAGCACGGGCTCGAAGGGGTCCCGATGGACACCATCAGCGGAGAGGGCTCCGCCGGGTATCCGTACTACAAGGGCTTCGCGGCGGAACTGGCGAGGCGAGGCTTCATCACCTACGCGCCGCAGAATCCGTATCGCGGGCAAGACAAGTTCCGCACGCTGCAGCGGAAGTCGAATCCGCTCGGCCGATCGCTCTTCAGCTACATCATTCCCCAGCATCAGACGACGCTGAAGTGGCTCGCCGCGCAGCCGTGGACCGACCCCGCGCGGATGGGGTTCTACGGCCTGTCGTATGGGGGAAAGACGGCGGTCCGCGTCCCGCCGTTCCTGAAGGAATACGCGTTGTCGATCTGCTCGGCCGACTACAACGAATGGGTCTTCAAGAACGCCACGACCGACGAACGCCCCAGCTACATGTTCACGGGGGAGTACGAGATCTTCGAGTGGAACATGGCCCACCAGGCCAACTACGCCGAGCTGAGCTATTTGATGGCCCCGCGGCCGTTCATGGTGGAACGGGGCCACGACGACGGCGTGGCGTACGACGAATGGACCGCGTGGGAATACGCGAAGGTCCGCCGCTTCTACGCCAAGCTGGGCCTCGCGGACCGGACCGAGATCGAATTCTTCAACGGCCCGCATACGATCAACGGCCAGGCGACCTACGAGTTCCTGCATCGTCACCTGCAATGGCCGCGACGGTGATGAAGTCGGCTGGGTGAGCGCAGGATACCCAGCGGCTTTCGAGGGAGGTGCATGGCGAAGCAGCGCTTAGCCAGCCTGCGGAGCTCAGCCATCTGAATCCGCTGGGTTACGCCTGCGGCCAACCCATCCTACGGAACTGCGGCTAACCCAGCCTACGGAACCAATCCCGCCTCTGGATCTCGGGAAGCTCGCTCACGACGGCTCCTAACGCAGCGCGTCGAGGGCCGAGAGCCGCATCGCCGAGATCGACGGGATCAGGCCGCCGAAGAAGCCCATCACGAGCGCGAGCAGCATCCCGGTCGCGAGAACCGTGGTGTCGACCTGCATCTTCAGGACGACGAATTTCCCGCCCCCCCCTTGTCCGCTGCTGACGATGCTGTTCGCCGTCCAACCATCGGCGAGGCAGCCGATCGCGCAGCCCAGCACTCCGCCCACGAGCGCCAGCAGCAGCGATTCGAGCAGGAACGACACCAGAATCTGCCGGCGTTTGAAGCCCAACAGCCGCAGCACGCCGATGTCGCGGGTCCGCTGGCTGATCGCGGCGAACATGGTGTTCATCACGCCGAAGACCCCGCCGATCGCCGTGAAGACCGCGACGATGATCGCCCCGATGAGGAACTGCGTGTTGGTCTGCGACAGGCTTTCAAAGTAGGTCGTCTCGACGATCGCGTTGAGCTTCGCCTTGGTGTAGCCCTGATCGTCGGCGTTGGCGAAGAAGTTCCGCATCTTCAGCGCCGCCTCGGCGTCCGCAGTCCGGATGACCAAAGTGCTGAAGTTCTCCTTGCCGAACATCGGGCCGACGAGCGACTGCTTGCCCCAGACTTCGGAATCGTACGTGCCCCCCGCCCCTGCCATGACGCCGACGACCAGCCACGTCCGGTTGTTCAAGGCGAAGGTGTCGCCGGGCTCCAGACTCTCCGGGTTCTTCGCCCGGGCGCGGACCTCCGGCTTGCGATCGAGCCCCAACTCCCGCGCGATGCCGTTGCCGAGAACCACCTCGACGGCGGGGGCGTCATCGGGCCCCGCGCCGGGCAGCGGGCCCACGCCGGCAGCGGAAAACCAACGGCCGCCGGGGAGCAGTTCGAGCCCGTGGACCTTCCCGCTGATCTCGGGATCGTCGAGCCCGCGGACCTGCAGGAAGCGGCGCTTCGGCCGGCCCTCGGCCCCATCCACGATCGGCTGATTGACGACCACATACGTTTCGCGGCTCACCAGCGGCTGATCGTTCCAGCGTTCAATCCCCGGCTGATTGGCGATGTCGGAGACGTCGGTGATCGCGAGGCTGCTGAAGGTTTCGTCGGTCGACCCGTCGGCGAGGAGCATCACGTTCCCCGGTTGCCCGCTGGTCTTCGTCAGCGAATACATCCCGTTGACGAAGGCGAGCATCACGATCATCAGGCCCGTCACCAGGACGAACGCGAGGATCGTGAGGAGCACCGTCCACCAGCGGACGACGAGGTTCATCACGTTGTAGCCGACCGGCACCCGCGACCCGAGGCTCAACAGGACGACCACCCCCAGGCAGACGGCGAGCGTCTCCGGGCGATGCCCCCAGACGAAGCCGATGGCGGTGAAGATCCAGGCAAAGGGGCTGGTCGGTTCGGCGTCCATGATCGGAAATCAAATTCCCGGGGAGAGGCGGCGTGGTCAGTTGCGTCGATTAGAACGGAAATCGTCCCGCGCGACGATCGTGCGGCCCGAAAGTCGCACATGCCGGGAACTCACGAAGCCGCCTGACCCTGGTTCCCCGTCTCCTACGCGGGGTCCGGTCGATGCCAGGCGGGCGTTACGATGGAATCCACCGCGAGTCGTGGGGACTCGGCAGCATCCAGGCGACGTAAGAGAACCAGACCATGTTGGTGCGGTTTCATCATCATCGGTTGCAGTTGCTGCAAGGGGACGTGACGCGGCAAACGGTCGATGCGATCGTCAACGCCGCGAACAGCCGGCTGCAGGCGGGCGGCGGGGTCGACGATGCGATCCATCGCGCCGCGGGGCCGGGGTTGCAGGCCGAGTTGGATCGCCGATATCCGCAGGGGTGTCCCACGGGGGAGGTGGTCGTTACGTCGGCGGGCGGGCTCCCGGCGAGGTATGTCTTCCATGCGGTGGGCCCGGTCTGGCAGGGGGGCCTGCGGGGGGAACGCGAGCAGCTCGCGGCGGTCTATCGGCGGTCGTTGGAACTGGCGTGGGAGCAGGGCTGCCGGTCGCTGGCCTGTCCCGCGATCAGCACGGGGGCGTATGCCTATCCGATCGATCTCGCCGCGGAACAGACGTTGCGGACGATCCAACAGGAGTTGTCGTCGCGACCCGCAGCGCCGCCGCTGGAGGTGCGGCTGGTACTGTTCGACGCCGGCTCGTACGCGGCGTTCGCCCGTGTGTTGGAGACGTGGCTGGCGTGAGGGCGGTGGCGGCTCGAGATCGGCTCAAGTCCGGCGTCAAGAATACCGAACGCGGGGAAGTGGTCGTGTCTGATCCGGTCCGATCGCCCGGGTGACGGTTGGCGTCATGACCCTGGAGAGACGTGGGGAGCCTGCGTGTTTCGCGCTTCCGATGGTTATCGCTTGCTCCATCGGCATTGGCCGACCGCGGGTCCGCCGCGCGGCACGATCGTCGCGCTGCATGGGATCCAGAGCCACGGGGGGTGGTATCGGGAGTCTTCGGCCCATTTCGCGCGGGCGGGGTACGAGGTCTACTTCCTCGATCGGCGCGGCTCGGGACTGCATGCCGCGCAGCGGGGGCATGCGCCGCACGAAGACCGGTTGATCGCCGACGTGAAGCAATGGTTGGCGGCGTGGCGGTGGGAACGTCGGCACGAACCTTCGCGCCCGTTGATCCTGATGGGGGTGAGCTGGGGAGGCAAGCTTGCGACGGCCTGCGCGACGGCCTTTCCGGACGAACTGACGGGGCTCGCGCTCCTCTATCCGGGACTGTATCCCAAGCTGAAGCCGACGTGGTGGCAGCGGTATCAGCTCGCGCTGGCGAGCGCGGTGGGGTGGGGTTCGGCGAGCGCGCCGATCCCGCTGAACGATCCGACGTTGTTCACCGACGACCCCGTCTGGCAGGAATGGCTGCGGCGGGATGAGCTCGCGCTCCATCGCGTGACGGTCGATTTTCTGCGGGCCAATCTGCGACTGACTGAACGGATCGAGGCGAACGCGGATCGGATCACCTGTCCGGTCCTCATGTTGCTCGCCGGCCGTGACGACATCGTCGACAACGTCGCCAATCGCCGATTTCTGGAACGGCTGCCGACGGACAGACGGACGATCATCGAATACCCTCAGGCGCGGCATACGCTGGAGTTTGAGCCGCGGCCCCATCCGTTTCTCAGCGACGTGACGCGGTGGCTCGACACGCTGACCGAGTGCTTCGTCGCCGCGTGATTTTAGGGTGCCACCGGCTTGGCCAGTGCGATGGAAGTCGGATCGCCGTCGAAAGATCGCATTGGCGAAGACCGTGGCGCACACTCCCGGATCAAGCCGTGGCCAAGCACCAGGCCTCCGCCGGAGGGCACCGCGTGGCGGAGAGACCGCCGGAAAAAAGTGGACTCGGCGGACTTGGAGTCGGTCGGCGGACTTGCGATAAGAATCGCGTGTTCATCAGCGCGGGCGATGAACATGGAAAGGCGACGAACGAAACCTCGTGATGGTGATCCGCTTGGTGCGGGATGCGCGGTGAGCTTCGCGGACAAGCGACCCAATCTTGGACCGTTCGGTCCCGGTCGACACGCGAAGGCTGACCCCGAGCGCGATGGTCACGACGAGGCGTCGAGGGTTTCGGTGACCTCCGGCGGCGGAGATGGGAGCCGCGGCGGGTGGTCCGGTGAGAAGGCTTTGACGGTCAGGTTTGCGGTCGGTCCCCTCTTCCTCGGCCCGGTTCCGGGCGATGGTCCTGTCAGTCGTTCTTGTGGAGCCGTTCCGGCTCGTCGAAGGATCACGAATGGCGAAGAATTTGTATGTGGGCAATCTGGCGTATCAGACCACGGCGGATGATCTGCGCGAGGCGTTCTCGGCGCATGGGACGGTGACGCGGGCGCAGATCGTGTCCGATCGGGAGACCGGCCGCAGCCGCGGGTTCGGGTTCGTCGAGATGTCGGACGGCGCGGAGACCGCGATCGAGGCGATGAACGGCGCGAGCTTTCAGGGCCGCACGTTGACCGTCAACGAAGCCCGGCCGCGCGAAGAACGGGGTGGCGGCGGAGGGGGCTATGCAGGGGGTGGCGGCGGTCGACGCGGTGGTGGCGGAGGCTACGGCGGCGGGGGCGGCAGTTATGGCGGGGGAAGTGGAGGTTACGGTGGCGGCGGCGATCGCTATTGACCGCTGAATCACGACCACGCGCGGGAAGCCCAGGGAACGCGTTCCCTGGGCTTCTTTTCAGCGATCACCACGGATTTCACACGAGGATGTCGCGCAGCACCCGGCCTTCGTTGGTCGGGCCGATCAGCCGATTGTCGAGCCCCTGATACAGATAGCTGAAACGGTACGGATCGAGCCCCAGCACATGCAGGATCGTCGCCTGCAGATCGCGGATCGTCGTCGGGTGTTCGACGGGGTAGTACCCGAATTCATCGGTCCGACCGTAGGCGAGTCCGCCGCGGATCCCCCCGCCCGCGAGCCACATCGTGAAGGCGTAGGGATGATGGTCGCGGCCGACGAAGCCTTTCTGCAGATCGCTGCGGACGTTGTTCTGCATCATCGGGGTTCGGCCGAATTCGCCCCCCCAGACGATCAGCGTCTCACTCAACAGGCCGCGCTGGTCGAGATCCCGCAAGAGGGCCGCGATTGGCCGATCCGACGCCTGGCATTTGATCGGCAAGGTTTCGTCGAGGCTTTCCCCGGGCGATGACCCGTGATGGTCCCAGCCCCAATCGTACAACTGCACGAACCGGACGCCGGCTTCGATCAACCGCCGCGCCAACAGACAGTTGTTCGCGAAGGTCGGGTCGTCCCCCTTGTAGAGGACCCGCGGATCGTCGGCGCTTTCGGCGGGCGAAACATAGCCGGGTCGCGCCCCGTACATTTCGAGGATGTGTTTCGGTTCCTTCGAGATGTCCATCACCTCGGGGACGGCGACCTGCATCCGGTAGGCGAGTTCATACTGCGCGATCCGCGTCTGCGTTTCGGCGTCGCCGCCGCGGGCGAACTCGGCGGCGTTGAGTTCGGCGAGCGTGTCGAGCATCCGCCGCCGCAGGGTCCGATCGAGCCCTTGCGGATCACTGAGATACAGGACGGGATCGCCGGCGGTCCGGCATTGGACCCCCTGATAGACCGACGGGAGGAACCCGCTCCCCCACAGCGATTTCCCGGCGTCGGGCGTTTTCCCGCCTGACAGCAACACGACGAACCCCGGCAGGTTTTCGTTGAGGCTCCCCAGACCATAGGTCACCCAGGACCCCAACGAGGGGTTCCCCAACCGCGGCGTGCCGGTATGGAGGAATAATTGCGAGGGGGCGTGATTGAACTGATCGGTCTGCATCGTCCGGATGACGCAGGTCCGATCGATGACCCCCGCGAGGTGCGGGAAGAGGTCGCTGATCCACTGACCACTTTCGCCGTGCTGCCGGAACGGGAACTGGCCGGCGAGGATCTTCGGTGTCCCCTTGATGAAGGCGAACCGTTTTCCTTCCAGGAACGATTGCGGGCAGTCCTGCAGATGGAGCTTGTTGAGCTCGGGCTTATGCTCGAAGAGCTCCAACTGCGACGGCGAGCCCGCCATGTGCAGGTAGATCACTCGCTTCGCCGTGGGGGCGATCAGCGGAGGTTTTTCGGCGAGGGGATTCGCCGTGGGGGAGGGGTTGTTCGCGGCGACCGCGTCGCGCGTTAGGAGCGCCTGCGCGGCCATCGCCCCGAGCCCCAGCCCCGCCGTGGTGAGCAAATGCCGCCGCGTCCGGGCGTAACAATGATCAAGCACCGGTCTCATGAATCTGTCCCATCGGTTGAGCCGCGATCCGCCGGGGAGCGCGGGTTACAAGGAAGCTGATTTCCCACGGCAAGAATCTGAACGGAACGCTACGACTCCGTGGTAGACCCGCCACGGTCAACACCGACGGAACCGCGGCGATCTGTATAACGGACGGTGCAAGCGACCCGCCGGACCAGGCATGGACGATTTCATGGAAACGCTTGCCGCCAATCAGTCCGCGCGGGCGGCGACCACTCAATCGGCGGTTTTTCTCGCGAGTTATTCTGCACGGGCCACGGACGGGTTGCCAGTGACGAGCCCTGCCGTGCGATTTTCCGGTTGTGGTCGTTGCTTGGTGGTCGTCGGATGGATTGTGCGGGGTTTATCCGGAACAAGCGCCAGCGGCGGTTGAGATCGATGGCATTCAGCGCTCTCAGAGCCGGCGGACCCGCCACCGCTCCGTCCGTCCCCCGAACCTTTCTGCCGTACTCCCGCCACTTGCTTGCAGCGCCGCTCCCTCCGCCTCAAGCCGATCGGCCGGCCCCGGGGTGCGTCCCTCGCTTGTGCTCCGCAGTGGTGTCGAACCACCCCACCACCACTGCGGGGGAATTTGCGGCTGGGGGATCGCATTCTGTTGCGCGAGCGTGATCATAACATGATCCATGCGTTCTCCGAGCACGTTGGTCCTCACCAAGGAGTCCGCGCCGCACGGTGGCCATCGTTGCGTCTTCCTCGGTGCTGTCCGGTCTGCCCCTCGGGTGGGTGACGTCCGCCGCCAATTTGTTCGGATTCAGCTCGCTGCGCGACGCGTTGCCCGAGGAGCTTGTCGTCGAGGCCACCGACGGGCATCTCCTGACCATCGCCCCCACGCGGCGGGGCAAGGGCCGCGCCGCGATCATCCCCGCGCTGCTGACGTGTCTCGCGCCGCTGATCGTGTTCGATCCCAAAGGGGAAGCGTACCACGTCACCGCGCGACATCCTCGATCTGGGGCCGCAGGAGGAGCTTGTCTTTCAACCGGACCACGGTCTGCGTCGCCTGCGACAAGGCGACTATCTGCACGACCCGCTGTTCGCGGGCTGGTTCGATCCCAACCCCGGGTATCGCGGATTCGAGCGGTAGCGGCGGTTGGGCGCGCCGTGTCTTGTCATTCAACGATTCCCCGTCCCACTCCGTTCACGAAGGAGTCACACCATGTCCTGGACACACCGAATCGAAGCGACGCCGAAGGTGAAGGTCGTCGACGCGGAGAATGATTTTCCGATCGCCAAGGTGACCGGCGTGGTGGTCGGCAGCGCGCATGCGGTCGCCGTGTCGCCGGCGGTCGAAGCGTCGCTGTTGGAACTGATGCGGCTGCTCGTCGAACGGCATCACGGCGAAGGTCCGACACCGACCGTGGAAGTCGTCCGAAAGGATGTCGAGAAGTAGCCGCGTCGACCGCTTTCGCGACAGCGTTCCGCCCACCATCGGTTTGTGGTGTCGATCCGAGGATCATTCCCCTTCCAACCCCAGGAAAGGTCAAGCCATGCCGTACGAACCCCTGACGTTGTCGGTGACGCAGAAACTGCACGCGAAGAATCTCTATTTGTGTGTCCGCGTGGATGGCGAGGATGCCGACGGCACGCCACGCTATGCCTACTTCGGCATCTTTCTCGATCGCTTTCAGGAACTGATCCAGCGGTTGCGGACGGACCAAGGCCTCAATCCGAAAGACTTCGGCGGGATCGTCTTGGCTCGCGCGGACGGCGAACCTTCGGCCATGATTCGGGAGTTCATGCGCGAGAAATTCTCTTTCGGCGACCCCGCGCATCATCCGACCGCGATTCTCGAGATTTCCCGCGGCACGGGCGCGACCAGGTAGACAATCGCCCCCCCCGCGAATCGCGGATGGTGATGACGCGTTACGGGTTCGTCGGTGCCTTCAACCGGGCCCGACGGACGGCGTCGCGGCCGTGCTGGGCGGCGGCGAAGTTCGGGGCGATGGCAAGGGCCCGGGTGAAGGCTTCGTCGGCGAGGTCCAGCCGCTGAAGTTCCCAAGCGACCGTCCCCAGGTTGTGCCAGGCCTCCGCCGAACGCGGAGTCAACTCGACACATTGCCACAAACGCTCGAGCGCCGCGGCGCGTTGATTCAACGCGACCAGGACGTTCGCCAGGTTGAAACAGACGTCGGCGTCGGGCCCGTCGCGTCGCAACAGCTCGCGATAAATCCGCTCGGCGTCGCGGTACTCTCCTTGTTGTTCGAGCGCGACCGCGGCCGCGAACGGGTCGGCCCCTGTGCAGGGTTGCCACGGAAGGATCGCGGAGGCGACATCGGCGGCATCAGCGTCCATGTCCTCCCGCTTGAAGTCGAACAACCGCTGACCATGTTCGTCGACGTGTCGCCCGTCGGCGAGTCGAAACCGCCAACCCCCGGGCGTCCATTCCGGGGCGAGTCGTTCCCAGTCGGTCAAGGCTTCCGGGAACCAACGGCTGAGTTGTGCGAGGGTCCGTTGCAGTCGTCGCGGGGCGACCCCTTGCCGCAACAAATCGACCAGAATCCGGGCTCGAGCGAAGTCGCGAAACACCCGGGGGTGCGGGTCCGGTGCCCATGATGTGGCGGCATCAACCGTGCGGGTGGGAGCCCAACCGTGACGCCGCAGGAACATGCCTTCGGTCAGGACTTCCGGGGTGGCGCTTGACGGTGATTCCCGCCGCGTTTGCATGATCTGCGCCATGATCAAGGCGCGCGGCAAGCGGCCATTCCGACGTAGCGGCCATCCGGCCTGACCAACGATGACCTGATTCGTCGCCGAGGTGACGTCTCGCGTGACGGATGCTCCGGCGGTTTGCAACCGAGCCGATAAATCCGTCCGAGCGATCGCGGCGAAACGCCCAATCAGCACGACCTGCTGACCGGCGAGCGGCGATGGGCAAGATTCATGCGACATGCTCAGACCTGCTCCAATCAGTCTGAATCGTCGACGCCATGGCTGCAATCATCGAGCGCGAATTGCCGAGTGGACTCACGCGGGTTTTCGGAGCGGATCGCCCGCGGCATCGTCGTCGGCCATCGTTCGTTGGGTACGACTCGGGAGCGGGGTGGGGAGGTCGTTCACGCCCGCCGCGGCCAGGCTCGCTCGCAGGGCCGCCACGAGCGCCGCTTCGTCGGGTTCGGCCGATTGTGCGGTAGGCAGGAGGGCTTCCGCCGCGAGACGCTGTTCAATCAGGGCGTTCAAGCCCTCGGTGTGGCCGTCGCGATACCGCGCGAGATCGAGCGCCTCGTCGGTTAACGCGTCGATCAGTCGGCGGATCAGACCTTGCTCGGATTCGCCCACGGTCAGTCCGGCGACCTCCCCCTCGAACTCCAGATGACTGCGAACCCGTTGCGGGTACTCGAGGACCGTCATGGCGATCAGCCGGCCCAGCGGCCGAATCAGTACGAGCAACTCTCGCCGCGCCATGACGACGCGCGCCACGCCGTGTTTGTCGGCGGCGCGGAGCCCTTCGCGAAGCACACTAAAGGGACGCTGACCGGGGGGACCATCGGGGACCACGTAATAGGTGCGTCCGGCGTGATAGACCGGGTCGACGTGTTGGCTGGAGACGAAGGCGTCGACTTGAATCGCCTTGGGATCATCCGGGAGTAACGCCTCCAAATCCTCATCATTGAGGGAGAGATACCTCCCTTCGGCGATGGCGTAGCCCGACATAATCTGGTCGGAAGTTAAGACTCCATGAATCGGGCAGACTTTTTGCTGTTGGATCCGTGCGCCGCAGTCGCGATGTAATTGATTGAGTTGGATCTCGGCTTGGGTGCCGCAGGCCGTAAAGGCCTTCACGGGCACCTGCAATTGGTGAATTTGCAACGAACCTTTCCAGGCGGCGCGGGCGGGCATGATGAGTCCTCGCAAGCGGGATCGCCCTCCGTGACTCATGGGAATCCAGTTCTGTCGTAACGGTCGGCGCGGGTCGTGTCCAACAGATTTCCGCATCTCGGAAAATTTGTCGCGGGATCGTGGCGGGCTGAGAAGTCCGTTGTTAGTTTCGAGTGGCCGAGCGATTTCCCGATTTTTTTGACAACGGCCAAGGGCCTCCCCGTAGATGTCCACCCGGGATGACTATCCTTGGGAACATGGCACGGACGCCCAGGCTTCACGGATGACGTAATCTTGGGAGCGAATGAGCCGTGCACACCGCCAAGCGTCCCGCCCTCCGCAGAATCTTTCTGATTGATCGCGAACTACGGGCGGGGCGTTACCCCACGGCCACACGCCTCGCCGAACTGTGCGAAGTCAACGACAAGACGGTCCGCCGCGATCTCGACTACCTGGCCCGCGAGTACCGCGCCCCGGTCGCCTTCAATCAGGCCCACAACGGCTGGGAGTACACCGAGCCGACCTACCGTCTTCCCGCCGTTCTGATTACCGAAGGGGAACTGCTGGCGATCTTCCTCGCCGGCCAAACGCTCAAGCAACATGCCGGGACCCCCTATGAGCCGGCGCTCCGGCGGGCGATCGACAAACTGACCGAACTCCTGCCCGACGAGGTCTCGATCCACTGGGCGACGGTCGAGCAGGCTCATTCGTTTCATCAGACGGTGACGACCCTGCAGGACGTCGAGTTGTTCCGGCGACTCGCTGACGCCGTCCTGCAGCGCCGGCAAATCCGCATGACCTATTGGACCGCCTCGCGCGACGCGGAGTCGGAACGGGTGCTTGACCCGTGGCACCTGACGAACGTCAACGGCGACTGGTACGTCATCGGCTGGTGCGGTCTGCGACACGAACGACGGATGTTCGCCGTCAACCGGGTTCGCGCCCTCGAGCCGACCGGCGCGACGTTCGTGGTCCCCGCGGACTTCCGCATCGGCGACTTTTTCGACGGGACGTTCCGGGTCGTCGCCGACAGTTCCCAGCCGCTGCAGACCGTTCGGTTACGGTTCGCGCCGTCGGCGGGGAAGTACATCCGCGAGAAGGTGTGGCATCTCTCGCAACAGTTGGAAGTCGAGCTCGATGGCGGGGTGCTGCTGGAACTGTCGCTGCGGACGCTCGTCGAGGTCCGCCGGTGGATCCTCTCGTGGGGCAGTGAAGTCGAGGTGCTCGAGCCCGCGGGCTTACGGAACGACATCCGTCACGAAGCCGCGGCGATCCTCGCATTGTCGGCGGCGCTCCCGGCGGAACGCGAGCGGGTGCCGTCGCGGACGACCCGGGGCGCGCGGGCGCGCAAGAAGAGCGGCTGAACCATGAACCTTCTCCCCGACATCACCGTGCTCCCCATGATCCGCGCGATCCGGATCGCGGTGCGGATTCGTTGGCGGCGGCCGACCGTCATCCCCGGGCCCGTGATCGCCAACGTGCTGCGCGGGGCGCTGGGAATCACGCTGCGGCAACTCGTCTGCCCGCGCGAATGGATGGATCACGCCTGTCCGCCCTGTCCGCTGTACGCCGAGTGCGCCTACGGGCAGGTCTTTCAACCGACGCCCCCCGACGAGGCGACCCAGCTTCGCAAGCAACAGGATCTCCCCAGGCCCTTTGTGATCGAGCCGCCCGGTCTGCATCCCGAGGAGCCGGTGACCCCCGAGGGGCTCACGTTCCGCGTGATGCTGTTCGGCCGGGCGATCGAACGGCTGCCGTACATCATCAGCACGCTCGATCGATTAGGCCACGACGGCATGGGCCGCGACCGCGTCCCCTTCGCCATTCAGCAGATCACGGCCAGTCACCCGCATGGGGACGAAGTTCTGTTCCGCTACGGCGAGGCCAACATCGCGCTCCCCCAGCGCGTCATCACCACGGAGGACTGGCTTCACGCACGGCTCGGCCACGAGTCACAGCCGACGACACGGTCTTCTCTGACCTTCAACCCTCCACCTTCAACCCTCCACCTCCATTTCCTTACCCCGATGTTGCTGAAATCGGGCAGCGGGATCGACGAGCGCGGCCGGCACGTCCCCGCGACCGAAATCCGCGACCGCCCGCCGTTCGGCGTGATTCTGCGGCGGCTGCGCGATCGGCTGTCGGCGCTCTGCGCGTTTTTCACGGAGCCGTGGCGGCACTCCGACTTCGCCGGTCTGGGGACCATGGCCGACACCGTCCGCCTGGTCGATAGCCGCACCGTTTGGCTGACCCGCGACCGCCGCAGCACGCGGACCGGCGACAAGCAGGAGATCAGCGGCTTCGTCGGCCAAGCGACCTACGAATTCCCCGACCCAACCACCTCCGCCACCCTCATCCCGCTACTCACCCTCGGCGAACTGCTGCACATCGGCAAACACGCCCCATGGGGGAATGGAGCGGTAAGGGTGGAGTTGAACCAAGGAACCCAGCCATGACGACGCCCCTGCTGAAATGGACCGGCCATCCCCTCGCCGATGTCGGCGTGGCGACGCTGTGCGCGATGGCGGGGAAAGATGATCCAACGGAGCTGACGCTGGAGGATCTCGACAGCGCGGGGAAGGAAATCAAGGCGGCGTATACCGATAGTGTCTTTGTCGCCTATCTGTCATGCGTCTACACGATGAATGCACCTTACACCAATCCCACAACAGGAAAAGAAGCCAAGGAGGCAGCGTTCAAGCGGTTGCTGGCCCCCCACCGCAATCCCCCGGATCAAGGATTGTCGGACGTGCGGTGCGTGTTCTCAGGCGAGCCGGCAACGCATCTCATGGAGCGCTCGCAGATGCCGATGCTGACTGGCGCGGGGGTGCTGAACTTCTTTCCGTCGGGGCTGTCAGAACTGCCGGTCGCGGCCCCCTATTTGTTGGCGATTCAATCGCTCGCTTTGGGAGGCCGGCGGAGCGAGGGGAAGCTGCTGATCGTCCATTGCGATGATCCGAAATGGACCCTGCAATTCGCGCGGCGGTATCTGGCGCGGAATCGGCTGATCATCAACCTGTCGCGCGAGAACCGGCTCCCGGCCGAGGACGATCCCGGAAATCTGCTCGATCGCGAAGCGCCGGGCGGGCTCAACAAGGAGAAGCGGCCGAAGTATCCGGATGCGAAAGCGCCGGAGTCGCTGGTGATGGACGATCTGGTCGAGGTGGTCAGCGACCGGAAATCCGGCGCGATGCGAAACGCGAGAACCTCGGTGACCGTCTACCTGATGAGCAACTCGGGGCAGGGGCCGTCGCTGGCGATCGAACAGATTCCCGGTGGCTTCGTTGAGTTCCTGATGGAACTGCATGGTTCAGCCCATGCATCCCGGTGGCAACGGTTGGTGCATCGGGCGTGGCGGGCGGGGAAGGGGGGGGAGGCCGAAAGCGGCGAGGCCCCCGCGGGGAAGAAATCGAAAAAGGCCGCGAAGCCCGCCGCCCCGCAAGGCCCGGGCCGGTCGCGGAACGACCTCTACAACGACCTGCTGCCGATTTTCGAGCACGGGTTCTGTGACTGGCGGGCGGCAGCGCGGTTCGTTCGGCGGCATCTCCTCTCCGACGCCACCAAATACTACTTCGACCTCGACAAGTCGCCCGATTTCGCGCCGCGGTTCGGCTACGAGCAACTGGAACTGATCGATTGGTCTCTGACGGCGTTGTTCCTTGAAAGGGTCTTGGGGATGAAGCAAGAACGAATCGCGTTGATCAAGGCGTTCGCCACGCGGCTGGCGGAACTGATCGACGAACACAACGACAAGCGGCTCTTCCGCGAGCTGGTCTACACCACGGGGGAATGGCAGTACCGCGCGATCCTGTCGAAGGTGCAGATGCAGTACGCGAAGGACCGCGGCAAACTCGCCTTGGGGTTCGACGAGTATGTCGACGTCTTCCTGAACGCCGACGCCGACGAACGCGCGAGTTGGAGCCTGGTGCGCGATCTGATCTCGATCCGGCTGGTCGAACGGCTGTTCGAGCAGAAGTTCTTCGATCGCGGCACGAATCGCGAGGTGTTGGAATCGCCGACGGAAGCGGCGGCGTAAGTTCGTCGTGATGGATGGCGGGTTTGGTCTCTCTTCTGGACTCCGAAAAGGATCTGTTCGATGGCATATCTGACGGGCTTGTTTCTCTTGGATGCGCCGGCGTCGGCGCTCAACAACGCGGGGGCCGAACCCGGCGCCAAGACGGACAACACGATCGCGGTGAAGAAGATTCGCGCCGCGGACGGGGTCTATCCGTATGTCTCGGCGCAGGCGTTCCGGTTCTGGCTGCGGACGACGCTGGAGCATGGTGATTCGGGCTGGAAAGCCGCGCCGGTCTTCCGCGAGAAGAAAATCGCCTTCTCGGAGTCGGACCCGATCACGAACTGGGACGACGATTTGTTCGGGTACATGCGCGCCCAGTCGAAGAAGGGAGACGACGAAGAGAAGGCCAAGAACAAGGAGAAGACGCAGGCCGCGTTGCCGCTGGAAAAGGACCGCGAAGTCACGCGTGTCTCTCCCTTCCGCGTGAGCACGTTCGTGTCGGTCGCCCCGGCGAACATCGTCTCCGACTTCGGGACGATGGCCCGGCAGGATGGTGATCCGGTCCCGCACGAGCACGAGTTCTATCGGGCGCATTTGCGCGGGCTGGTGTCGCTCGACCTCACCAGTGCCGGCACGTTCTACGACGCCGAGCGGGTCGGCTACAAGAATCTCGACAGCTACCGTCGCGATAAGGCCAAGGAAGCGGGCTGTGAAGGGACCGAGGGGGACCTGCGCGTGCGGAACCAGAAGGCGATCCGCTTGCCGCTCGCCGAGCGGACGAAGCGAGTGAGCGCGTTGGTGAAGGGGCTCGCGCATCTGGGTGGCGGGGCGAAGCAGACGCTGCACTACACCGACCTGCTCCCCGCCGTTGTAGTCATGGCCGTCACCAAAGGCGGGAACCATCCGTTCTATCGGATGTTCAGCGGCACTCGATCGGGACGGACGGAACTGCATCCTGAAGCCGTGCGCGAGATTTTCGCGTCGTTCCAAGATGACCTGCTGTCGCCGGTCTATGTCGGCTGGGCGCAGGGCTTTCTCGATGAGGAGCGGGCCAAGTTCGTCGAGCTGTTGGGGGAACTGAAGCCGCCCCATGGGTTCGCCGAAGTCGCGCATCCGCGGACGGTTCTGCTGCAACTCGCCGAGGAGATGGGCAAGCATGAGCGCGCCGCATGGTATGCCTAGACGCGTCGCCAAGGTAACGATCGAGGCGCCGGTCGTCTCGTTTCGGTACCCGCACTTCCTGATCGGTCGGCAGCCGTCGTTCGAGGTGCCGCCGCCGTCGACGATCTTCGGGCACGTCGCCAGCGCGCTGGGGGCCTGGCCGTCGTCGCCGATCCATTTCGCGTATGCCTTCCAGGCCCGGGGCCGGGCGTGCGACTTGGAACATCAGCAGATCATCAGCCGGACTTCGGGCAAGTTGCCCGGGGACGTGGTCGATCCGCTGTGGCGGCCGCCGGTCCAGGTCGGGAAGAAGAAGCTCACGAAGAAGGAGCTCGAACCGCGACTGCTGGAGAAGACGACGGAGGCGGTCGTCCAACCCCACGAGCGCGACTTCCTGTTCGACGTGCGGCTGGAGCTCTATCTCGATCCGCCGGAACTCGCCGACGCCTTTCGCTCCCCCACCTTCGCGGTGGTGCTCGGCCGGTCGCAGGATTTGGCGAGCATCCAGCGGGTGGAGGTGGTCGAGTTGCCGGCGGCGACGCGGGGTTACGTGGAGCGGACGATCCTGCCGGGACGGTTGCGGACCCGGTTGCCCTGGGGGGTGACGACGCTGATGCCGCGGTACATCGGTCCGGCGCCCGAACGTCATCCGGTCTTCGCCCCGTACATCGTGCTGCACGAACGGGTCTATGTCGGGTTCGAGGAGCGGTTTTCCTCGCGGCAACTGCTCAATCTCGCGGGGGCGAACGATGCCTGGTGGACCGATCCCGTGACGGCGGAGGATCGCGGCGGCCGACGGTTGCTGTGGTTTCATACGATCGATCCCGCGAACCCCGGAGAGCCGACGCATGGATAGCCCGGCCGACTGGTGGGCGAAAAGTCCGCGCGGGGAAGAGTTGGTGGGGGAGTCCTTGGTCGCCCACACACTGGACGTGGTCCGGCGGGTGGCGCGACTGCGGGATCGGGCTCCTTACTTGCCCGAGCTGTGCGAGGATGCGCGGCTGTGGCATCGGCTGGGGCTCGCCGCCGCATTGCATGATCTCGGCAAAGCCGACCCTCGTTTCCAGCGGATGCTGCGCCAGCCGCGCGGCACACGGTCGACCTATGACCAGCGTCATGAAGTCTTGTCGTTGGCGTGGCTCAACTGGGCGTTGGGGTCCGATCCGCTGGGCGATCGCACCTGTATCGCGGCGGCGATCGCGTCGCATCACAAGGACTACAGGGAGATCACGACGAAATACAGCCTGGGTTGCGATTGGGAACCCGCGCCGAACATCGAAGATTTTCTCGCTCCGATTCCCGGGGAACTGTTCGCCGCGGTGGCGACCTATTTCGTGGCAGAGCTCTTGCCGCGCGTGCGTGAGTTCGGCTTGTTGGATGACGCGTGGACCCTCGCACCGTGGCCCGCCGAGCGGAATGGGCGAGAACTGGCGAACCAGAGTCTGCGGGACAATCTCGGGGCGTGGCAATTGTGGATGGATGACCTCCAGGATCCGCGGGTCGATCCTCGGCAGCGACGCTTCGGACTGCTGCTGCGCGGCGTGATGCTGCTCGCCGACCATGCCGGATCGGCCCATGAAGAATTTCGTTCGCTCGATGCGTTGCATCGGCCGGAGACGATCCGGCCCCGGCTTGCGCCACCCCGGGGGGCGGAGTTCTATCCCCATCAGACGACGGCGGCGGACACGGCGGGGCATGCCCTGTTGGTCGCCCCGACCGGCAGCGGGAAGACCGAGGCGGCCCTGTTATGGGCGAGTCGGCAATATGCGAACGGTTCAGGCTTTCCCCCGCTGTTCTACGTCTTGCCGTTCAAGGCGAGCATGAACGCGATGCAGCGGCGGCTGGTCGGCAACTTCGCGGTGGATCCCCAAGCGCCAACGACCGCCGAACGGGCCGCCGTCATGTTGCAGCACTCATCGGCCCTGCAGGTGCTGTATCACCAATTGATGAATCGGGACGATGCCGGGCCGCGGGCACCTTCACCCAAGCAGGCGGAATGGCTGGCGCGGCAACAACAGAATCTCGCCAAACTGCACACCGCCCCCGTCCGCGTCCTCAGCCCCTATCAACTTCTGAGGGCCGCGTATCAACTGAAGGGGCACGAGGCGATTTGGGCCGACGCCGCCGGTGGTTTGTTCATCTTCGATGAGATCCATGCCTACGAGCCAAAGCGGCTCGCGGCGATCCTTGAACAACTGCGGTTTTTGGTCCAGGAGTTGGGGGCGAAGGTGTTCGTCATGACGGCGACGATGCCACGCCCCATCCGCGATCGCATTCACATAATCCTCGGCCGGGCGACCGTGATTCAGGCACAGGCGGAGACTTACGCGAAGTTCCGGCGACACATCTTGCGGCTCTCCGAGACCGGGTTGTTGGAAGGTGCGACGGTCGATCAGATCGTGACCCGGATTCAAGCCGGCGAGGCGGTGTTGTGTGTCGCGACGACCGTCGGGCGGGCGCAACAGTTGCGGCGACTGCTCCGTGAGCGGCTGCGGGGTTCGCACGAAGTCCAACTGCTGCATGGACGGTTCAACGGTCGCGATCGAAATGCTTTGGAGACGGAGGTCCGACAAGCCGTCGCCACGCGGAACACGGGGGCGGATCGGCGGCCGATCGCGCTGGTCGCCACGCAGGTGGTGGAGGTGAGCCTCGATGTCGATTTCGATGTCCTCTTCACCGACCCCGCGCCCTTGGAAGCCTTGTTGCAGCGGTTCGGGCGCGTGAATCGGAGCCGTCGCCCCGAGCCGAAGGAGGTCGTTGTCTGCACGCCGGTGGATGATGCGCTCCCGGTCTATGACGAAGCGCTGGTCCAGGCGGCGATCGAACAACTCAAGACCGCGCGGGATCAGGTGATTGACGAAGCTTTGGTTCAAGTCTGGCTCGACACGATCTACGAAGGACCGATCGGCGACCGGCTGTCCCACGAGATCGCGGCCTGGTCGGAGAGCTTCCGGCGTGATGTCCTCGCGGCGCTGAAACCGTTTGATGCGGAAGCCGATTTGGAAGAGCTGTTCTTGAAGCAGTTCGACGGCGCGGAAGTCCTGCCGCAATCGCTGTGCGACGAATACCGTCACCTGCTCGACGAAGAACCGCTCGTGGCCTCGATGCTGACCGTCCCGGTCAATCAGAAGCAGCTCGTCAACCTGCGGCGAAACGGGCTGGTGCAATCGGCCGAATCTTTGGGACTGCCGACGAAGCATCTGTCGGTGGTCAAAGTCCCTTACTCCTCGGAATCAGGCTTGGAGCTGAACCCACCCCGTCATGAAGACGATACCTGAGACCTTTCCGGAATCGTGATCATGCCCTTGTATCCTCCCGCGCGGTTGGTCGAGCATCCGGCGGATGTGGTGATTGATGTGTTCGGGGCGTTTCTGGGGAAACGGTCGGAGCGGATGGTGATCCGCTGGCGCGAGCCGTTCGGGGTGGGGCGGCGGAAGGACGAGGAATTTCCGCCCACCTCCGGGCCGAGTGTGCTGCCGCAGCCGTTGGTGAGTGATCAGCCCGTCGGCGATCAGCCCGTCGGTGAGCTGCCGGCAGACGCTCAGCCGGGGGGCGGCGAAGACGACACGCTGCAAGTGTCGAATGGCTGGTCCTCGTCGATCGAACCCGACTCCTCGGATAGACCACACGAGAATTCGGGGGTTGCCCGACCCCGCGCCGGCTCCAGCGGCGCGCATCCGGCGGACGCGGCCGCCGCGGAGTTGTTGGCGCTTTGGGCGAACGATCCCGCGCCACCCGTCGCGACGGTTCGTCCGGTGCCCACGGCCCGGTTGGCCGAGCAACTCGATCGCTTGTCGGAGGGGAGTCGAGCGGACTGCACAGGCCGGGAATGGCAAGAGCGGGCCGTCCCGATGTCACGGCTGCGAAGCGTCACCATCTCGGGGCGCGGCGTGACGATCAGCAGCGACCTGATCGAAGCGCTGGTCGAGCGGGGAATCGGTCTGTCGTTCCTCAGCGGTCGTGGGCAACCGGTCGCCCAGTTCAGTTCCCCCGGCTTGAACGGGACGGTGCAGACGCGCCGCTCGCAACTCGCGGCGTATCACACGGCGCTCGGGGTGCAGCTCGCCGTCGAATTCATCCGCGGCAAGCTGCGCAATCAGAAGCATCAGTTGCAGTACTCGGGGAAGTATCTGAAGTCGACCGACGCCGCGCGGTTTGAACGGCTCGAGAAGAAGATCGCGGCGATCGCCAACCTGCGCAAGCAACTGGCGACCTTCGAGGCCGAAGAGCTGGACCGCGTCCGCGACAAGCTGATGGGCTTTGAGGGGACCGGCGCGCGGCTCTACTGGGAAGGGGTCGCGCTGTTGCTCGAAGGCCGCGCGGCCTTTCCCGGCCGTCAAACCCGCGGGGCGATCGACCCGATCAACAGCGCCTTGAACTACGGCTACGGCATTCTCTATGGGCAAGTTTCGGCGGCGATCGTCAATGCGGGCCTGGAACTCTACGCCGGGTTCCTGCATGTCGACCGCGCGGGGAAGCCGGCGCTGGTGCTCGACCTCGTCGAAGAGTTCCGCGCCCCGGTGGTCGACCGCGTCGTCTTGGCGATGGTCAATCAGGGGATCACGCTCGAGACCGACGAGCATGGTCTGACGGCGGTCACCCGGCGGCTCGTCGCCGATCGCGTCCTCGAACGGATCGCGACGGCGGTCCCCTATGAGGGGAAACGTTGGACGCTCGGCTCGATCATTCAGACTCAGGCGCGGCATCTGGCGGTCGCCGTCCGTGGCGAACGGGTCTACCGCGCGTTCGCCAGCCGCTGGTAGGAGCCGACGATGCCCCAACTCGAAACGACGACGATCGTTTTGTACGACATTCCGCACGACCGCACCCGGACCAAAGTCAGCGAGAAGTGCCTCGACTTCGGTCTCGTGCGGTTTCAGTACAGCGCGTTCCATGGCCGCCTGACCCGCAATCGCCGTGAAGAGCTCGCGCTGCTCCTCGAACAACAGATTGAAGTCTACGGCGGTTCGATCGCGCTGATTCCGGTCTGCGCGACCGACTGTGAGGGCTGGCTCAACGTGTTTGTCGAGCCGCCGCCGCTCGAACTCCCGCGACTCGCCGCGCATCAAGGAGCCGACCATGACGATCCTGCCGCTGGTCGCTCCGAGTGACCACCCCACGCCGCTGCTCCGTGTTTCCGACCTGCGGCAATGGACCTACTGCCCCCGCGTCGTCTGGTGGACCCACGTCTGCCCCGTCGGCAAGGTCGAGTCGTTCAAGATGCGGATGGGGCTATTGAAGGAGCGGCGGCTCCAACACCTGCAGAAACGCCGCACCTTGCGGGCGTTCGGTTTGAAACACGGACAAGTCGAACACAACGTGTCGCTGTTCTCCGAGACGTTGGGTCTCTCGGGGCGGCTCGACATGCTCATTCGCTGGGGCGCGGTTCGTTATCCCGTCGAAATCAAATTCACGCACGGCCCGGCGCGGTTGAACCATCGCCTGCAACTGGCCGGTTACGCGCTGCTGCTCGAATCAGCCTTTGGCGTGCCGGTCACGCATGGATATGTCGTGCGACTCCCCGATGACACGATCGACCACGTGGCGATTGACGCCCCGCTGCGCGACCTGACCTGGAAAACGATCGCCGCCCTGCGACAAACCATCGACCACGAACAGATGCCCCCCGCCAATCCCTTGCTGGCGAGATGCACCGATTGCGAGTACCTTCGATTTTGCGGCGATCTGCCACAACCATGATGCTGCCCACGAATCATCCAGCCGACAAGTATCAGACGAAGGCGCCGCCATGCCGACAGTTCCAAAGGTTCGCAAACCTCACCGTATTTCACGCAGAAACAGCCTCTGCGAAGAATTTCCGAGGAAGATCGCCGCAACCGATTATCCGGAAACGAGTTGCGGATAAGTGACATCACCACGCCCAACCAAGAGGGCACTGAAACTTCTGCGTGGTGATTGTCGTCGCGGAAGTCGCGGCGGTGACATCACCACGCCCAACCAAGAGGGCACTGAAACAGTGGTTGGT